>NZ_CP013862.1:964571-1286094 GCF_001307805.1 Lentibacillus amyloliquefaciens | reverse complement strand
ACTATTCTTATTGGTTTATTCCCATCAATTGAGAATAGTTATGCAAAGTCAAAGGCAGGTAGTCCTCAAAGAACGCTTTTAGAAAGAAGAATTAAATCATTGGAACTGGCTGTTCAAGCGATTGACGATTTTTCCAATACGAATAGCTAATATCAGAAGAGGTCTGTTAAATAATCGGGGCGCAAATCCGGAATAAAGGATAGCGCCCAAATTGGCATTGTAGGGCTATTTTGTTGAAAACTGCAGATAGGAAGAATAGTAAATGGAGCTGAAAATATGACTAAACAAAAACCACAAAATATTGATGAATATGTATCTCAATTCCCATTGGAGACCCAGCGAACATTAAATGCTTTGCTAACATGTCTTTCTGAGGTAGTTCCAGAGGCAGAAAAGGGACTAAAATGGGGTGTTCCCGCATTTACTTATCGTAGGGTTTTGTTCACTGTTGGAGCATTTAAGAATCATATAAATTTTTATCCTACTCCTGCCACAATTAATACGTTTAACAAAGAACTAAAACCTTTCTCGACAACTAAAAGTGCGATACAGTTACAATTGAACCAGCCTTTACCATTTAAATTAATCCGTGAAATAGCCAGACATCGATTTAAGGATGTAGTGGAAAATGATGCAAAATGGATGTAAAAGCCATCATTATCTGACGGGAATAATTTATTAACATGAGTATTCAATCATCCGGCGCTATTCTGGGATAAAATTGCACGCTTTTACTTATGTTAATATCGAAAAATGTGAGGAGGAAAAAAATGAATGAATATGGAAAGTTATATGAAAGAGATGGTCGTTGTGTTTTGCAATTTGAGCGTTTTTTTGCACATAAACCTGAGAGAGTTTTCCGCTACATAACGGATCCTGATTACTTTACCAAGTGGTATCCGTTTGCAACGGGAGAGATGGATCTCAATGAAGGTGGCAAAATTGACTTTGATGATGGAGAAGGAACGAAGTATGAAGGAGTGATTACTGCATTCGAGCCACCTGTGGTTTTTGCTTTTCGTGAGGTTGATGATTTGCTGCGAATCGAATTGCAAAACACCTCCGATGGATGTCGAATGACATTTGAGCATACGTTTGATGACTGGTCTTGGGCGTCAGCAACAGCTGCAGGATGGCATCGCTGTCTTGATGCATTGGGTATGATGGTTAACGCACAGCCGCCTGAATGGCCGGATAATGGAGCTGAGTTAAGGGAATTTTATCGGGAAGCATTTGATTCGAATTAGGTAAGAATAATGAAAACAATACTTTAGAGAACTATCAAAGGAAGGTATAGAAATTCAACAAAGGTGCTTATTCCATATAAGGGCGCGTTAACCAAATAAATGTGTGCCGTAATCGGGGCAGATTGTTTAAGATGAAATTTTAAAAGGGAGTGATTAGATTGGATATTATTCATAGCGAAAGTCCCTCATATAGTGCTTATCTTTTAATGATTGTGTTATCCTTGATTACTTTTAGAAAAGTTCAATGGGTGGAAACGAGAAAAGGTACTTTGAAAAAAGAAATACAACATTATAGAAATTACAAAGATGGTGTGTAAGTATTCTTCAAACGGGCGCCATTCCGGAATAAGAATTGCGTCCTTTTCTTCTGAGACTGACCCATTTTGGGGAGAAGAATATGCTAAAATTTAAGTAGGTCATTGACCAAAACCAATGATTAAAGGGGATCTTGAAAATGCCGTGGTCAGATATTAGCTCGTTATTAATTATCATTGCACTTGTGTGTTGGTGCTTTAGTTTAATGCGTGAAAACAGTATTTTAAAAAGAGAAAACGCCAGGCTTCTAGAGAATACTGGGACATATGAAGATATAAAAAATGAGGCAAAAGAAATATTAAAAACTTCAACGGAAGTAAAGACTGTTAAATCATTGAGAGAGAAATATGGTTTGTCATTGATAAATGCGAAGAAAATTGTTGACTCAGTAAGATAGTGTTGATCTTCAGGAATGGGTCGATTATGAAACAAATAATTGACGTTTACGCTAATGAAGCCAGTTGATGGCCTACAAGAGGAGGCATTTAAAATGGCAGTCCTTATTATTATTCTAATTGCTATTCTGGTTTTAGATCAATTTATCAATCGAAAGCTAATAGCGAAATTTAATATAGAGGAATCCGATTTAGGTACAAAATACGTAAATAAACTACATAAATATGGTGAAAAAATACTCTATTGGACCAGTTTTATTGGGATGATTATAGTAATAAATGAATTCTTACATCTCGGAATACTTATTTTTGTGGGTATGACTGCTGTGTTCGCTTTTCGTACCATAATGAAAAGGATTTATCAAAAAGAAAGTAAAACATATCTCTTAAGTGCTATAACTTGTGTCTTATCTATTTTAGGATTGGTTGCCTATGGGGTAACGGATTACTTGAATTTTATTTAAGCAATACGAACGGGCGCCATTCCAGAATAAGACTTGGTGTCCGTTCAGTATATAAGGGCAATTTAATGGAATAGGAAATAGGTAAGGGAGTGAGTTGTTTTGAGTAAAAAGAGCGAAAAGTATTTTTCAAAAATTGATAAGTGGCGAGAAAAATACGGTTCTCTTACTATTGCATTGCTTTGTTTATACAATGTGTTTATAAACTGGGGAAGCCGTTGGGGTTTTACAATCCTTTTTATTCTGGGCGTACTTATTTGCGGAACAATAGGAGTATTTGATATAAAACGGGCTGTTCAAAAAAAGAAAGTTAAAGTGTATTTCTTACTGGTTCAGTTAACGGGCGCGCTAGCCTAATAGGTGCATCCTTCTGAATAGGGCAAGGTCGTGGGAGGGAAAAATATTTTTAAAATACTAAGAGTTACTTTTCAAATAATTAGTGTAGTGTTAGCAGGCTTTATGCTAATAACTAAAGATTTTGAGTTCATCCCTTACTTGGCGTTGGTAGTAGGTATAACTTTTTTGATTACTGGAGTAGTTGAACTTAAAGAAGATAAAAGAGCATTTTCGGGTTATATGAGTATTATTGTTTCCTTGTTTATATTTTTTGCTTCTATACTGGGATTCGTATTAAATTAACGGGCGCAGTTGCGGAATAAAGTACGGCGCCCAAATTGCCATTGTAGGGCCAGATTGTTGAGTAATATGTGTTAAAATAAAAAGTAATTAACTATTGTTTATCACTTTGAGGGGAGTGTGCAAAGTGAACATATATAAAAAGCGTACAATGCCAAAGTGGTTAGTCACTACATCAGGTGTTATCGTTGGAATTGCCATTTATCAAGTATTTAAAAGTGTGTTTTTTTAAGGGTAATAATATACTATTCACTTAACGGGCGCAGTTGTTGAAGAAGCATTGTGTCCGAATTGGGCCATTATGTTGAACAAGGTAATATTTAATATTTGTTTTTCCGGTTTATTAATTTCAACAAAAAACGAATGGCAAGCATGAAGCAAAAAACGCTTAAAAGCGTATATGTCCAGTGCCAATTTACGAATTCGACTATGTTGGTATACTCCTCTATAATTACTTCAACAATGGTTAATCCTGATGTGTATAAAGCACATTGGAAAATGATACCCGGCAAATTTGAACGATAGGACGTTTGATAAAAGTAAACTCCAATAACTGGAAATAACAGAAGCTCGTAAAGATAGCCCGCATTAACGTGATTACTTAATACAAGGTATTTAATCAATTTAAATTCTACAACGATTGTGCCTAAAATCAATGCTGAGTAAGAAGTGAGTAAAAAAGACAACAACCAATCTTTTATAGGCTGTTTTCTTAAACTAAAGATAAAAAGGGCAATACCTAGTATCAGGAGGAACCACAGAATTATTTTTTCCATAAGTTTAGTACCTTTCTTTGCTAACTTGTTTATATTACTATGCCCCATTTAAGTTCTTTGAATAATCGGGTGGTTGAATTCAAATATGTTGATGATTGAGCGCATTGATGGTTTAGGCGGAAAAGGCTTACCTATCGCTATAATAATTAAACTGTTGCGTGATTGTTGCTCAAGATAGGTAGAAAGAGACGTCACTTGACTTCCAAAATGCCAGAAACTAAAATAAGTAGTAACAAAAAGAAAGTGGGGGAACTGTAGGCTCATGAAGTACTAATCCTATTTTTTAGAACAGATGAATGCATATGCCAAAACCTTTCGATAAGAGGTTTTCTTTTGCATGGAATTCATCACTGTTCAGAATAGGATTAGTAGGGTCTAAAAGGTTTACTGCCTGATATATGTATACCTATGCCTCCTATTCTGAACGTGTCTATCCATGAATAGGAGGCTATTTTGTAAAATTAGTCTCCATCTATATTGAAAATGGAGATGATGAGAATGGCATTAATTCACCTTCAAGATATCCGTTGTGAAGTGAAAGACCGTACGTTATTTTATGTTAATCATGTAACCATTTATCCTAAAGATCGAATTGGGCTGGTTGGTTGAAATGGTTCAGGGAAAACAACCTTACTCAACGTTATTGCGAGAAATGTGGAGCCTGAGTCAGGAACTGTGGCTAAAAACGCTGAGGTATCTCTGCTTCCTCAATTGAAACCTTGGGTTCATCAGAAGAGCGGGGGAGAAATCTCCCAGGCGATTATTTACGAAACACTAGCTAAAGAAGCAGCTGTCCTTCTCGCCGATGAACCAACGACTCATCTTGATACAGTAAACGTAGAAAAGGTAGAGAAGCAGTTGCAAGAACAGAAGGGAGCAATGATTATTGTTTCTCATGACCGTGCTTTTTTGGATGCGCTTTGTACACAAATTTGGGAAATAGAAGATGAGAAAGTCCATTTTTATACTGGAAATTACACGGATTATGAGCAACAAAAACTAGCGTCTCGTAAAAGCCATAAAAAAAGTATGAGAAATATGTTCAGAAGCGAAAACAATTGGAAGAGGCGATGCACCAGAAAGAACAGAAAGCGCAGCGAGCGACGAAGAAACCGAAGAACATTTCCTCTTCCGAAGCCAAAATAACAGGTGCAAAGCCATATTTTGCAAAAAAACAAAAGAAGCTAAACCAAGGAGTAAAAGCCATTCAATCCCGGATTAACCAGCTTGATAAGGTAGAGAAAATAAAAGAACTGCCTCCTGTCAAAATGCAAGTGGCAGATGAAGAGAAGCTTAAAAATCGAACGATTATCCGAGGGAACAAGGTGACCGGAATCGCGGGGAATAGGCTGCTTTGGAAGGAATTTGATTTCACAATTACGGCGGGCGATAAAGTAGCGGTCATTGGCCCAAATGGAAGCGGGAAGACAATGTTTTTACGCATGATCTTAGAAGATGCGGATGGAATTCACGTGTCTCCTTCAGTCTCTTTCGGCTATTTCAGTCAGATGCTAGAGGTATTAGATGTAAAGGAATCCATACTGGATAATGTTCGAAAGACTTCGTCTCAAAACCAAACACTCATACGAATTGTCTTGGCACGGCTTGGTTTTTTTCGAGAAGATGTATTTAAACCGGTACATGTCTTGAGTGGCGGGGAACGAGTAAAAGTAGCGCTTGGGAAGTTATTTGTCAGTGACACAAACGTATTGATTCTCGATGAACCGACGAATTACTTAGATATCGAGGCGGTAGAAGCATTGGAGTCTCTGCTTGTCGATTATCCCGGAACGGTATTATTCGTTTCCCATGACCGCCGTTTTTTAGAAAACACAGCCTCCGAGGTCTTCTCCTTTCAAGACAACTGTATCTATTCGTTCGAAGGCAACTATCAAGAATTTGTGAAAGCTCAAGTGGAGCCGGCTGCAGAGCAAACCCCACTGGAAGAAGAAATGTTGAAAGTGGAGATGGAAATAACGAATGTGCTGAGCCAGTTAAGTATTGAACCGACCCAAGAACTTGATCAAACATTTCAAAAACTGTTACGTCAGAAAAAGAACATTAAGCAACAATTAGACAAAGAACATGAATAGTTTGTGATTTGAGTAAATGCTATTGAGGGAGGTTGGTATAAAACAATCAGGCCATTTAATGGAACAACGCATTTTTCTAATGGTAGGTTTTTGAAATAACGTTATTAAGTTAATGGCAGGATAGTTCAATAGCGATTTGTTAGTAAAAAGGACAGTTACGACAAATAGTCGGTAACTGTCCTTTTCTCTAATTTAAAGGAAATCGTCGAAAATATGAACATTAATAATGGGATTATGCATCCAACCGAGGCTTCGATATGAATCGGGACTTCAATCCTGACTTGAATTATACACCACAGCCTGAGGATTTTCCAGCTTCATCTCCCGAACCGGGATGCTATATCACGCCTGATGCACAGACGGTGCGTGATGTTTTGCAGGATCAATTTGAGACTGTAGATGTTTTTATTGATTTGCACCACTAGGGAGAATATGTCATCGAAGGAACGGATGACCCGGTTATAAAATAGCAAGAAGAATATGGAAAACACAGGGGGCGAATGATTGTCGAAGGTGAACGATAAGTTGGACAAATAACGCTTACATGACTCATGGTATCCATCACGTATTTATGATAGTCGCATAATCTGTGATATAACATTTAGCACAAGAAAGGGGCAACAACTGTGACTGAACACAATATGGATTATACAAATCCCAATTTGCACTATTCGTATGACATGGAACAAAGCAGATTCTTTACCAAAAACCAACACAATTATGTGAATGTACTTGGCAAGGAACAAATGCAAACGATGGGAAATGTATTTTTGCTTGACGTGTTTTTAAGTTCCGGTAATATTGTTGAGCCGCATTATCATTTAAACGCATCCGAGTTAATTTATTGTATTACCGGCGAAACAATCGTTTCAATGATCAATCCATCCACGAATGAATTGAACAATATTCGAATCCAACCCCAGCAAGTGGTGACGATTCCACAAGGTTGGTGGCATTATTTTGCTGCAAATAAGGATAACACACATGTCCTTACCATTTATGATATATCCGAGCTCAATACTGTTTGGGGTTCCGATGTGCTTCGTTTGACGCCTCCTCAGGTGTTTGCTCATACGTATTGCCTTGATAAAGAACAGATTCAGCAAGCATTGCAGCCAATCAGGGATACGGTCATTATTGGACCGCCGGCAGATTGTAATCAAAGAAGAGGCAGTTACAGCAATAAGCAGGCTTACTATCAACCCTACTATCACCCTTCCGTTCCATATTATTACACGAGTCAAATGCAGCCACCATATAACCAGCCTTAAAAGTTTGGATTATACGTTGTGAAGGGTGAAAAGGGAGATCATTGAATCTTGATTTAACGTGCTCGGCAAGAAGTCCCCTTTTGAGCCTTGAACTAAAAGAAAAGCATTAGAGATTTTTTTCAAATCTGAATAAAAGGAGATAAAAGATATAGCTTTTGAATTAGCTAGTTTATATTCTACTTACTCTCAAAAGGAAATTTAGAATCTTTGCCTGGCGCCTCATTGTATCTGAAAACCGAATTAAAGCGAACTTTTATTTGGTTATCAGGATCAAAAGAATGATTGAAAAGGGATTGATTTACTTGTAAACTACGGATCGTCACCAGTTGCTAAAAAATATTCCACTTGTTTCAAAGAGTACCCTTGTTCCCTCATTAATTTCTAAAAAGTTTGATAAAATTATGCTAATACGCTTGGACTTAAAGAGTTCCAAAATAGGGTCAGATTCTAGAATAAAGTCTAATATAATTTTAGCGGATATTAGGAGGAAATAAGATTGACTAAACAACTCACACCATTTTTAGTTATGCCAGGAAATGCAAAAGAGGCTATTCAATTCTATAAACGTGTATTGGATGCAGAAGAACTTATACTATCTAAATTCAGCGATATGCCAGAGCCAGAACAGATATCTGAAGAAATAAAGGATCGTGTCGCGTTTTCCATACTGAAAATAGGTGAATCAAAGTTGATGATTTCTGATTCAGCTGGTTCAACTATAAGGTCAGGAAATCTAAATACAATTTGCATTGAGACAAGTGATGCAGAAGAATCAAAAAGAATATATGATGGCTTAAAGGAAGATGGAAACGTAAATCATGCTCTTTCAGAAACCCCTTTTAGTCCTGCTTTTGCCAATTTAACAGATAAATTTGGGGTCTCTTTTCAAATTCTTACCAAGAGCACATCATAATTATTGATATAATCTATCTTTGGAAAACTGGCGTTTTCGCGGAATAAGAATAGAGCTTTAAAACCAATCTGGTAGTGTATAATTAGGGTGCTATATCAAACATGAAAGGAAAAATTTTTAAATGGCGCAGCTTGAATTACAGTTGTATGACTATAACGAATGGGCAAACGGACAAATTTTCAACCGACTAAAAGAGCTTCCCAAGGATGTTTATCGTCAAGAAGTTCAAAGTGTATTTTCATCGATATCTCATGTTTTAGCCCATGTTTATCTTTCTGATCTTGGGTGGATAGAAGTATTTTCTGGTAAAAGTATGAATTATTCATTGAAGCTACAAAAGCAACTAAAAGAGGAAAAAGTGTCAAAGGGAATAGAAGAAATGGAAGCGATGTTTCTTAAACTGTCAGAACGATACAAGTTGTTCCTAAGTAAAATGGAAAACTCAGACAAACCCCTTGTGATTGAAAACCCGAATGGTGATTTGATGGAAACAAGTGTGTTTGAGCAAGTGCTTCATGTTGTGAACCATGGAACATATCATCGTGGTAATATCACTGCTATGTTAAGACAGATGGGTTATGCTTCTATTCCGACAGATTATGGTCTTTATTTATATTTAAAACAAATGGGGAATAATCTAGAATGAATGTTGTGGCAAATCCAATAAAGAAATACATCTTTAATTTTGGTTGTTCATGAATTGGGCGTAATGATGGAATGTTTCAGTAGTTTTTACATGAATGTAAGGAGAATGAGGCGAATTGTTGAAGTTGGAGAGGTGCTAACTCGTCTTATGAGCAATATAAACCAAAAGAAGCCGTTCAATGATGCTGCAGCCCGTAAATAAAATATCGAAGAATGAAGGGAGTATGAAAAAATAAAGAAAATTGCACATTCCGAGTGGAGATTGAGCATGATGGCTCTAGTGGTATTCATCGGGGGTAGTATTGGAAGTCAACTCGTATTTCTGCCTGATGTGCCCCATCTACCTTCTATATATGGGTGCTTGACTGGCTCTGTATTATTGGTGGCTGGCAATGCGATTTACGTGCTCTATAAAAGAAAGAAAAATAACGGGGCGGGAAACAAGAATCAAAACCACGGATAGGTCTGCACCGAACAGAAAGAAAACGCCAAAAATCTTCTCCTGCAACAAAAAATACCATTTGTAATCAAGAATGAAATCAATCATCATCGTTATCCTCTTGTTGAATTTTATCCGCCATAACAAACACATATAGGCCTTGAATTACAAGAATGACAAGCCATATGAAGGCAATAATCCTGGCCCCCTCGTGGTAAAACCATACTTTACCTTACACAATAGATTGTTGAATAATTTTTTTGACAAATCAGTAAGATTATGTAACAATAAACATACCGGTCATCCGGTTTTAGGAGGATGCAACAGTTGACGAGAAAATATAATTCAAAAGAAACAAAAGAAAAAATTATTGCTGTTTCAACGCGGCTTTTTATTGAAAAAGGTTTTGAGAAAACAAGTATTCAGGATATTTCCGAGGCTCTTGAAATGTCCAAAGGAGCAATATATTATCATTTCAAGACGAAGGAAGAAATTATCCAAGCTGTTAGAGAAAATAAATCAAATCATGTGGAAGAAACAGTTGAACAATGGTTACATGAGATTCATGCTCAGTCTGCAAAAGAAAAATTAACTCATCTGTTGGAAAAAGACTTGGCTGATCATAAGACACATTCTCTTGACAATGCATTTAGTACACAAATGAAAAGCTCAGATTTTATTGTGTCAGCAATGAAAGATTCTGTTAATAAAAGCGCACCAATTATTGCTAATATTATAAAAGAAGGTAATGATGATGGGTCCATCACAACTGAATACCCGAATGAGTGTGCGGAAGCTTTTGTTTTATTGTTTAATTTTTGGTGTGATCCAGTAATCTTCAAATGCAGTGAAGAACAGTTGGAACGGCGATTGAAATTTCTTCAATTAATGATGAAAAGAATGGGAGTGGATATTATGAATGAACAAATCCTTCAGAATTCTAAAAGGCTTCTCCAGGAACTATATTCAGACGTGGACAGATATGATGGATCGTAAAATGGCAGTAAATGTTGAAAATTTAATCAAAACATTTAACCAGCAGGAAGTCATTAAATCCTGTAATATGTCTGTCCGCAGAAACTCGGTTTATGGATTTTTAGGAGCAAATGGAGCTGGTAAAACAACTGTTTTTAAACTTTTAATAGGATTGCTTTCACCCACTGCCGGGAGGATAGAGGTTTTGGGGATGGATAGCTTTAAATATAGAGAGAAACTGTTGAGGAATATTGGCAGTATGATTGAAACACCTGTCTTTTATGAGCATTTGTCATGTAAAGCTAATTTAGAGATTCATCTTTCCTATATGGGAATGAAAGATGGTAATATCGATTCGGTTCTCAAGGATGTCGGATTAAATGTTACAGGTGATAAGCCTGTTTCTCAGTTTTCAATGGGGATGCGAAAACGTTTAGGGATTGCGCGGGCAATCGTACATAAACCAAAGATTTTAATCTTAGATGAACCAACCAACGGATTGGATCCTCTGGGAATTCGAGACATGAGATCATTATTCCGGTCTCTTGCTGATAACAATAATATGACAATTTTATTGTCCAGTCACATTTTAAGCGAAGTTGAACATATTGCGGATACGATTGGTGTCATTGCTGATGGAACGGTTGTAGAAGAAGTTGATCTTAACACGATTAAAAATAAATATCCTGATGGACTGGAAAATTACTTTTTTCACGTATTAAGGGGTAAATGATGGTCGAATTAATGAAACTTGAATTAAAGCAAATCAAAATGCGTACCTATATCAAGACAGCTATCCTTATTTCAATCGTTATGATGGGATTTATCTATTTATTTGCATATGCACCAAAACTTGAACCGAATGATCCTGACTTATTGATTTTCTCTGGATACACGAATGTTGTGAAATTATATGGGGTTGTCCATATGACAGCATTTTCCATCCTTGCTTCTGTCATGTATTCACGTTTTATCATTGATGGATATTCAGGTCAGCGCTTAATCTTACTTTTCTCTTATCCAATCAGACGTCAAAAGATTCTTCTGGTGAAATTGGCTGTTGTTTTTTTATTCATCTCCTTGTCAATGGCAGCATGTAACCTCATTGTATTTTCAACGTTTGGAATCACCGAATTAATATATCCTATTGTAGAAGAAACAATCACAACGGCTTTTATACAAGATGCCATTATAACAACTTTTATCATGGCTACTTTAACTGGGTCAATAAGCATTGTAGCGACAGGAATAGGATTTATCAAAAAATCCATACCTGCTGCACTTATATCCGCAATTATTTTGTCATCCCTGTCCTGTAACGTTGTTGCGTATTCCTTGCCTGATTACGATGCCTCCGTGATTATGACTATAATAGCAATGATGGCTGCCGCTTTGACTATTATGTTACTTATTTATAATGTCAATCATATGGAGGTGGAATGATATGGAGCAGAACGTAGAGCAGCAGATTAATCATGTACTTGAAAGTATCGATACACAGCTTTATACACTGAGTGTTGCAGCAGGCATTCTGTTGTTTTTTATAGGGTTGTTCCTAATCATACGAAAGTCTGAAAAACAGAAACAAAGAATAAAAATAACGGGGTCAATTTGTTTGGGAATTGGAATCCTTTCTGTGTTAAGTGGTGTTTTTCAAATTATTAGTCAGTAAAATCATTCAATATTGGAATTGATTTCAATTGAGGGGGAATTGTTATGGGATGAAGATGGAAAATTTTAGTTTTAGCCATTTATTTTTGTATTTCTTACTGGTGTCTTTTTTTCTTTTTGTTTCCGGTAATATTGGACGTTTTTTGATAGAAAATCAAGGTATGAACCGGCAAGCAGGTATGCTACTCCAAGGTGTAATATTTACAGGATTAACGCTTGCAGTGATATACATTCTTAAGAGAAAAAATCCAGACGTGATAAAAAATATTGGGATGAAGGGTGTTCATTCAAAATCGAAATTCATCGTAGGGGTATCTTTGCCCTTTATATTACTGATCACAGGAATTGCGACAGCATATCTATTTGGTGGTATAGACAATGTCAGTCTAAATTTAACAACAAATGTTGTAATGGCCGTGTTAATTAACTCAATCACTGCATTTTTGTATGAGGCATTCCCGGAAGAAGTCTTTATCCGCGGACTTATATTTAACGAGTTGAATAAGAAGTTTCGTTTTATCATCTCGTTGGTATTACAACCGTTAATCTTTGTCTGTGTACCGATTGTAGTGATGGCACTGTCGTCAATATTCTTTGGTAATCCATTTGCAGTAACGCTGGATTATCTCATATTACTCATTTCATTTGGCATTGCTTTGCAATTGTACAGAAAGTATACAGGTTCACTGTGGATGAGTATGATCTTTCATGTCATATATTTAGAGGTAGCAAGATATATCTCTATGGGAGGTGTGTATGATCCGGATGTCGCACTCTTAGAGTTTGATGAAACGTTTGGAGGTTTCATGACTCTCTACTTATCATACTTGTTTATTATAATGCTAAGTGTATTGGTGTTGGGGATATTGGTACATAAAAGATATAAAAAGAATGAAACGTAACTCTATCTGCATTGGCGATCAATCGAAATATGGAATGATGATTAATAATTTTTCCAATTTTAAACAAGGAGTGATCAAGTGGAAAATCATCGGGCAAAAAAAATGTACGATTACCATGTATGGGCTAACCAGCAAGTGTTCCATCATTTGAAACAACTACCAGAACGCGTTTATAACGGTAATGTTGAAAGCGTCTTCCCATCGGTTTTAGATGTTATGGTACATATTTATGTTGTAGACATTACTTGGTTGGAGACAATGAAAGAAAGCAGTTTCCAGGATACAGTTGAAAAAGTTGAGCGCCTCCGTTCAGAAGCATCAGAGGCATCGATAGATGAGCTCAAGGAATTCTATGATGAATTATCTAAGGAATACTATAGCTATTTTGCAGAGCAGCAGAATCTAGAACAAACCATCATTACTGAACACCCTCGATATGGTCGCAGTGAGTTCATACTTGCCGATCTTATTCACCACGTTGTGAACCATGGAACCTACCATCGTGGAAATGTAACCGCGATGCTACGTCAACAAGATCAAAAAGGCGTACCTACGGATTATGTATTTTTTCTTCATTAAAGAATAGGGGTGTTAATGTCACCTAAGAGAAAGCGAATAAACTATCGAATTTCAATCTTTAAGAATGAGCGGGGTAATCAAATAGTGCGCAGGAAAATTTATTAATCTGTCGAATTCTCTTAAAGAACTTATATAAAGGAGTTGATGTTGGTATGAACAGAATTAATCTCATTACTTTAGGTGTGAGAGATATTGGAAAATCGCTGAAATTTTACCGTGACATTGGTTTTGAAGCATCGGTCACAGGGGACGAGGAAAAACCTGTCATTGTGTTCTTTAAAAATGAAGGATCAAAATTAGAGTTATTTCCGCTTGAAGAATTGGCAAAGGATATTAACGAAGAAAATCCTCCTGAATTGTCAAAAAGGGGGTTCTCGGGTGTCACTCTTGCTTATAATGCAAAATCTGAAACTGAGGTTGATGATATTCTTCAATCAGTCAAAAAAGTCGGTGCTCAAGTTGTTAAAGAGCCGCAAACATTATCATGGGGTGGATACGGAGGTTATTTTATTGACCCGGATGGTTATTACTGGGAAGTTGCTTACGGCTCAAACTGGGAATTTGATGACTCAAACATGTTAATCATTAAAGATTAGATTTAAATACCAATATTTATCCAACAGCTAATGGATGGAACTCGATTCATAACTTGAATACCGGTCTTCAATAATACGATTGGGCCAGGTAACGGAATTATAAGGTGGGTGGTAGGAATGAAATATTTCTATGGTGCGTTATCAGTTTTAGGGATAATGCTTCCGTATTCACAATTACTACCTTGGCTTTTTAACTATGGATTTAGTTTAACGCAATTTTTTAGTGAGGTAAGCCAATCTAGAATGGGTGCCTTCGCTTGGTGGGATGTAATTGTATCAATTATCGTTCTCATTGGATTTTTAGTGTACGAAGGAAAACAAAAAGGAATGAGACACTTATGGATACCAATTATCGCGACAGTGACGGTTGGTGTATCCCTTGGACTTCCACTTTTCCTTTTATTAAGACAAATCCATATAGAAAAAAAGGAAAATTTATAGGCAATTATAATGTTTATTATTTTTGTGTTCCTCATATTTATGCAGCTTTCCTTGTCCTGTGGCAACACCTCCCGAGACCTGAACCCTGCAGGCCCGAACAGAATCGGACATTTAGGGGCAGTTAGCCGCCGTTTTCCGGCTGGTTACTGCCCATTCCATGCGGGACAAAATGTTACAATAAAACCGGCTGTTGGCCATATTCTTTTAGAACTTGATGATAAAACGGATCGTTGCCGAGGCAATAGATTTGGTCACATAATTGCATAATTTCATCCATGTCATGTGATGTGTATAAAATCATTTTCCCATTTATTTTGGCTAAATTGGATAAGTAAGCTCCGATTTCTTTACGAGATTTTAAATCGATTCCTGCGGTTGGTTCATCGAGCAGCAATAAGTCAGGCGCATGAATCAGGCTGATGGCTATATTTAATTTTCGCTTCATTCCGCCTGAAAGGATTTTTACCGGTTCGTCCCACTTATCCAATCCCATATCGCTGCATAGTTGTTTAAGTGCTTTTTTACTCGTGTTGTTCCAGGCAAGCCTTTCGAAAAACACCATATTTTCTTTGACCGTAAAATTTTCCCATAATGCAATTTCCTGTGGAACAAAGCCAATGTGCCGGCGGATTTTTTTCGGTTTGGATTCGTATGATTGACTGTTGAGTGTTATGGCACCGGAACCAAGTTTGGTTAAGCCTGCCAAAATATGCAGCAGAGTTGATTTGCCTGCGCCGTTTTCGCCAACCAGCCCAACAATTTCACCGGGGTTTATAGTGAAAGAAATTGTATCGAGAATCCGTTTTGTGTCATATGATTTTGACAGAGATTGAACATCAAGCATAATATCGGTCCTTTCTGATGATCCAAAGAAAAGCAAATAATATAATAAGCATTGACCATAAACTGATATATTCTCCGGAAAGAAGTGGTGTAAGCGGGTTGATTGGGGTAAACCAAGTCAGCCCACCGATGACACTTGTAGGCAGCACGGCAGCACTGCCAATTGAAACGACCAGCACAAATGCAAATGCAAACGTATAATAGACAAATACATGCGAGAAAAGATGTGCTGTTAAAAACGCTGCAACAGCTGCCAATAAACGGTAAATTAATACATTTACAATGCTGATCCATTCCCCAAACATCCAATAGAAAGTGATGACACTCAAAAGGTCAGTTATTAAGAGTATTGTATAGTAAAGAAAGAAATTTTGTATCAAATATGTTTTTAAAGAAAAACGTGTAAATGCCAATCGTAATATAGCTTTTGATCGTTTTTCCTTAATGACCCAGTCAAACAGAAGCCACGTTGACAAGAGACTGAATATGCCCCAAATCCCCCATATTGAGAAGATTCGCGTGTTCTGTTTTGTTTCCGCTGGTGATTCAGGAAATGAAAAGTCGGTATTCAGCAAATTTTCGTTCTTCTGGATTTCTTTGCTTTTTGCGACGATCTCTTCAAAAGCCCAGTCTTCTTGAACGTTGTATTCCTGTTCAAGCTGATTGACGGTAATTGCTGCTTTTGCTCGTCCTGTTTTTTGTTGAACATAAGATATAATCATTTCCTTGACCGGCTGATAGGCAAATGATAAATCAGATTGATAGCTGGTAATTAATCTGTTTCGGTTATCTTCCTGAATATTTTCTTTAAAACCTTCATGGATTACGAATACACTGTCAAGCTTGTGTTTTTCCAATTCGTACAACGCTTCATCTTGATTAAGCCGTTTCATCCTGATAAATGGTGCCCGTTTGATTTCCTCAACCAATTCTTCTGTAGCATCCGTGTTCTCTTCAAGCACAACACCGACTGGAACTTTCGAATCTTCCTGTATAGCACCGGTAATAAGTGTTATACAGACAGTGCCAATTATAGGGAACAGCAGCCAGAAAACGAGGCTAAACCATTGTTTTTTCCAGTGTATTAAGCGCGTTGTTATGATTTGTTTCATGGGGTGTCGCGCTCCTTCCAAGCCGCTGTAGCTATTAGTATAAACCCGGCAGCCGTCACAGTCACGATCATTGGCACGTAATCTGTATAAAATCTGGCATTTAATATAACTTCCTGCAGCCAATAAAAGCCATCACTTGCAAAAAAGTATGGAAGCAAGTCTTGCACATATAACGGGAAATACAAAGTTGGTATAATCGCACCGCTTGCCAGCAGAATGATCAGTGTCACAATTGATTGGAGGAGCAATCGCACCTTTTGCCCTGTGAAAACAACATCCAGAATTGCCAGTATGACCAGATATATTAAGCTGTACAACCCTGTCAGAAGAGCTGTGCGGAAATAGTTTTCTACAGACAGGTCAAGGTCCATGAGCACAACGTATGTATAAAGAGTCAATCCGGTTAAAATACCGGCAGTGATCAAGGTTGTCACAATTTTAGCGGTTAACTGCTGAAGTGTAGTTACCCCATATAAACGCATCCGGTTTTGTATCCCGGGTTGTTCATCAGTCGTGAAAAATGAGTAAAATAAAAACAGCCAGATGGTGGTTATCATAAACCATGCTCCCAGTCCATAATAGTGGACGGGCGAACTGGAAGCGTGGTTACTGATCTCTTCAGCATCTATTGTTCTATCTTTGCCGACAGCATAAATAAGAAAGTTGTTAAATTGCTGAAAAAGTAAATCCTGACGTGATGCATTATCGATAGGGAGCTGTTTTAGATAAAAGTTTATTGTTAAAATATTGGCCTGTGATGTACGAATGTGCCTGGCAATACTATCCAGCAATTCTTTAATTAGATAAGCTTCCGTTTGTTTATCAGGATTACCGGTAATATTTAGTGTGACTGATTCCCCGTTATACAAATCGTCGGTAAAACCCTCCGGAAAAGTTATGTATCCGCTTAATTGATCGTTGATTTGCTTTTTTGCCTGTTCCTCGGTTAGAGCGTTTATATTAACAAAGCTTCCAAGCTGTGATGATTCCTCGATTAATTCGACAACCATTTCTGTTTCCTCTGATTTATCCTGGTCAACAAGTCCGATTTGAATCGGTTCGGCCTCATCAGGCATGAAGATGGATAGGATGACCACTGCGATGAGTGAAACGATTAGAACAGGAAACAGTAAAAGCAGAGGAAGTGCCAGCCACTTCCTCTGCAATTTCTTCAGGTTGCTCCTGATGAACAGGAGGGTATGTTTTAAAAATACCATAATGCAACTTCCTTAATTAAAAGCTGTTCATATTGCCGCCCGGGGCACCCATCATCCCCATGAACCATTGCTGGAATTGTTGAGCGAATTCTGTTTGGAAATACGTCTCTAATTCTTGTGCAGACATGTCGCCAAGTTGTTTTACATTGGAATCATCAGGCTGTGTTACTTCATCAATTGTTTTGGCATCATTCGTGATATTGAGACTGACAAGATCTTGGGGCATATTTGGCATTTCCACGGTCAATGTGTGATCCGCACTCTTTTGATCGTTCTCATATGTGGCTTCTCCGCTCCAGTTCAGACTTCCTGAGCCGTTTGGATCCGGACTGCTGAATGAAAAGACCCGTTCAAATTCTCTTGTGCCATCCTGCAGTTGTGAGGAGCCGTTATAGGACAATTCTAGCCCATCAGCAGCAATCGTGATGGAATCTTCAAGCTGATTATCCTTGTTTGATAGATTGGCATCAACAGACAAAGCCATATCGTCAACAGCGAATTCATAACTTAGATTTTGTTCCTCATTATTTAACAATTGATCGCCATTAATTGTGAAAGTTGTCAACGTCTCGTCTGCAGGTGCTAAGCTCGTTGAAAAATCGCGTTTGACAATCAAGTCATCTTGAACCCAGATGGTTGATGTCAACCCTTCAGGAATCTGGAAATCTTCCAGTCCGCTGATAGCTTCATCAATGGATTGATCAAAAACTTCCATTGCGGCAGTCACATCATTTTCCATTTCATTTGGCAGTGAGCCGGAAGCAAAAACGCCGTATTGCTGCATTCTGATCTGTTCTTCGATAATCTCTTTTAAGTCGTCATCATTTTTCATTTTTTCCAGAACCGTTGTGATTAAATCTTTTAATTGTTGCTCTGAAAGATTGAATGTAATTTTGGTTGCGTCAATCGATTGTTCCTGGACAGTCACTTCTTCCTGTTCTTCCGTAAAGGCGTCGTCAGGCAGTTCGCTGTAAATCATACTTAGATATTCATCCGCTATGTATTCCCGGTCTTCTTCAGGCAAAGTTCCTTCCATCTGATTAAATATTGCCTCAAAATCAATCTGAACATCGCTGAAGGACGGGTCAGTTTCCTGCAGCAGCGGACCTAATTTCTCATCCGTGATTTGCAGCGCTTCATCCAGGAATGGCAGCTGCAATCGGGCATTGTCAGCATCGAGATACATCCCGACATCATTTATTTCAATACCGGCAACATTCATTTGTAAATCTGCCTTCATTTGATTATTGTCCTGATCCACTTGCGATGTGAAGGCAATCGTTGAATTGTTGAGAATTTGTTCAGGACTCATGCCCATTCCACTGCTTGGTGGACCGTTATATTCAGCGGATAATTCCACTGAGTTCTCAGTCGGATTTTCCATTGAATGTTCTCTCCAGTCCATCTCAGGCTGGTAGCGTTCCTCCGCTTTGTCCGTTAAAAATTCGAGAGTGTTCTTTTCTGCTTGAAAATATTGAGCTTTCGGGGAACCAGAGATCAGAGCAAATGCTACTGCACCCCCGCCAATGACCAAAACTGCTGCTACAATAATAGCTATTAACCATTTGGACATTCCTTTTTTCGGTGTGTTCTCTTCCATGAAGATAATCTCCCTTCTTAACATTTCTAAATTATATGTATTATTAAGACACCATCTTAATACAATAATTTAATTATATACTATTCTATTCATCAATGGAACAGGCAGAAGGAAGATGTTTCATGTTTTATAATGATAGGCTGCTAGTTTCAGAACAAAAGAGTTTACCTTTATGATTTTCAATGTAAGAAATTATAAGAAAGACTGTTTTCTAAAAGGCAGTTGTTTTTGTCATAAACTCATCAACTGCGAGAATTAAAGAGCAATAAAATTTACGAAAAACCTTAAAAAGACAGACGCCTGAATGCATCTGTCTTTGGAATAGTCATTATGAGCCGGTATTTGCTTGCTGGACGCCTTGCTCCAATGATTTAATCATCTCTTGTTTGTCCTGGTCATCAGATTGTTCCCAAATCAATTCAAAAAGTACACCTAAACCCGGAAGCATTTTTTCTTCACCATCCTGAATGGCATCAACAATGGTTGCTTCCAGTTGCTTATGATCGTTTTCTGAAATATTGGATAAAATAGCTTTACGTAAGTTTAGATCCATGGAACCACCTCATCTAATTGATTAAACTAACGATAGTTTGACCGGTAAAGCAAAAAATATGTATGATGATATAAGAAAATCGCAAAGTGGGTTGAGCAAAAATGATAACATCACTGCAAAATGCAAAAGTTAAACAGTGGATGAAATTGCATAAACGCAAAGGACGCACCAAATACGGGGAATTTTTGGTTGAAGGGTTCCATTTAATTGAAGAAGCTTACCGAAGCGGCTGGAGAATAACTGAAATCATTTTAGAAGACGGCCTTGACACGCCTGAATGGTACAGCCAATTCCCGCTTATTACTGTAAACAAAAAAGTGATGCAGCAGGTCGCGTTGACCGAAACGCCACAAGGGGCAGCAGCAGTCGTGGAAATGAACGAGCTGCAGGAAAACGCTCAAGAGAAAGTGTTGTTAATTGATTCGATTCAAGATCCGGGAAATCTTGGCACCATGATCCGCACGGCAGATGCATCGGGATTTGATGCGGTTGTGCTTGGCAATGGCACCGTTGATATGTATAACGATAAAGTAATTCGGGCAACGCAAGGATCGTTATTTCATATACCGGTATTGCAGGCTGATTTATCTGAAAAAATACCTGAACTGCAGACAGACGATGGATTCACTGTACTTGCTTCCGCATTGGAGGATGCCCGTTTATTTACAGAAGTGAACGTGCCTGATAAAGTTGCATTAATTGTCGGTAATGAAGGATTAGGAATTAATGAGGATATTCTCAGGCTTGCGGATAAGTTGGTCAAAATTCCGATCTATGGTCAAGCTGAATCACTTAATGTCAGTGTAGCGGCAGGCATTTTGATGTATGCTTTTAGAAAATAGTTGCATGTTTTATTTAAATTATCTATAATAAAAGAAATTTGATTAAAACTGTTGTCATTTAAAAGCTTGGAAAGAGCCAGGCAGCAATACACTGTTCGGCAAAAGGGAAGAGGTGTCATGGACTGAAAACACTTCTGCTGATTCAATTGCTGCTGTTTCACTCTGGAGCTGGCACTTGGACCTTCATCGTAAGTAAAGGTGCATCGGATGGAATGATCCGTTATCAAAGCAAAGTTGGACACAATACAAGTGTCAACAAGGGTGGTACCGCGACCGTTCGTTATAGCCTCGTCCCTTATTGGGATGAAGGCTTTTTTTAATGTCTAATAATTTTTATTTTTAAAAGCATATGAGGAGGTATTTCAATGAAGGATCAATTGGAAACGATTCGAAAGGAAGCTCTTAGTAAAGTTGAAGAGGCAACCGATTTAAAAGAGCTTCAAGAGATAAAAGTAACGTATTTGGGCAAAAAAGGCTCACTGACAAGTGTTTTGCGCGGAATGGGAAAACTATCTAAAGAAGAGCGGCCTATGGTAGGTGAGATTGCCAATAAAGTGCGTGAAGCGATAACGACAGAAATTGATGCGAAGACAGAAGTCCTTGAGAAGGCTGTATTGGATGCGAAACTTGAAAACGAAGCACTCGATGTGACGTTGCCGGGCAGGCCTGTTGAGATTGGAGGTCCTCATTTATTAACGAGCATTATCGAGGAAATTGAGGATTTATTCATCGGTATGGGCTATGAAGTCAGGGAAGGACCTGAAGTGGAAACGGATTATTTCAATTTTGAGGCGATGAACATGCCTAAGGGACATACGGCACGCGATATGCAGGATACGTTTTACATTACAAACGAGCTGCTTCTCCGGACACACACTTCTCCCGTACAGGCAAGAACGATGCAGCAATATGGCGGAGAAAAGCCCGTCAAAATGATTTGCCCGGGGAAAGTTTACCGGCGCGATACGGATGATGCGACGCATTCGCACCAGTTCACACAAATTGAAGGACTTTATGTTGATAAAGATGTCCGTTTAAGTGATCTAAAAGGAACATTGGATAAATTTGCCAAAAGTATTTTCGGCAATGACCGGGAAATCCGTCTGCGCCCAAGCTTTTTCCCATTCACGGAACCATCTGTTGAAATGGATATTTCCTGCAAAGTCTGCAATGGATCCGGCTGCTCAGTTTGTAAGCATTCCGGATGGATTGAGATTCTTGGAGGCGGTATGGTTCATCCGAATGTTTTGGAGATGGCCGGATATGATTCAAAAGTCTACACAGGCTTTGCATTTGGAATGGGACCTGATCGAATTGCCATGCTGAAATATGGCATTGATGATATTCGTCATTTCTATACGAACGATAAACGTTTTCTCACACAGTTTCATCATGCACAAGGAGGGACACAGTAATGTTTGTATCATTGAATTGGCTGAGGAATTATGTTGATATCGAATCAATCAGTCCTGAGGAACTTTCGGAAAAAATTACCAAGACAGGAATCGAAGTGGATGGCATTGAATATGTCGCAGGAAAAAGCAGCCATGTTGTCGTCGGTTATGTTGAATCGTGTGAGCAACATCCAAATGCCGATAAATTGAAACTTTGCCAAGTTGACACAGGTGATGAACAGCTGCAGATCGTTTGCGGTGCCCCAAATGTTGCGCAAGGTCAGAAGGTCGCAGTCGCCAAACCAGGAGCTGTTTTGCCGGATAATTTCAAAATTAAAAAAGTGAAGCTCCGCGGAGTGGAATCAAATGGCATGATTTGCTCGCTTCAGGAATTGGGAATTGATGAAAAGTATGTACCAACAGACGTTGCTGAAGGGATTTTTGTATTTTCTGAGGATGAGCGTGTTGGCGAAAGTGTCGAGCGACTTCTCAATTTGGATGATGCGGTGTTCGAATTTGACCTGACACCAAATCGTGCAGATGCCTTGAGTATGCTTGGTGTAGCCTATGAAACTGCAGCCATCCTTGATGAGAAGGTAAAACTTCCGGATGAAGCAATACATCCTTCTGAAGAGAAAGCAGCGGATTATATCTCGGTCACAGCAGAAGACCCGGAATTGAATCCTTATTATGGCGCATTTATTGCTAAAAATGTTGAAATTAAGCAATCCCCACTGTGGATGCGGAATCATTTGATTGCAGCAGGCATCCGTCCGATCAATAATGTCGTTGATATCACTAACTATTGTTTATTGGAATATGGACAGCCGCTGCATGCGTTCGATTACGATCGTTTTGGCTCTGATAAAGTCGTAACGCGCCGTGCTCTGGACAATGAAAAAATCACAACACTTGATGGAGAGGAAAGAACGCTCACCAGTGAGAATCTTGTCATAACGAATGGCAAAGAACCCGTTGCGCTTGCCGGTGTAATGGGCGGTCAGAATACAGAAGTATACAGTGACACGTCTACGATTTTATTGGAGGCTGCATATTTCAACCCATCTGCCGTAAGAACCGCCGTTAAACAAACAGGTCTGCGCAGTGATTCAAGCACGCGATTTGAAAAAGGGGTTGACCCGAATCGTGTAGAACGTGCCGGCTTAAGAGCATGCCACTTATTTGAGAAATATGCAGGCGCAACGATTTTAGCTGGTCCTGTATCGTTTGATGAATTGGAACGGAGTAAAAAGACCGTAACTTTTGAAACGGCTGAAGTTAATAAACGGCTTGGTACAGCTATTTACTCTGAGGAAATCGGAACTATTTTAAATAAACTGCAATTTCCTTTTGAACAGGATGAAGAATCGTTTGTCGTTCATATACCAACCCGTCGTGGTGATATTACGATTTTTGAAGATATGGTCGAAGAGGTGGCCCGGATTTATGGTTATGACCACTTGCCATATACACTCCCGGAAGGATCGCCCCAAGCAGGTGGACTAACGGAAAGACAAAAGCTGAAACGTGAAGTTAAACAGTATTTGCAGAGTGCCGGATTAATGGAAACCATCACCTATTCACTAACAGATGAATCTGTTATTAATAAATTGATCGGCCCTGATCTTTACGACAAGTCAACGAATCCCATACAGCTTTCAATGCCGATGAGTGAAGATCATCAATACTTGCGTCTGAGCCTGCTGCCGGAGCTTCTGAAATCATTGGCACACAATCAGGCACGTTCACAGACAGATATTCATTATTTTGAAATCGGTAATGTTTTCATAACAGATGAATCCCAGCTATCTCAACAGCCTGAGGAAAATTTACGTTTATCAGGAGTTCTTTCAGGACTATGGCTGAATCACCCATGGCAGCAGGAAAAAAAGAAAGCTGACTTTTATTTGGTTAAAGGAATTGTTGAAGGGCTATTCGATTTTCTAAATATCCCGGCAGCGTTTGAACAAGCGAAACTGCCCGATATGCATCCGGGCCGCTGTGCTGCCATAACGATCGATGATCAAGTGATCGGATTTGTGGGGCAGGTGCATCCAAGCTTTGAAAAAACGATGGATATAAAAGAGACGTACGTTTTTGATTTAAATATGGAAGCTGTATTTGCTGCGTACACAAATGATACAGATTATCAGCCGATTCCAAAATACCCTTCAATTTCCAGGGACATCGCATTTATTGTCGATGAAAATGTCAATGCCGGAGAGATCAAGGACATGATTGAAGACACGGGTTCGCCTTTGGTGAAAAATGTGTATATTTTCGATGTTTATAAAGGGGAGAATTTGCCAGATGGCAAAAAATCAGTTGCATATAATTTACTGTATCAAGATCCGGATAAAACATTGAAAGATGAGGAAGTTGAAGAATCTTACCAGGAAATCGTCTCTAAAATAAATGAGATATTCAATGCATACGTAAGAACTTAGATAGAAAGAGCAGACATTATGTGTCTGCTCTATTATTATGTGCGATCCAGCGCCTTTTTCGTATTGGCAAAATGCGTTTTGGCATAAGAATCCAGCATTCCTTGCCCATGAGATTTAATTAGTCGGGATGCTGCCTGATCAACCTTGCCTGAAGCACCTTTAGGCAAAGTTAAACCTGCTTTTTGTGATAACTGTTCCATTTCTTTTAAGAAACTGGTTCTGGCAATAATGGATGCAGCTGCTACAGCAATTGAAGAGCTTTCTGCTTTTGTCATGAAATATGTCCTGTCATGCAATTGTTTATTTTCGGTCGCGATATGGCGCTTGAAGACAGCCGGCTCACAGAACTGGTCTATTAGGATGCCTTCAGTTTCGGCAAAATTTATTTTCTTCAGTACGTTGGTTATGGCATGGTGATGAAGCATGGCTTTCATTTTTCCCTGTGACCAGCCGCGCTTTTGCAGTTGATTGTATTTCTCATTCCGCAAAACCAGCAGGGAGTACGGAATCTCGAGTTTAAGAATGTCTTCTGCAATTAGACGGATGGAGGAGTCGGATAAATTCTTGGAATCCTTGACACCGAGCTCTTTGAGCAGTTCGATTTGTTCTTTCCTCACAAAGACAGCTGCGGTTGTAATTGGACCAAAGTAATCACCTGTTCCTGCTTCGTCTGATCCGATATGACTGTTTGCCGGCAGTGTATCAGGCGGTGTATACATGGTTTGTTTTGGCGCCTTTTTCTGTTTCACTTGCTCCTCTTCAGTTTTGTCGGTCCATTTCTCTGCTTCAGCTGCAGGGCTTTTCCCCTGAAACAAAACTTTACCTGATTTATAGGCGGTTATAACGGCATTGGATGTTTTGGCGCGAAAAAGTGCGCCCGCCGGAGTGGTTTGTAATTGACCGGCATAATATTGCTCCATTTGCTGAAGTAAATCTGCCGGAAAGACATATACGGTTTGTGGCATATTAATCCTCCAATTGATTTGCTATATTAGACGATAGCAAAATACCATAAATAATGGAACTAAAGTGAAACTACATTCAGCGGAATGGTTTTAACCGCTGAATGTTAGCTGAACCGAATCGGGCATTTAGGGTCAGTTAGCCGCTGTTCTTCGGCGGTTTACTGACCATTACATGCGGGGAAAAATCTTCGTTGGATGACAGAAGTACATATAATATCGATTTCCTGATTGTCAGTTTTTGTGTTAATATATAGTGGATTATTTTAAAGGAATGTATTACAAATGCGAAAGAATCGTTTATGAACATTCATAGGAGGGTGTCTTGTTTGGCGGAGGATGATAAGACACGGGTAACCGTTGAGATATACAATAAACATTATACAATAGTCGGTAAAGAAGATCCAAATGACGTCCGTCTGGTTGCCGGTCAAGTGGATCAGAAAATGCGTGAAATTCATAGTGCGAATCAGCAGCTGACACCGACAGAATTGGCCGTATTGACTGCTGTCAACACAATGAATGATTACATGAAACTTAAGAAAGACTACGCAGAATTGTTGGGGTCACAACATAAGAAAGAGGATAAATAGCACATGGTGGATTTTATTTTAATTGTATTATTAATTTTTGGTTTTTTCATCGGCTTAAAACGCGGTTTTATTTTACAGGCGTTCCATTTAATCGGGTTTATCGCCGCTTTCATTCTTGCTGCGCTATACTATGATGAATTGGCAGGAAGGCTTTCCTTATGGATTCCATACCCTGAATTGGACGATAGTAGCGCATGGGCCGATTTCTTGCAGGCACTGCCGCTTGAAGGTGCATTTTACAATGCAATATCGTTTGCTATTATCTTTTTTGCGGTTAAGATACTTTTGCAAATTATTGCTTCGATGCTTGACTTTGTGGCAGAATTGCCGATCTTGAATTCTCTGAACAAGATACTTGGCGGTGTTCTCGGATTTGTAGAAGTATACTTGTTGCTTTTTATTGTTTTGTATATATTGGCACTGACACCATTAGCTGAAATTCAATCGTGGATTAATGATTCATCGATAGCCTTGTTTATCGTTGAAAATACACCGTTTTTATCAGAGCAAATAAAGACTTTATGGTTTACCAGCGTGGATGAACTGCTAAATTAACAACTAAAATACGAAACAAAAGGCTGGTTCAAATAGTGGGCAGTACAGTTGTATGTTGTGTACAATGAGTGTAGCCCTATTTGGATTGGCTTTTTTTAAATACATAGAACCAATAAGAAGGTGAGCTAAATGCCGGTTAATAAAAAAGATGTTATCAAATTGCTTGAAAAAATCGCTATACGACTTGAGCTTCAAGGTGAAAACCCGTTTAAGATATCAGCTTATCGCAAAGCTGCACAAGCACTTGAAAGAGACGACCGTTCACTATCAGATATCGAGGATTTTACAAAAATGAAGGGAATCGGCAAAGGGACAGCTTCAGTTATATCAGAGTATATACAAAATGAGACATCTGAAACCCTTGCTCAGCTGGAAAAAGAAGTCCCTCAGGGGTTAGTGCCTCTGTTGGATTTACCTGGTCTTGGCGGTAAAAAACTGGCAAAGCTCTACCAGGAACTTGGTGTTACAGATGCCGATTCATTGAAAACAGCTTGCGAAAAAGGCGAGGTCGAGCAGCTTGAAGGGTTCGGAAAAAAGTCCGCTGAAAAAATCCTGCAAGCCCTGGAAGAAGCCAATCAGCGTCCGGAACGCCTGTCAATTGCCACGATGCTGCCGCTTGCTGAAGAAATTGAAGATTATTTGAGCACGCTACCGGACATTACGGACTATTCGCGGGCAGGAAGCCTGAGACGAATGCGCGAAACAATTAAAGATATTGATTTTATCATTGCAACTGATAATCCTGAAAAAGTGCGCGATAGACTGCTGAATTTGGAACGGATCAAAGAAGTAATTGCGCAGGGGGATACGAAGGTATCGGTAACATTGGAAGATATTTATGATATAAACGTAGACTTTCGCATCGTTGAACCGATTGAATTTGCTTCGACATTACATCATTTCACCGGTTCAAAGGATCACAATGTTGCGATGCGGCAGCTTGCTAAATCAAAAGGTGAAAAAATTAATGAATATGGCGTGGAAGTTGAAGAAACCGGAGAAGTTCTTACGTTTCACAGTGAAGCCGAATTCTTTAACCACTTTGATTTAAATTATATTCCGCCTGAAGTAAGGGAAAATACCGGTGAAGTAGAAGCTTATCAAGATTCTGTATCGTTAATTACACTGGGTGATATATGCGGTGACTTGCATATGCACACAACGTGGAGCGATGGTGCGCAATCTTTGGAAGAGATGGTCAATCAAGCCCGCTTAAAAAATTATGATTATATATCGATTACAGATCACTCAAAGTTCCTCAGAGTTGCAAACGGTTTAAATGAAACACGGCTCCGCAAGCAGCGGGAGACGATTGATAATTTAAATGATAAGTATGATGATATTCATATATTTGCCGGTGTCGAAATGGATATTCTGCCTGAGGGGACACTGGATTTCAATGATGATTTCTTAGCGGAAATGGACTTTGTTATTGGTGCGATTCATTCAAGTTTTAACCAGTCCCGGGAGAAAATAATGGCACGATTAAACGCAGCATTGGAAAACCCGTATGTTTCTTTAATTGCCCACCCAACAGGAAGACTTATAGGCCGGCGCCAGGGTTACAGGGCGGATGTTGAGCAGCTGATTGAACGGGCTAAAGAAACTGATACAGCACTGGAGATCAACGCAAACCCAAACAGGCTGGACTTATCCAGTGAATGGGCGAGAGCGGCACAGGAAGCCGGAGTTAAGATAGCTATCAATACGGATGCGCACGATTATTTCATGCTTAACCATATGACTTATGGTGTGGGGGCTGCCCGGAAAGGGTGGCTCAAAGCAGAAACTGTTATTAATACGTGGTCAAAAGAGAAACTTATTGCGTTTATGAATCGTACAAAAAGTTAGGTTTAACGTTTGGAAGGTCTTAAACCATTTATTTGAAGATGGTGATTAAAGTACCAATACGGATAGACTTACTGTCGCGATATGTTTAGCCATCTAAAGGAGAAAATCCACATGAATGAACGAATATTGCATAGGCTGGAATTCGGCAAAGTAATCGAACAACTAAATAACCAGACAGCTACATCAATTGGCAAAGAACGCTCCTCGCAATTAAAGCCTTCGACAGATATAGACGAAGTAAATGTAATGCAAGCTGAAACTGATGAGGCGAGTCAGATTTTACGGTTAAATCTGAATGTACCGCTGGGCGGAATATCCGATATACGGGCAAGTGTCAAACGAAGCGTCATCGGAGGCTCCTTGACAGCCGAGGAATGTCTTAACGTCGCCAATACACTTTATGGTGCCCGTCAGGCTAAAAGTTTCTTGCAGAAAACTGAAGAGGAATTGCCGATTTTAAAAGATTTGGCAGAGCGAATAGTGACGCTAAGGGATTTGGAGCGACAGATAAGCAGTTGTATCGATGACAGAGGAGAAATCATGGATAATGCTTCAGTGAAATTGCGCAGTATCCGTTCTTCAATTCGGACATTTGAAAGTAAAGTTCGCGATAAATTGGACAGTTATACAAAATCTCACACGAAAATGTTGTCGGATGCCATTATTACGATCCGAAACGACCGTTATGTTCTGCCGGTCAAACAAGAGCATCGCGGTACTATTGGCGGGATTGTACATGATCAGTCAACCTCGGGCGCAACATTGTTTATGGAACCAAAAGCGATTGTCGATTTGAACAATCAGCTGCAGGAAGCTAAAGTTAAAGAAAAACAGGAGATTGAAAGGATTCTTCAAGAATTAAGTGCACAAATAGCCGCTGATGAAGCGATTCTTTCAGAAGATGTTTCAATCCTTGCTAAAATTGATTTCATTGTTGCCAGGGCAAAGCTGGGAAGACAGATGAAGGCTGCTATGCCGGTGATGAATGATAACGGTATTATAGATGTCAAACAAGCCCGGCACCCGCTAATCCATGCAGAAGAAGTCATCCCGAATGACGTTGCCCTCGGCGATGATTACACTTCTATTGTGATTACCGGTCCGAATACTGGTGGTAAAACGGTAACATTAAAGATGATTGGGCTGTTCACCTTGATGGCACAATCAGGTTTGCAGATTCCGGCTGCAGACGGCTGTGAAATGGCTGTTTTCGATAACGTTTTTGCAGATATTGGTGATGAGCAATCAATTGAACAGAGTTTGAGCACTTTTTCATCACATATGACAAATATTGTTTCGATTCTTCGTCAGGTCAATCATAAATCCTTAGTACTATTTGATGAACTAGGGGCAGGCACTGACCCACAGGAAGGGGCTGCACTGGCCATGTCGATTCTGGATGATGTTGTCTTGCGGGGTGCCCGTGTTGTAGCAACCACTCACTATCCGGAATTAAAGGCTTATGGCTATAATCGTGATAATGTCGTTAATGCTTCAGTCGAATTTGATGTCGAAACATTAAAACCAACATACCGATTATTAATCGGCGTGCCAGGTCGCAGCAATGCCTTTGATATCGCTAAACGACTTGGGCTGGATAAATCCGTCATAGACCATGCCAAGAATCAGATTGGTGTGAATTCAGAAAGTGTAGAAAACATGATTGCTTCACTCGATGAATCCCGCCGTCAAGCAGAAGCTGATTATGACGAGGCACACGGGGTATTGCAGGAAAGTGAAAAACTGTATGATGACCTGACGAAAGCCTGGCAGCAGTTTGAAAAGAAGCAGGATGATTTATATCAAAAAGCAGAAGAAAAAGCAGAAAAGGCATTGCAAAAAGCACGTGATGAAGCTGAAAGAATTGTGGATGATATACGCAATATGAAAACTGATGCACAGCTAAAAGAACATGAATGGATTGACGCACGCAAAAAACTTGAGAAAGCACAGCCGGATCTGAGCGCTAAAGCTTCTGACAAATCAAAATCAACAACGGCCGGTGACCGGGAGTTGCAGCCGGGTGATGAGATTAAGCTTTTATCGGCAAACCAGCGTGGAACGGTGCTGGAAAAATCCGGAGAAAAAGAGTATTTAGTGCAGGTCGGTATTATGAAAGTTAAAGTGAAGCGTGACGAGATAGAGCATGTCAAAGCCAAAAGCCAAAACATTGAAAAGCCGCTTGCAACTGTTAAAGGTTCCAGCTATCATGTCAAAACTGAACTTGATTTGCGCGGTGAGCGGTTTGAAGATGCATTGACCCAGCTTGAAAAGTATATTGATGACGCTCTGCTTGCCGGCTACCCCAAAGTCTTCATCATTCACGGAAAAGGGACAGGTGCGCTTCGAAAAGGTGTAAAAGAATTTGCTAAAAATCATCCGCGTATTGGAGCTGACAGATCCGGTGCTGAAGGTGAAGGCGGAAGCGGCGTCACTGTTTTAGAATTAAAGTAGCTGTTTTTAAAAAAGGGGTTTATAGAAATGACGACTTTTTGGGAGAATATCTTGGTTGAAACTGCTGCGAGGTATAGTGTTGTCATTCTTTGTACGATTGTATTTCTGGCAGTTTTTGAATTGGTGACCTCCTACCGCAACTGGCAGGAAATTAAAAATGGAAATCTAGCGGTAGCTATGGCCACCGGCGGAAAAATATTCGGTCTGGCCATTATCTTCCGCTCTTCCATTGATCATAATGATTCATTGTTTGAGACAATCGGCTGGGGAGCATTTGGCTTCGTATTGTTATTGCTTGGTTATATTATCTTTGAATTTTTGACACCTTCGATTAATATCGATGATGAAATTGGAAAAGGCAACAAAGCGGTCGGTCTAATATCACTGCTTATATCTGTCGGATTGGCGTTTGTAATTGGCGCAAGTATTGGGGGAGATTAAATTGTTATTGGAACGGCTGGCAAAAATCATGTTTGTTGTTGCTGTTATATTTTTGATCGTCGGCGTTTTTTATTTTATTTAAGCCGATTTATGTATATATGATTTGCTCATGAAGAGGCTAAAGCTTTGTCTGAAGGCTTTTAAGCAGGCAAAGCTTTAATAAATACAAATGAATTCATAAAAAATAGTCTATAAGATTTCAAAAAATAAACATTTTTCGATATAATGAGAGTGTGCAATTTAAAAAAGGAGGAAACGAGAATGCCGGAAGAAAAGAATTGGTATGCAAAATATCCGGATGAAATTCCGACAACAATTGTGTACGATGAAAAGCCGCTCGATTATTTTTTGGCAGCAACAGCTAAAAAATTCCCAAAAAAGAAAGCGCTTCATTTTATGGGCAAAGAAATGACGTTTGAAGAAGTTTATACCGAAGCCAAAAAATTGGCAGGTTATTTTCAGTCCCTTGGGCTTAAAAAAGGTGACAGAGTTGCCGTTATGCTGCCAAATTCTCCTCAAGCCGTCATCAGTTACTACGGGGCTTTGATGGCTGGTGCGATTGTTGTTCAGACAAACCCGCTATACAAAGAAAGAGAACTTGAATATCAGCTGAATGATTCAGGTGCAGCATTTATTGTGTGTTTGGATGTTTTATTGCCCCGCGTAACAAACGTCCGGGGGAAGACGCCATTGAAACATACTGTTGTCACCGGCATTAAAGATTATTTGCCATTTCCCAAAAACAAACTATACCCGTTTATTCAGAAAAAACAGTACAACATGGTTGTTCAAGTGGAGCAATCGGAGGACATACACCTATTTGAATCAATTATCGAGAAAAGTGATGGAGCATATACACCAGTGGAAATTGATCCCGAAAATGATTTAGCTTTATTACAATATACAGGCGGTACAACCGGTCATCCAAAAGGTGTCATGCTGACGCACTACAACTTAGTGGCAAATGTGCAGATGTGCCAGCGATGGCTCTATAAAATAAAGCCCGGTGAAAAGATTTTGGGGGTATTGCCATTTTTTCACGTCTATGGCATGACGACAGTTATGAATATGTCGATTATGTATGGATTTGAAATGATTTTAATGCCAAAATTTGATGCTGAAGATGTCCTGAAAACGATCCAGAAACAAAAACCGACGATGTTTCCAGGCGCACCAACAATTTATATCGGTCTGTTAAATCATCCAAATTTGAATAAATACGATCTGTCATCAATCGAAGCGTGTATCAGCGGATCGGCTCCATTGCCTTTGGAAGTGCAGGACCAGTTTGAAAAAATCACAGGCGGCAATCTTGTGGAAGGATATGGTTTAACCGAAACGTCACCGGTTACGCATGCAAACTTCATATGGGGCAAGCGTATTAACGGCAGTATAGGTGTACCATGGCCTGATACAGATGCTAAGGTGGTTATGGAAGACGGAAAAGAAGCGCTAATCGGTGAAGTTGGCGAAATTGCTGTCAAGGGACCACAAGTCATGAAGGGCTATTGGAACAATCAGGATGAAACCGACAACGTTTTGAAAGAGGGGTGGCTGTTCACTGGAGATATGGGTTATATGGATAAAGACGGCTATTTTTATATTGTGGATCGTAAAAAGAACATGATTATTGCCGGAGGGTATAATATTTATCCGAGGGAAGTCGAAGAAGTGTTGTATGAACACGAAGCAGTTCAGGAAACAGTCGTAGCCGGCATTCCCGATCCATATCGTGGTGAAACGGTTAAAGCGTACGTTGTGCTGAAACCAGGCTATGAGGTAGACGAAAAAGAATTAAATGCATTTTGCCGTGAAAACCTGGCAGCATTTAAAGCTCCCCGGATTTATGAATTCCGTGACGAACTGCCTAAAACAGCAGTTGGGAAAATCCTGCGCCGGCAACTGGCAGATGAGGAAAAAGAAAAAGCAGCTGAAAGCAAGTCTGTTTAATACCATAATAGAACAGGCTCTATATTGACATAGAATGACTGGGTATGTACAATGAAACATGAATGATTATTCATTCATTTACCCGGCTTATAATGGTCTGTAAACCGCCGAAAAACGGAGGCTAACAGACTTTAAATGCCCGATTCTGCTCAACTAACAATCAGTGGAATAAAATCAATTTAGCTGATTGGTTTCGCTTTAGTGGTATCGTGCTTGCTAAGGAGATTGTCATGAAAAAAAACAAACCAAAGTACAACCAAATTATTGAGGCGGCCGTTGAGGTAATTGCAGAAAACGGCTATCATGCTTCACAAGTATCAAAAATCGCCAGAAAAGCCGGTGTGGCTGATGGGACGATTTATCTTTATTTCAGAAATAAAGAGGACATCCTGGTATCGGTCTTTGAAGAGAAAATGGGTCAATTCATTGAAAAAATTGCACGCGGTATCAGTGAAAAGAACAATGCTGACGAAAAATTATTGACATTAATCGAAATGCATTTTCGCCAGCTTGCTGACGATCATCACCTGGCAATTGTTACACAGCTGGAATTACGGCAATCCAATAAAGATCTCAGGTTAAAAATTAATCACATATTAAAACCCTATCTTGCCGTAATAGATGATATAATCAAAGAGGGGACCCGGGAAAAGATTTTTCGTGATAATATGAATGTTCAATTAATCAGACAAATGATTTTTGGAACGCTTGATGAAATCGTTACCAATTGGGTTATGAAAGAAGAAAAATATGATCTCCTCGAGCAATCTTCGGATGTACACGAATTTATTATGTCGGGCCTTTCCGCAAAAAAATAAGCAAAGGGGGATTAAATTTGGGAACGCTGGATTACGAAGTGAAAGATCATGTTGCTGTGCTTACGATTCAAAGTCCGCCGGCAAATGCCCTATCAACAGCTTTATTGAATGATCTGGCTGAGAACTTGGACAAAGTTGAAAACGATAACAATGTGAAAGCTGTTGTTCTAAATGGTGAAGGAAAATTCTTTTCAGCCGGGGCGGATATCAAGGAATTTACATCCCTGCAAGAGGCGTCAGACTTCAAAGCACTGGCTGAAAGAGGACAGAAACTATTTGACCGCATTGAACACTTCCCAATACCTGTTATTGCGGCTATTCATGGTGCTGCCCTTGGTGGCGGACTTGAACTTGCAATGGCATGCCATATGCGTGTGGTTACAGAAAATGCAAAACTTGGCCTTCCGGAAGCAACGCTGGGAATTATCCCCGGGTTTGCCGGAACACAGCGTCTGCCGCATTTCGTCGGTACGGCAAAAGCGTATGAGATGATTTTGACAGGGCAGCCGATCAGCGGGGAAGAGGCTGAAAAAGCCGGACTGGCAAATCAGGTTGTGCAAGAAGGGGATGCTTTTGACACGGCGTTTAAACTTGCCGGGGCAATCGCTTCAAAAAGTAAGTTGACGATTAATGCGGTGATGGATTTGGTTCCATATGCTAAAGCAGATCAATTTGCTAAAGGCGTTGAGAAAGAAGGAGAAAAATTTTCCGGTATTTTTGGTTCAGAAGATGCCAAAGAAGGTATACAGGCGTTTATAGACAAACGCAAACCGAATTTCCGGGATCAATAGTAAATATAGCTTCAAAAAGGATAAACAGGTTGCCATCCTTTTTGAGCAGCACATAAAAGGAGGATCACATAAATGAACATATACGTATTGCTGAAAAGAACATTCGATACTGAAGAGAAAATCATTGTATCTGATGGGCGAATTGAAGATGAAAGTGCTGAATACATCATTAACCCATATGATGAATATGCCGTAGAAGAAGCGATTAAACAACGGGATGAACACGGCGGTGAAGTAACCATTGTAACGGTCGGTGATGAAGAAGCTGAAAAGCAGCTGCGAACCGGACTTGCAATGGGAGCAGATAAAGCTGTTTTAATCAACACTGAAGATGATTTGGAACACGGCGATCAGTATTCGACAGCCAAGATTTTGCAAGCTTATTTTGAAGATAAAGAAGCTGATCTCATTCTGGGCGGCAACGTCGCAATCGATGAAGCAAGCGGACAAGTCGGACCAAGACTTGCAGAAGCTTTGGACATCAATTATGTGACAACGATAACTGCTCTTGAGATTGATGGTGAAACAGCTAATATTGATAAAGACGTTGAAGGCGATGTCGAAAAAATCGAAACGAGTCTTCCGGTGCTTGCAACGTGTCAGCAAGGCCTGAATGAACCAAGATATCCATCACTGCCGGGGATTATGAAAGCAAAGAAAAAACCGCTGGAAGAACTGGAATTGGATGATCTGGATCTTGATGAAGATGATGTTGAAGCAAAAACAGAAACGGTTGAAATATTCCTGCCTCCTGAAAAAGAAGCAGGACGTGTTCTGGAAGGCGAGATTGATGATCAGGTGAAAGAATTGATCACCCTGCTTAAAGATGACGCAAAAGTACTTTAAACATAACGGAGAGGAGAGGGAAAATATGAAACTACTTGTTATAGGGGAAGCAAGAGATGGTGAATTGCGCAATGTTACGTTTGAAGCAGTTGCAGCTGCCAAAAGAATAGATTCTGATGCGGAGATTGTCGGTGTCCTGTGCGGCAGTAATGACCTGAGTGAAGCAGGACAGGAAGTCATCTATCATGGCGCAGATCGTGTCGTAACGGTAACGCATGATAATCTAAAAGCTTATACTTCTGAAGGTTATTCCCAAGCGGTTATGGCAGTTATTGAGGATGAATCACCGGATGGAATTGTTATGGGTCATACGGCAATCGGCAAAGATTTAACACCGAAACTTGCTGCAAAACTTGAAACCGGTTTAATTTCAGATACCACTGATATTGAAAATGACGGTGATAAAGCTGTGTTTATCCGACCGATCTATTCCGGAAAGGCGTTTGAGAAAAAGGTGATTACCAGCGGATTAACATTCGTAACGATCCGTCCGAATAACATCCCGGCGTTGGAACGTGATGATTCACTGTCCGGTGAAGTGACAGCTAAGGAAGTTGATATAAAAGATATTAAAACAGTTATCAAAGATGTGATCCGGAAAGCATCAGAAGGCGTTGACTTATCCGAGGCGAACGTCATTATCGCCGGCGGACGCGGTGTGAAAAGCGCAGAAGGCTTTGAACCGTTGCATGAACTTGCCGATGTCCTGGGAGGTGCAGTCGGGGCTTCACGCGGTGCATGTGATGCAGAGTATTGTGACTACTCCCTGCAGATTGGTCAGACCGGGAAAGTCGTAACACCGGATCTGTATATCGCTGTCGGGATTTCCGGAGCGATCCAACATTTAGCCGGTATGTCAAACTCGAAAGTCATTGTTGCTATTAACAAGGATCCGGAAGCTAACATCTTCAATGTCGCGGACTATGGTATTGTTGGGGATGTTTTTGAGGTCATTCCAAAATTGACGGATGAATTGAAACAGACAGTCTAATTAGTACTGAGGCCTGACGCGTTTTCCAGTCAGGTCTTTTAACCTGAGAGGGCGCGCTACCTGCGAGTATAAGCAAAGTATTCGCGAGGAATTACTAACGATGATATACTTTAAACCATAGTTTAGTGATTGAGGAGGGAATAATAATGGCAATTGAACATGTTACGGATCAAAATTTCGGTCAGGAAACAGCTGATGGTTTAGTGTTGGCTGATTTCTGGGCACCATGGTGCGGACCTTGCAAAATGATTGCTCCCGTACTGGAAGAAATAGATGGTGAAATGGAAGATAAAGTACAAATTGTTAAACTTGATGTCGATGAAAATCAAGAGACAGCAGGAAAATATGGTGTTATGAGCATACCGACACTTCTGCTTTTCAAAGATGGTAAAGTCGTTGATCAAGTTGTTGGTTTTCAGCCGAAAGAAGCATTAGTTGAGTTAATCAATAAACATGCCTCTTAAGGCAGATAATCATTATGCAGAAAGTTGACTCAATCCCTTGTCGCGATATGTGACAGGGGATTCTGTATAATCAGGCACCATTTTACAGGGGAGAAGTTCAAAGATGAACCAGCAACTAAGTGAAAAACTGGCTGTTTTACCTGCACAGCCTGGTTGTTATCTGATGAAAGACAAAAATGGGACAGTTATTTATGTAGGAAAATCGAAAAAACTGCGAAATAGAGTCCGTTCTTATTTCACAGGTGCAAATGACCAAAAGACCCAACGACTTGTCAGGGAGATTCAGGATTTTGAATATATTGTGACCTCATCAGAAATGGAAGCATTGATTCTGGAGATGAATTTGGTTAAAAAATATGATCCCAGATACAATGTTCGTCTAAAAGATGATAAATCATACCCATATTTAAAAATCACTTCTGAGCGGCATCCGCGGCTGCTTATTACAAGGAATTTAAAAAAAGACAAAGGGAAGTATTTCGGACCTTATACAAATGTCCTGGCTGCAAGGGAGGCCAAGAAGCTGCTTGACCGTTTATACCCATTGCGAAAATGCAACAACCCGCCCGGGCGCCCATGCATCTATTATCATATGGGTCAGTGCCTGGCTTGCAGTGAAAAACCTGTATCAGAAGAGACTTATAAAAAAATCACTCAAAATATAACGTCATTTTTACAGGGCGGGCATAAAGAAATTAAAAAAGACTTAGTCGCCCAAATGCATGAAGCAAGTGACGAATTGAATTTTGAACGGGCCAAGGAACTACGCGACCTCATCCAGCATCTTGAAGCTGTCATGGAACGACAGAAAATGACGTTAAATGATCAGGTTGACCGCGATATATTCGGTTACAGTTATGATAAAGGCTGGATGTGCATTCAAGTATTCTTTGTCAGACAGGGGAAATTAATCGAACGGGATGTATCAACCTTTCCGTTTTTTGATGATCCTGATGATACGTTCATCAGTTTTATCGGAAGGTTTTATTTGCATCAGCGTCATTTGAAGCCAAAACAGCTGCTTGTACCGATTGGGACGGATACAGATTTATTAAGTGAATTACTTGAGATTAATGTTCATACGCCATTCCGCGGCGGAAAAAAGGAACTTGTTGAATTGGCTGTGAAAAATGCAGCGATAGCACTTAATGAAAAATTCACCTTGATTGAACGTGATGAAGCGAGAACTATACAAGCAGTGGAAAAGCTGGGTGATGCATTGAATATTGAAACCCCGCACCGTATTGAGGCGTTCGATAATTCCAATATTCAAGGAACGGACCCTGTCTCGGCTATGGTTGTTTTTACAGATGGCAGGGCGGATAAAAAGGGATACCGCAAATATAAAATTAGAAATGTAGATGGCCCCGATGATTACGATACAATGAGGGAAGTTATACGCCGGCGTTATACGAGACTATTGAAGGAAGAGCAGCCGCTTCCGGATTTAATTATCGTTGACGGCGGCAAAGGACAGATGAGTGCAGCGCTTGAAGTCCTGGAGAATGAGTTAGGGCTGGATATACCCTTATGCGGTCTGGCTAAAGACGATAAGCATAAAACAAGCGAACTTGTTTATGGCGAGCCTCCCGGCGTTATTTCATTGTCCAGAAAATCGCAAGCCTTTTATCTTGTTCAGCGAATTCAGGACGAAGTTCACCGATTTGCAATCTCATTTCACCGCCAATTGCGCGGGAAAAATTTATTCAACTCTGAACTGGATAAAATCCCGGGAGTCGGCGAGAAGCGCAGACGCTTGCTGCTGACGCATTTCAAATCTGTGAATGAAATTAAAAATACGTCTATTGATAATATTACTAAACTGGGTGTTCCACAGGACGTTGCGCAAAATATCCTTGAACATTTAAATGATGGAGAAGGGAGCGAAACAACCTGATTTGTTTTGCTCCTGTTATATATATAATATTAAAGAAATGAAAACGTTATGTTGTGCACTTTAAGCCGAATGATTAATCGGTAAAAATAACAGTGAATTCGATTTGATGAATTTTTTTATGCAGTTCTTCCCGGCACTCACATGGACGGTCTTTAACCCGCTCGATTGCTTCTGCCAAAAAACCGGACTCGAGGCGAAATTCAGTATTCAATGGGGCTTTCAGGCGGTATACGACTGAGTCAGCCATTAATTGAAAGACTAGTTCTGTTTTTTTCTCTTTAAATAGTTCTAATTGGCCCCAGCCCAACTTTTCGAATGCATAAACAATATCGGATATCGATTCAATTTCAAGCTTTCTGGCGATGTTCTTCCCCATGAAATAGAGAAGCGTGTTGGACTCAGCCCCGAATATATCAGGTAACCCGATATAGCGGAGCATATCATATCCCGCTCCGGATGTATGGAGCTCATCCAGTAATGTTACTGGCAGGGAGTCGTGATTTTTAGACATTGAAGTCATCCTTTCCGAACTGATGCATGTTAAATAAATTAATCCAAAAAATATTTAATATCATTATCTATGCAACAGCGTCAAAGTGCAAGAAGGCTCAGCAAATTTTTTTCATTTTAACAAAAGGTCCTGTTCCTTTTCTTGACGCTTCTCATAGTAAGCATTACAATAAATATGTCATAAATTGTACATTTTTTGGACAGTAAATTAATTAGGGGTATATTGTCGAAAGATGTACCTTCTGCAAATTTAACATTTCAACTGAGGGGGGTAAACACATGGCAGAACATCGAGAGTTTTTTTACAAAAGACTCCATTCCCTGTTAGGCGTAATTCCAATTGGGATTTTCCTTATACAGCATCTTGTTGTAAACCATTTTGCTGTATACGGCGAGGAAAGTTTTAATCAGGCGGCGGGATTTATGCACGAATTGCCGTTCCGATTATTACTTGAAATCCTGGTTATTTATCTGCCGATCCTATTCCATGCAATTTTAGGAATTTATATTGTCCTGACCGGTACGGGCAACACAACACGATATGGTTATTTCCGTAACTGGATGTATCTATTGCAGCGGATTACCGGGATTATCACATTTGTATTTATTGCATGGCACGTATGGGAAACGCGTGTTCAAATTGGTCTTGGAAATGCAGACCTCGATTATAATCTGATGGAAAACATTCTTTCCAATCCGTTTATGTTCTGGTTTTATATTCTTGGTGTTATTTCAACCACTTTCCATTTTGCAAATGGACTATGGAGCTTCTTGGTTTCATGGGGCTTTACACAATCACCAAAATCCCAGAAGGTTGCTACATACGCTACACTGATTGTATTTTTGGGTCTTAGTTACGTCGGTGTTAGAGCATTAATTCAATTTGCGTACGGAGTATAATAATGTGTGTTCAAAACAGAGAACAAGGAGTGAGTAATCCAAATGAGTAATCGTAAAGTTATTGTTGTTGGAGGCGGATTGGCCGGTCTCATGGCAACAATCAAAGCAGCAGAAGCGGGTGTAAATGTTGATTTATTTTCCATTGTGCCTGTGAAACGGTCTCACTCTGTGTGTGCTCAAGGTGGAATAAATGGAGCGGTTAATACCAAAGGTGAAGGTGACTCACCGGCAATTCACTTTGACGATACAGTATATGGCGGAGACTTCCTCGCGAACCAGCCGCCGGTTAAAGCAATGTGTGATGCAGCGCCAAGCATTATTAATATGCTTGACCGTATGGGGTTATGTTCAACCGCACACCGGAAGGGCTTCTAGACTTCCGGCGCTTCGGGGGAACTCAACATCACCGAACGGCTTATGCAGGTGCTACAACAGGACAGCAGCTCCTGTATGCGCTTGATGAACAAGTTCGCCGCTATGAAGTTGAAGGCTTAGTCAACAAGTACGAAAGCTGGGAATTTGTAGGGGCTATAGTTGATGAGGAAAATACCGGACGCGGTATTGTGGGACAGAATATACAATCACATGAAATCAAATCGTTTCCGTCAGATGCTGTTATTATAGCCACCGGAGGCCCTGGCATTATCTTTGGAAAGTCAACCAACTCAATGATCAATACCGGCTCTGCAGCAAGTATTCTATATAAGCAAGGCGCAAAGTATGCTAATGGTGAATTCATTCAAATTCATCCAACTGCTATCCCGGGTGATGATAAGCTTCGTCTCATGAGCGAGTCGGCACGCGGTGAAGGCGGCAGAGTCTGGACGTATAAAGACGGTGAACCATGGTATTTCCTTGAAGAAAAATATCCCGCATACGGCAACCTCGTGCCGCGTGATATTGCAACACGGGAGATTTTTGATGTATGTGTTCATCAGAAACTCGGTATTAACGGAGAGAATATGGTCTATCTTGATTTGTCCCATAAAGACCCGAAAGAACTTGATGTTAAATTGGGCGGCATCATGGAAATTTATGAAAAATTTGTCGGTGATGACCCGCGTAAAATGCCAATGAAGATTTTCCCGGCAGTTCATTATTCAATGGGCGGTCTGTGGGTTGATTATGATCAGATGACAAGCATCCCTGGTATTTTTGCTGCCGGTGAATGTGATTATTCCCAGCACGGGGCTAACCGGCTTGGTGCCAACTCATTGCTCTCGGCAATCTATGGTGGTTCGGTAGCTGGTCCGAAAGCAATTGAATACATTGATGGCCTTGAGAAACATGTTGACGATCTTCCGTCAAAACTGTTTGAAGACAGAGAGAAAGAAGAGCAGGATCGATTTGAGAACTTGATGCAGATGGACGGTACAGAGAATGCTTATCAGATTCACAAAGAACTTGGCGAATTAATGACTGATAACGTAACCGTTGTCCGCTATAATGACAAGCTAAAAGAAACAGACAAGAAAATTCAGGAACTGATGGAGCGCTGGGAAAATATAAACATAAACGATACATCCCGCTGGAACAACCAGGGTGTTATGTTTACGCGTCAGCTGGAAAGTATGCTGCATCTGGCAAGGGTAATCACCAATGGTGCCTTAAAACGTGATGAAACACGCGGTGCACACTACAAGCCAGAATTCCCTGAACGTGACGATGAGAACTTCCTGAAGACAACGGTTGCACAATTCGATGAAAATAGCAGAGACCCTGTCATTAGTTATGAAGAAGTTGATGTGTCGCATATTCCACCGCGTAAACGCGATTACACGCAAAAAAACGAACATGAAGGGAGTAAGTAATGATGGCTGAAGAAAGCAAAGTCACCTTTATTATAACGCGTCAGGACAGTCCGGATTCTTCTCCTTATAAAGAAACATTTGAACTTCCATATAAACCAGGTATGAACGTTATTTCCGGACTAATGGAAATTCGCCGAAATCCGGTTAACGCCGATGGGGAACAAACAGCGCCGGTTCAATGGGATATGAATTGCCTTGAAGAAGTTTGCGGTGCTTGTTCAATGGTAATCAATGGAACAGCACGGCAATCCTGTGCAGCGCTGGTGGACGAACTTGAACAGCCGATCAGGCTTGAGCCAATGGATACTTTTCCGGTAATTCGTGACCTTTTTGTTGATCGTGAACAAATGTTTGATGCACTGAAACAAGTTAAGGCGTGGATTCCAATCGATGGAACGTATGATCTCGGTCCGGGACCACGGATGCCGGAGAAAAAACGTCAATGGGCTTATGAACTTTCAAAATGTATGAGTTGCGGCGTCTGTCTTGAGGCTTGTCCGAATGTAAATGATAAGTCAGACTTCATCGGCCCGGCTGCACTTTCTCAGGTACGTTTGTTCAATGCTCACCCGACAGGTGAAATGAACAAAAGTGAGCGTCTTGAAGGCTTAATGGACGAAGGCGGCCTGGCAGGCTGCAGCAACGCGCAAAACTGTGTGGAGGTTTGCCCTAAAGGCATTCCATTAACAACTTCGATTGCTGCTATGAACCGTGATACCAATATTCAAGCCTTCAAAAATTTCTTTGGCAGTGACGAGGCGCATTAATAAAAACTTAATAATTAATCATGACCCTTGCCAGGCTTAGGTAAGGGTCATTTTAACAAGGGGGGAACTTGATTTGAAAAATATTTCATATATCGAAAATATGGAAGAATGGCGGTCAGGGTTTTCGTTTTATATTCCTGTCAAAATTCGTTTTTCTGAAACGGATATGTTTGGTCATGTGAATAATGTTTCGCCATTTATTTACTTTGAAGAAGCGCGGATTGAATTTATGAAATCAACTGGACTATTTGATAACAGCAATTACAGTTCAGGCTTGCCAATTGTGGCTGACCTTCAATGTGATTATCATAGACAGATTTATTTCGATGACAGTCTTAAGCTATATGTTAAAGTGAATGATATCGGTAAAACGTCACTTGATATTCACTATATGGCTGTAAATGACAAGGAAGATATTTGCTTAACAGGCCGCGGGCGAATGGTATACATAAATTCTGAAACTGGAAAACCTATTCCTTTGTCAGAATCAATTAAAGAAAAATTGCTCATTACTTAATGAAACGAAACTTCAATCAGTGGGGATCTCTATCCCCTGCATGCGGGATAAACAAAAACCGGCTTCCTCTAAAGAAAGCCGGTTTTCCTACAGCTTTAACTCCCCCATGCGGAGAAGTTCAACTACAGCTTGTGATCGCCCCTTGACACCCAATTTCTGCATTGAATTGGAAATATGGTTTCGGACAGTTTTTTCCGATATGAACAATTCCTGGGCAATTTCCTTTGTTGTTTTATCTTGTACTAAGAGCTCAAATACCTCTTTTTCGCGGCTGGTTAATAATTGCTTTGGCTTATATTCGTTGTCCTTCAAATGATAACCCCTCCTTGCTGTCAAAGAGCTGCAGATGAAGGGTAAATTATTTAGTCAATATTAGCGTATGAAACAATGCGTAAACGGTGAGCACAATTTTACTGATTGCTTAATATTATGACAACAAACTATTTTGAACCTTTGTAGTTCTAACTGATTATTTTCTTCGCCAGTTTTTTAAAAGATTATTGTTGATGACCCAATATCCATAAAGTGAAACTTCATTTAGCGGAGCGCACTTTTCCGCTGAATGAGAACAAAGGCTAAGTTCGCCACGTCAATAGCCAACGCCTTTGTAACCAACATCCTGTTGGCCCGAACAGAATCGGGCATTTAGGTTCAGTTAGCCGCCGTATTTTGGCGGGTTACTGAACCTTAGATGCGGGATAAACTGCGACGTAACTTTAGGTGTGAGTTGGTGCGCCGTCTACCGTTTCGGAAATACACGCCGCGCACCTTAGGGCGACTGGTGAGCCTCCTCGTTCTGGCGCGCTGCGGGGTCTCACCGATACCTCCCGTCCCGCAGGAGTCGTCGTGTATTTCCTACGCTGGTTTTGCGCTTTATAATCTCATTATTTTGGATCTTAACTAAACTTTTCTTGTGAATGTTGATTGGAGTGGAGGGCAGTCGACTCCTGCGGGAAAACGGGCAGCTAGACCTGAGCAGGAAGTGGTTTTCTTCCGAGGAGGCTGAAGCGTTGCCCGTGGAAAGCGACTGCCCGGAACGGAAATCAACATAGCACTTACTTCGCAATTTACATCAGTAACGAAGATAAAAAGCTTAATTCTATTTCAAAACACAAACCAGAATTGGAACCAAACTGATATTTTTGTCGAATTATGTTAGAATACGTATATAAAAATTGGGATTCACACAGGGGGTCGCCATATTGAACCAGGAGATACCAGAAGAAACAATTGCGAATCTGGAAAAGCAATTACGATACATATCCGGCATGATCAAACAGAACGGAAGGAAAATACTGAATCATTATCCGATTACATCCCCGCAATTCATAGCGTTGCAGTTTTTGATTGATGGCGATTTAACAATTGGAGAACTGTCAAATAAGAACGGGCTGGCGTTCAGTACTACAACAGATCTGGTGGACCGCCTTGAAAAAAATGAACTGGTGGAACGGATCAAAGATACCAGTGACCGTCGTGTCGTCAGAATTCACATTTTGACAAAAGGGCGTACCATTATAGAGGAAGTTATCCAGAAACGTCAGCACTATTTAGGTGAGGTACTGGAAAACTCTTCAATTGACCAGACAGAAGCTTTGAATGAAATGTTAACGCATTTGTACGAAGAAATGCACCAAGTAAATGATAACTAACAACTGGAAGAGGCGATTTTTTGAATCAGGCAATAGGTGTTATCGACTCCGGTGTTGGAGGACTGACAGTCGCTCATGAATTGATGCGTCAGTTGCCGCGGGAAAATTTAATTTATTTAGGGGATACGTTAAGGTGTCCATATGGTCCAAGGTCTGAAGATGAAGTGAAACAATTCACGTGGGAGATGGTGGACTTTCTTCTTCATCAAGATATTAAAATGCTTGTGATTGCATGCAATACAGCAACTGCATTTACCTTAAATGAGCTGCAGACCCAATTAAGCATCCCGGTGATCGGCGTTATTAATCCCGGGGCACGCGCAGCTATTAAAAGTACGAAACATAATCACATTGGTGTAATTGGCACAGAAGGTACAATCAGAAGCAATGCTTATACAGAGGCGCTGCTAGGCATAAACGCCAATATCCAAGTCAGCCCACTGCCATGTCCGTTGTTTGTTCCGATGGTTGAACAGGGCATTTTATCCGGTCACAAAGCTGAGGACATTGCAGCAAAGTCACTTGAGCCGCTAAAGGCAAAAAATGACATTGATACGTTGATTCTTGGCTGTACCCATTACCCGCTGATTAAAGATACGATACAAACGATTATCGGAAGCGAAGTAACACTCATTTCATCGAGTGAAGAAACAGCACGTGAAGCCAGCACCATTCTGGAGTTTAACGATCTTTTAAATGGAGGAAGAGAGACGCCGGCACATCAATTTTATACAACAGGTGATATGGCGATGTTTGCAAAAATCACTGAAGGTATATTCAGGGAATCATCTGATTCTTTTCAGTCGGTCATGATTGAAAAGGCAATTATTTCCAATCCTTAATTAGAATTCTTTTTGAATGGGCAGGTTCAAAAAGAATTCTAATTTTTTATAGACAGGTTGGTCTAAATTTCTGATGAGCTCGTATATATAATAGTACAAACCATCGCAGGAGGGAAAAACATGCAGAAGCGCAGTCGATTGCTAATAGGCCTAACGGTGTTTCTCACTATTATATTAGCCGGGTGTTTTCAGGGAGAGCAATCCTTAGATAATGAAGAAATGGACCCGCCGCAGGATGCTGAAGCAGGGGACGGTATGGATGAAAATGCAGCAGAAGAAGCAAATACCGAGGAAAATGAAAATACAGAAAACCAAGAAGATCAAGAAAATCAAGATCAAGGAAATGCAGCATCTGACCCAGTTGACAGACAGCTCTATTTGCTTGATTCAAATGGGATGGTAGCTTCCCAGACACTGCAACTTCCACAGCCGGAATCCAATGAAGTAGCCAAACAGGCATTGGAATATCTTGTAAAAGATGGACCGGTTTCTTCGCTTTTGCCTAATGGCTTTCAGGCTGTGCTGCCGGCAGGAACTCAAATTCTGGAGTTAAATTTGAAAGACAGCGGAACCATGATAGTCGATGTTTCTGATGAATTTAAAAATTACCAGGCAGAAAATGAGTTGAAAATATTACAGGCGATGACATTCACGGTAACACAATTTGACAGTGTTGATAATTTGAAACTGCGTATTAATGGTAAGCCACAAAATACAATGCCTGTTGACGGAACACCGATTGGTGAAGGTTATTCAAGGGTTAATGGCATAAACCTGGTCCAATCTGGAGCTGATTTATTAGAAAGTAAACCTGTCACGCTTTATTATCCATCAGCTCAAGGCGACAATCAGTATTTTGTCCCTGTGACACAGCATATAAATGTGGAGGAAAGCGGGTTATATGGTTCAATGGTGCAGACTTTAATGGAAGGGCCTGACGCTGATACCAATTTACAGCATGTGTTCAATAATTCTGCAGAGCTGACTACTGACCCGAGTTTAAATGAAGGTGTGCTTGAAGTGGTCTTTAATCAGAGTGTTTTGCAGGAGTCAGATAATGCGGTTATTTCCAATGAAGTTATGGAAACGTTGGTACGCACCTTAACCCAGGATGAGGAAGTTGAAGCGGTTGAGGTTAAAGTAGAAGATGTCGAGACGCTGTTTAATGAAAATGGGGAACCCTATACGGAACCGGTAACAACTCAATCATTCTTTTCGACTGAAAAACTATAATTGCAGGAGACTGGTAAAGCTAAGAAAGACTGTGCCCGGCAGTCTTTTTTTCTTTTGAATGGTATTAATAATTTATGTCTGACAGGAAAAAATATGTTAGGATAACCATGGATGCATAAAGCTAAACTTCAGTCAGTGGTGGGGATTCTTCATCCCCACTCTGATTGTTAGTTGAGCAGAATCGGACATCTACGGGCAGTTTACCTTCACTTAACTTTCCTGGTTTTACAGTATAATCTTGAAGTGAGGATATTACTGCCCGTTACATGCGGGATAAATAAAGGAGGCAAGGGTTCCATTGAGAAATGATCAACGAAATAATAATGAAATTCGGCAAGTAACCATTACGCCAGACTATATTAAACACCCTGAAGGCTCGGTACTGATTGAATTCGGGGATACGAAAGTTATATGCAATGCAAGTATTGAAGACCGGGTGCCCCCTTTTATGCGCGGCCAGGGAAAAGGATGGATAACGGCGGAATATGCAATGCTGCCAAGAGCTACACAGCAGCGTAATATCCGGGAGTCTTCCAAAGGAAAAGTGAGCGGAAGAACAATGGAAATCCAACGGCTAATCGGACGTGCACTAAGATCAGTAGTCGACCTGAACCAAATCGGGGAACGCACCGTATGGGTTGATTGTGATGTTATTCAAGCTGATGGCGGGACACGAACAGCATCGATTACCGGTGCATTTGTAGCTGTGGTTTTAGCTTTTCATAAACTTCTTGAGGATAAGAAAATCAAAAAAATGCCTGTAACTGATTTTCTGGCAGCTATTTCTGTTGGTATTACACAAAATCGCACAGAACTGCTTGATTTAAACTATCAGGAGGATTCCGAAGCGTCTGTGGATATGAATGTCGTTATGACAGGAGAAGGCGAGTTTATTGAAATCCAGGGAACCGGGGAAGAAGCAACTTTCACAGGCAGCCAGCTGCAAACGATGCTTGGACTGGCCAATGAGGGCGCAAAGGAATTAAATACAATTCAAAAATCAATCCTGAAAGAACGCGCTGACCGCATCGGTGAAACGATTCAAACGAAGGAAGATTTATCATGAAGGAACTGGTTATTGCTACGAAAAACAAAGGAAAAGCAAATGAGTTTAAATCATTTTTTGAAAAATATGGCATTAACGCCATTTCATTGCTGGAATTGCAGGAAGAAATTAATGATATTGAGGAAACCGGTTCAACATTTGAAGAAAACGCGGCACTGAAAGCAGAACAGATTTCAGAATCAATGCAGATACCTGTTCTGGCTGACGATTCCGGATTGATGATTGATACACTTGACGGACGGCCGGGAATTTTTTCTGCAAGATATGCCGGTGAGCCAAAAGATGATCAGGCGAATATCGATAAGGTCATGCATGAACTGCAGGAGAGTACCGAGCGATCTGCGCGGTTTGTATGTATTCTGGCGGTAGCAGTGCCCGGAGAGATGACAATATTCAAAAAAGGATATTGTGAAGGGAAGATTGCCACTGTCCAGGCAGGAGAAAACGGTTTTGGCTATGATCCGATTTTTATACCTGTCGGGTATACTCAAACAATGGCAGAGCTTTCGCCTGAGGAAAAAAATAAAATCAGCCACCGGAGCGATGCCATTAAAAAATTAGAAGATTGGGTTATACATTTGCAGTAAACAGATGAGGTGATAGTATGCCAAGCGTATTAATTGTCAGTGACAGTCATGGGTCCACAGAAGAGCTTGCTGTGATAAACAGCCGGCATAATGCGGATTATAAAATTCATTGCGGCGATTCTGAACTGGAAATGGATGACCCGGCATTGAAAGGGTTCATTAAAGTTGCGGGAAATTGCGATACCGATGCCAGATTTCCGGAAGAACAGGTTAGTACTGTTGACAACTTGACGTTTTTTATTGCACATGGCCATTTGCATCAGGTCAAATCAAATCCGCTTGCGATTGCATATCGAGCTGAAGAGCAGCATGCACAGGTTGTCTGTTTCGGTCATACACATACTGCAGCTGCAGAAAAAGTCGGCAATCAGCTGCTTTTAAATCCGGGAAGTGTCCTTCTGCCCAGGGGAAGAACAGAAAAAACGTATATCATGATGGAGTGGGATACGCTCAATAGCATTGATGTTCGCTTCTATACGGTCGATGGAGAACATCTTGATGAAATATCTATAAATACGTCTTTAGTCTGACGAATAGAAAAAGCCCAGTATCTTATAGAAGATACCAGGCTTTTTTAATCAAGTGTCCCAGGCAGGATTCGAACCTGCGACCCATAGCTTAGAAGGCTATTGCTCTATCCTGCTGAGCTACTGGGACAGAATATGTATGGAGCGGGTGATGGGAATCGAACCCACGACATCAGCTTGGAAGGCTGAGGTTTTACCACTAAACTACACCCGCATGATGGATAAATACTCTTTTATCGGACAAGAATTATTATATGCATTTTCAACTGATTTGTCAATAGTATGGCGAAAGAGGCATTGCATATGATAATATAAAGTTTAAAACATCAATGGATAACAGGTTTTATTTTGTCTTTTCAAGGGAATTGCTATCTATTATTAGTTAATTTGTATGGTGAAGGTTAACATCTTTTAAGGTAAACATTCTTTTATTTAAAATTGAAAGGAGGGAATTTATGGCCAGACATTCTGAAAATGTCGTGCTTTTTCCAAAATGGCGTAAAGTTTTAGAAGAAGAAAGCCTAAAGGCACTCAAAGAGAAAAGATATGAAGAAGCACTTGAAAAGCTTAATCAGCTGCTTCTTTTCGGGAATGAAAATCATGAAGTGAACATCGGTAAACTAATGTGCCTGATGGAACTGAATCGATTTAAAGAGGCGCAGGATTTTTGCGAAGCATTGTTATTACAAAAAGATGTGCATTATTATCATTATGTGCATATCTACTTAACGATTTTATTCCAGACGAGCCAGTATGAGCTACTTATGAACCAGGCAGAACAGGAGCTGGAAACTGATGCTTTACCGGAGGAAATAAGAGAGCAATTCCGGCAATTATTCGACATGAGCAAAAAGATGCGCCGTGATATACGAGACGAAAAAGCACCGGAATATATAAACGATTTATTTAAGGCGGTCCAAGAAGAGAATCATGCACATCAATATACGCTGGTTGAACAAATTCGCAAAATCGATATGACGCCAACTGAGCAAATAATGGCACTCTTGACTGATAATCGTGTGCACCCGGTGACAAAGACAGCTATATTTCTATGGCTGAAAGATAAAAGTATTTCAGAAGAAGTGATTATACATAAACTTGGGGTAAAGCAGACAATAACACCTGAACACCTACCTGCTTTAGAAGATCATCCGGCAATGCAGCAGATACTGGGATTATCAGTGAGTTGGAACATGAGAACCCGACATTATTCAACTTAATGGACCAATTATTGAGCCATTATCTCTATGTCAGGTATCCCATGATGCCTGCTGTCGAAGATGCTGATTCAATAGCTGAGGCTTTAACGGCAATTGGGGAAAATTATTTAGATATACATAATAGGAATCGCGAGCATGATAATCGAAAAATAATCCAATATATGGATGAAATAAAAATGTGTGAAGCTTTATATTCCACCATCATTGAAGCTTGAAGCAGTCAAACGTGTTATGGTTGAAAGGCGGTATATATATGTTATAATGAGTTGGTGCAAATTTGCTCATTATAAATTGATATTGTAATGAACCGTTATAATTAAAGGAATAATAGATTTTGGAGGGTATGGTATGTCAGCAAAATGGGAAAAACAGGAAGGAAATCAAGGTGTTCTGACAATTGAGGTCAGTGCCGACGAATTTGATAAAGCATTGGACCAGTCTTTTAAAAAAGTTGTACAAGATGTTCAAGTCCCTGGTTTTCGTAAAGGGAAAGTACCTCGTAAATTATTTGAATCCCGCTTTGGCGTTGAATCCTTGTATCAGGATGCTGTAGATATTGTCTTGCCTGATGCTTATACAAAAGCTGTAGAAGAAACAGAAATTGAACCAATTGAACAACCGGACGTTGACATTGAACAGATTGAAAAAGGGAAAGATTTAATTTTTAAAGCAACTGTGAATGTTAAGCCGGAAGTCACGCTTGGTGACTATAAAGGATTGGAAGTTGAAGAAGAAACAGTTGAAGTAACTGATGAAGATGTTGATCATGAATTGGAGCATCAGCGTGAACATCATGCCGAACTCATTGTGAAAGAAGAAGGGAACATTGAGGAAGGCGACACTGTCGTAATGGATTTTGAAGGGTTTATCGATGGCGAAGCATTTGAAGGCGGAAAAGGTGAAGATTATTCACTTGAAATCGGATCAGGTCAATTCATCCCAGGTTTTGAAGAAGAATTAATTGGAAAGTCTTCAGACGAAGAAACCGAAGTCAAAGTGACATTCCCTGAAGATTACCATGCTGAGCATCTGGCAGGTAAAGAAGCGGTGTTCAGCGTGACAATTCATGATATTAAAACGAAAGAACTACCTGAACTAGACGATGAATTTGCCAAAGATGTTGACGAAGAAGTTGAAACGCTTGATGAATTAAAAGAAAAGAAAAAAGATGAATTGCAAAGTCAAAAAGAACAGGATGCTGAGAATAAGAAACAGGAAACATTGATTGAAAAAGCATCAGATAACGCTGAGGTGGAAATTCCGGAAGCAATGGTTGAGAGTGAACTCGACCGCATGCTTCAGGAGTTTGAACAGCGTCTGCAAATGCAGGGTATGACATTGGATATGTACTACCAGTTCTCAGGTCAGGATAAAGACGCCCTGAAAGAACAGATGCGTGAAGATGCACAGAAGCGTGTTAAAACCAATTTAACGCTTGAGGCTATTTTCTATGCTGAAAATCTGGAAGTGTCAGACGAAGATGTTGACAAAGAATTGAGCAATATGGCGTCTATGTACGGCACTGAAGTTGAACAGCTCAAGCAGATGCTGGGCGGCAACACTGATGCGCTTAAAGAAGAACTCAAATCAAGAAAATCAATTGAGTTTCTGGTAGAGCATAGCAAAGCCGTTTAAACTCAAATATGATAGGGTTAATCATCATGATAAAGCAAGGTGCGAAAGTCGTACCTTGCTTTATGCTTTCATAAATTTTGTTATCTTATCCGATGAATCCTCATAAGATAATAAAGTATAGGGACAAAACAGGTGAATGTTTGCTTAACAATACACGCTAAATAATACTTTGACCTCTTTGGGTTAAGTAGTTTAAACAAAGATTGACTTGAAAAGAGTTATTATTTTGTTTTCGCATTTTGATTTGATATGATGACTTTAAGTTAAAATGTATGCAAACTTTAGGAGTGAAATGTAATGTTTAAATTTAACGAAGAGAAGGGACAACTTAAATGTTCATTCTGCGGAAAAAGTCAGGATCAAGTTCGCAAATTAGTAGCCGGTCCGGGCGTTTATATATGTGATGAATGTATTGAACTTTGCACAGAAATAGTGGAAGAAGAACTTGGCACAGAGGAAGCAACAGAATTTGAAGAGCTTCCGAAGCCAAAAGAAATTAATGAGACACTTGCTGATTATGTCATCGGTCAGGAAGAAGCAAAGAAAAACTTATCAGTAGCGGTTTATAACCACTATAAACGGGTTAACGCGGCACAGCAAAATTCCGATGGTGTTGAAGTGGCAAAAAGTAACATTGCTATGCTGGGACCGACTGGCTCAGGTAAAACATTGCTGGCTCAAACTCTTGCCAGAATCTTGAATGTTCCATTTACAATGGCTGATGCCACGTCCCTGACAGAAGCGGGTTATGTCGGTGAAGATGTTGAAAACATTTTGCTGAAGCTGATTCAGGCTGCGGATTATGATGTGGAAAAAGCTGAAAAAGGGATTATTTATATCGATGAAATCGATAAAGTAGCCCGTAAATCAGAGAATCCTTCCATTACGCGTGATGTTTCGGGTGAGGGTGTACAGCAAGCTCTCTTGAAAATATTGGAAGGTACCGTTGCGAGTGTTCCCCCACAAGGCGGGCGTAAACATCCGCATCAGGAATTCATCCAAATTGACACGACCAACGTACTGTTCATTGTCGGTGGAGCCTTCGATGGCATTGATCAAATCATTAAACGCCGCTTAGGCAAGAAAGTGATCGGATTCGGTTCTGATAATACAGAACAGGATCTGGACCAGAGCGAATTGCTGCAGAAAGTATTGCCTGAAGATCTGCTTCGGTATGGTCTGATACCGGAATTCATTGGGCGTATCCCGGTTATAGGCAGTCTTGCCCCATTGGATGAAGACGCATTGGTTGAAATACTGACAAAGCCGAAGAACGCGCTTGTTAAACAATATGAAAAACTCTTTGAAATTGATAACGTAGAGCTTGAATTTGAAGACGAGGCGCTGAGGGGTATTGCGAATAATGCCATTGAACGAAAAACCGGTGCACGCGGCTTACGTTCAATTATTGAAAGTCTTATGCTCGATGTTATGTTCGAACTGCCATCACGTGACGATATTGAGAAATGTATCATTACAAAAGAAACGGTGAAGAATGAAAAAGGCAGACCGAAGCTGGTTTTCCATGATGGCACGGTAATTGATGAAAATGAAAAAATACCTAAAGAAAGCGCATAGGCAAAATATAAACTATTTCATCATAGGGGCTGACATGTGTCGGTCACCTCTTACAAGCTTTTCAAAAAGGGGCTGACTGGTTGATGTCAGTCTCTTTCTATGTTTAATATCATTTTTTATTTTGCAATATTGTTTAGTGGCCTCTTAAAGCAATTTTTTAAAAAGGACCCCTTAACCAAGTCTGATTTTGAGTAGTTCTGTTCTGTTAGGTCATACTAATTCCCAGTTCTAATTATTTACAAATAGGGAAGATTTCTATAGACTTTAAGCAATAAGCTATTCAACTGATTGTTCAAGAACTTATAAGCTCATTACTTTCCTGTTGTGCATTTTTAAAAGAATATCTTACATATCAATTCCAGTATAATGGAGGTAGACATACTATGACGACTGAAACGACACAATTTCCCCTCCTGCCATTGCGCGGCATACTCGTTTTTCCATCGATGGTTTTACATCTTGATGTCGGGCGCGATAAATCCGTTGCAGCTCTTGAAAAAGCAATGATGGGAGACCAGACGATATTCCTTGCTGCCCAGAAACAGGTCAGCCTGGATGATCCTGAAGAGAAAGATATATACCGGACCGGGACACTTGCATATGTTAAACAGATGTTGAAACTTCCAAATGGGACGATACGTGTCCTGGTAGAAGGTTTGGAACGGGGAGAAATCGTTCGTTTTATAGACGATGATCATGATGAATTCACTGTAGAAGTTTATAAAATGAAGGATGAACATGGTGAACAAAATGAAGAAGAAGCCCTTATGCGATCACTTCTGAAGCAATTTGAACAGTACATAAAAGTTTCACAAAAAATTACTAAGGAGACATTAGCTACTGTTTCAGATATTGATGAACCAAGCAGGCTGGCCGATATAGTCACATCACACTTATCTTTGAAAATAAAGGACAAACAAGAACTGCTGGAAATGATAAATGTGAAGGAACGGCTGCAGCATTTGATACAGCTCATTACAAACGAGAAGAAAGTGCTGGATTTGGAAAAGAAAATTGGTCAACGTGTGAAGACATCAATGGAAAAAACACAAAAAGAATACTATTTGCGTGAGCAGTTGAAGGCAATTCAAAAAGAACTTGGTGATAAAGAAGGCAAATCCGGCGAGGTGGAAGAGCTCAGAGAAAAGGTTGAAGCTTCTGATATGCCTGAGCGTGTCACAGAAGTTGCCATGAAGGAACTGAACAGATTTGAAAAAGTCCCGCAAAGCTCGGCTGAAAGTTCAGTTATCCGCAACTATATCGAGTGGCTTCTGGCCATTCCTTGGACTGATAAAACGGAAGATGCAATCGAAATTAAGAAAGCACACGATATACTTGATGAAGACCACTATGGGCTGGATAAAGTGAAGGAACGGATATTGGAGTACCTTGCCGTCCAGAAGCTGACACAATCAATTAAAGGACCAATTCTCTGTCTGGTGGGGCCTCCGGGAGTCGGTAAAACATCATTGGCGAACTCAATAGCCCGTTCTATTAACCGGAACTTTGTCCGTGTTTCTCTGGGCGGTATTCGTGATGAAGCGGAAATCCGAGGGCATCGGCGCACATATATAGGGGCGATGCCTGGCAGAATTATACAAGGAATGAAGAAAGCAAAAACGGTCAATCCGGTCTTTCTGCTTGATGAAGTTGATAAAATGGTCAGTGATTTCCGCGGAGATCCATCTTCAGCTATGCTCGAAGTATTGGACCCTGAGCAAAACAGCAATTTTAGCGATCATTATATTGAGGAAACGTACGATTTATCCAATGTGCTCTTTATCGCAACAGCCAACTTTGTTAATAATATCCCGGGGCCATTGCTGGACCGTATGGAATTGATTAACATAGCCGGCTATACAGAAGTGGAAAAGCTGCATATCGCCAAAGAGCACCTGCTTCCGAAACAACTGAAAGAAAATGGCTTGAAAAAAAGCAATCTCCAGATTCGTGATGAGGCTTTGATGTCCTTGATTCGAACCTATACCCGAGAAGCTGGTGTGCGTAACCTTGAACGTCAGCTTGCCAATCTTTGCAGGAAAGCCGCAAAAATGATCATTTCCAACGATCGTAAGCGTATCGTTGTGACAAACAACAATATAGAAGAATTGCTTGGTAAACCTCATTTTCGATATGGCCAAATGGAACAGGAAAATCAGATCGGAGCTGCCACCGGTTTGGCATATACAGCAGCCGGCGGTGATACATTACCAATTGAAGTATCGCATTATCCCGGAAAAGGTAAACTGACACTTACCGGAAAGCTTGGAGATGTGATGCAGGAGTCAGCCCAGGCTGCTTTCAGTTATATTCGGTCCCGTGCGGAAGAACTGAACATCGATCCTGATTTTCATGAGAAGAATGATATTCATATTCATGTTCCTGAGGGTGCAACACCTAAAGATGGACCTTCAGCCGGTATAACAATGGCGGCAGCACTTGTTTCGGCATTGACCGAAAGAGAAGTCAGAAAAGAAGTTGGTATGACAGGTGAAATAACGTTGCGCGGGCGTGTTTTGCCTATCGGCGGTCTTAAAGAAAAATCATTAAGCGCACACCGTGCAGGTTTAACGACCATTATTATTCCGGAAGAAAACGAAAAAGATATAGATGATATACCTGAAAGTGTTCGTGATGATCTGACTTTTATTAAAGTGAACCATTTGGATCAGGTGTTATCATATGCATTGACGGAGGAGAAACATGAAAGTAACTAATGCAGAGATTGTTATAAGTGCGGTTAGTCAAAAGCAATATCCGAGCGACCGGCTACCTGAGATAGCCTTGGCCGGCCGTTCAAATGTCGGGAAATCATCATTTATCAATAATCTCATCCAGCGGAAAAACCTGGCCAGAACATCATCAAAGCCAGGTAAAACGCAAACGTTGAATTTTTATAAAATAAATGACATGTTTTATTTTGTTGATGTCCCCGGATACGGCTATGCTAAAGTGTCTAAAAAGGAACGGGAAAAATGGGGCCGCATGATGGAGGAATACTTTGCAGTGCGTGACACGTTGAAAGCGTGTGTCATGATTACAGATATCCGCCATGAGCCAACGTCCGATGATGTTATGATGTATGATTTTCTTAAACATTATGAGCTTCCGATTATTGTCATCGCAACTAAGCTGGATAAAGTCTCTAAAGGAAAACGCTCTAAGCATATTAAGCAAGCTTACCAGGTGTTAAATATTGAATCAGGTGATGTGCTCATTCCTTTCTCGGCCGAAACAGGAGAAGGGAAAGACGACGCCTGGCAAGCGATTAGACAGTTTATTTAGATGCTTTTCTTTTAAAAATAATCCATCCCTCATCGTGGGATGGATTATTTTTCAGTACGTTAAATGAAGCTTTACTTTTTCTTTTTGAGCCAATATACTCCGATACCGATTAATATAAGTGGCCAGAATCGTTCAAGCAGTGATGTTAAATCGTAAATCCAGTCAAAGGCTGCCGGCAATTGTATGGAAAAAATCAGCAAAATGGAAACAGCACTGATCAAAATGCCGGTAAGCATGCCCTGTTTTGTCCTTAAAGCTCTTACGATAAATGCCACACCTGCGATCAGCGGATAAACGGCCCAATGATCAATCCAGAAATTATAATGATTTAAGCCGTGAAAGTGGATCCCAAGTCCCATCACAATTGTCCCGCTTAACAGGTGCTGATAATCTTTGGATGTATAACTATGTATAAGTAATGCAATCCCAATAATAATAAGTAATGTCGGCCATGAAAAAAAGTCAGTTATAATGGGAATTTTCAGCTCCCGTAATAAAAAGTAAACACCAATGCCGATTAGGATATAGGCTGCAAAGGAATGCTGACGTTTCATTTTTTCACCTTCTTTCATTCAATTCTGCTTTAATGGCAGATTTCTTGCGTCTTCTATAAGCGTATGATAAAGTACAAACGGATTAACATACAGTGAAGTACGATTGATTATCGGTTTTTGTTTCAAAATCTGTTCACATTTTAAGATAATTGTTAATGATTGTCCATGTTATAATAATTATTAATTGATGTTTTGTTTTGGGGTAGGATAGAGTGCATTTACTTAAAGTCGGATTTAATCACAAATCAGCCCCTCTTGAAATCAGGGAACGGTTTATGATTTCTGAAGAGATGATTGATAAGGCTATGGTTAAGCTAAGTGAGCAAAAAAGCATCCTGGAAAATGTGATTATATCCACATGCAACCGGACAGAGGTCTATGCAGTTGCTGACCAGGTCCATACAGGGCGTTACTATATCAAACGTTTTCTCAGTGAATGGCTTAACGTTGATAAAGAAGAGCTTTCACCATATTTGCATATAACTGAAAGTGATGCAACGATAGAACATTTATTCAGAGTAGCTTCCGGTTTGGATTCCATGGTGCTGGGTGAGACTCAGATATTGGGGCAAGTAAAATATGCCTTTTTAACCGCTCAAGAAAATAATACAACCGGCACGATCTTTAATGAATTGTTCAAACAGGCAATCACTTTTGCCAAAAAAGCACATAAAGAAACGACCATCGGAGAGCATGCTGTATCTGTCAGTTATGCCGCTGTTGAGCTAGCTAAGAAAGTATTTGGCGATTTGGAGAAGAAGCATGTTGTTATAAATGGCGCCGGCAAAATGGGCGAACTGGCTGCCAGGAATATCCATGGCTCAGGGGCTTCTAACATTACAGTGGTCAATCGGACTTTGACAAAAGCCCAGTCACTTGCTGATACGTTAAAAGGTAAAGCAAAGTCTGCTGAACAATTGAATGAACAGCTTTGCGACGCAGATATTTTGCTGAGTTCAACAGGATCTGATTCAGTCATTTTAACAAAGGAGACTGTTCAAGCTATCCAGAAAAAGCGCAAAGGCAGACCACTGTTTCTCGTTGATATTGCGTTGCCAAGAGATTTGGACCCGGGCATTGCGGAATTGGAAAATGTATTTCTTTATGATATTGACGATCTCCAAAACGTCGTTGATGACAATCTTGAAGCAAGAAAAGAAGCGGCTGAAAAGATTGAAATTATGATTGAAGCAGAAATGTCCGCCTTCAATGATTGGGTGCAGACACTCGGTGTTGTCCCTGTAATCTCGGCGCTCCGCAAAAAAGCATTGACTATCCAAGGAGAGACAATGAAAAGCATTGAACGTAAAATGCCTGACCTGACAGCACGTGAGAAAAAAGTTCTGAATAAACATACGAAAAGTATTGTTAATCAGCTTCTGAAACAGCCTATTACAGAAGCGAAAGAATTGGCTGGCAACGATAATAAAGAAGAAGCACTGCAGCAATTCATCGATATTTTTGGTATAGAAGAGATTGTTCAAGAAGAACGTCAGCGGCAAGCAAAAACGCATCATTCAGCTAAAGAAACAGAAGGCAAAGTATCCGCGCCTGTTGTCAAAAACGTCCCGGCACAATAAGAAAGGGTCTTTGCTATGAATGAAGCAAAATGGCTTTACGAAATCATATTGACCATTTACGGATTGAGTCTTGTGGGCTACTTTATAGATTTTATACAGCAAAACCGGAAGGCAAACCGAGCAGCCTTCTGGTTACTTAGTATGGTTTGGTTTCTGCAAACCGTTTTTTTATTACAGCAAGTATTTGTTGAGAAGAATTTTCCGGTTTTAACGTTATATGATGGTCTTTCATTTTATGCATGGGTATTAGTGACGCTTTCACTCATTCTCAATAAATTTTTTCGCGCGCAGTTTGTATTGTTTTTAATAAATGTACTTGCTTTTTTCATATTGTTATTAGCCATCTCCAACCGGGCAACAGAACATATGCAGGTTGATGGGATTGAACTGGTACATGAAATGCTGATCGCACATATTACGCTGGCGATTGTTTCATATGGTTTTTTTACAGTTTCACTTATTTTTTCACTCATGTACCTTGTTCAGTATCGATTGTTAAAACAAAAAAAGGGATTTCGTTGGATGCGGCGAATTGGTGATTTGGAACAGCTTGATTCATTTTCATTTAAAGCTGTAACAGCAGGTGTGCCACTCTTGACGATTGCGATAGCTCTTGGTGTCGCCTGGGCTTATGCCGCCAATGCCGAGTTTTATTGGTTCGATTTGAAAACCATCGGGTCAATACTTGTGCTTGGTGTTTATGTGATATATTTGCTGTTGAGACTGGGGAAAGGCTTTCAAGGCAGGGCCATATCAACATATAATTCGGCAGCATTTCTCATTTTATTAATTAATTTCTTTTTGTTCAGTAATTTATCCAATTTTCATTTACATTAAAATCGTAAATCAAGGAGAGATCCGGATGCGTCATATCGTAGTAGGTTCACGAAAAAGCAATTTGGCATTAACTCAGACAGACTGGGTGATTGAGCAGTTGAAACAAGCCGGTGTCGATAATGAATTTGAAGTGAAAAAAATTGTGACACGCGGAGACCAGATTCTTGATGTCACTTTATCGAAAGTTGGCGGAAAAGCACTATTTGTAAAAGAGATTGAAAGAGCGATGTATGAAAAGGAAATAGATTTGGCTGTTCATAGCATGAAAGATATGCCTTCTGAAATGCCTGAAGGATTGGTTATTACGACCATACCTGTCAGAGAAGACCATCGGGACGCCTATATCGCTGAAAATAATGTGGCATTGAAGGATTTGCCAGCAGGAGCAATCGTTGGCACAAGCAGTTTACGGCGGAAGGCCCAAATCCTTGCTGAACGGCCTGATGTCGAGATTAAATGGATTCGCGGAAATATTGAGTCACGCATCCGCAAATTGCATGAAGAAGACTACGATGCCATCATATTGGCGGTTTCCGGGCTGAAACGTGTCGGGCTAAGTGAAGAGCTAATCACTGAATATTTGGAGCCTGAAGTCTGCGTGCCTTCAGTCGGGCAAGGCGCTTTAGCGATTGAATGCCGTGAAGATGATCATGAGCTGCGTGAATTATTGGCTCGTATAAGCGACCCTGATACAACTAAAACGGTTACAGCAGAGCGGACGTTTCTGAATCTGCTTGAAGGCAGCTGTTCAGTGCCAATTGGAGGATACGCTCAACTGAAAGGCGAAGAGATCACCATGACAGCTTTTGTCGGAACAACTGATGGAAAAACATTGCTGAAAGAAGTTGTACGCGGCAAGGAGCCGGAAGAAGTCGGAACAGAAGCTGCCCAAAAACTCATCGGCAGGGGAGCAAAGGAAATTGTTGAAGCGGTTAAAGAGGAGCTTGACATTTAATGGCTTCACCACTTGAGTGCAAAAAAATATTAATCACGCGTGAGAAGAACCAGGCTGAGGAATTAGCAACTAAGGTTGTACAGCGTAAGGGAGTACCGGAGCAGGTTCCGCTTCTGAACATAACATGTCATCACGATCAAGGTTTTGCAGGCCTGATACAAAAGGAAAACCCATATAAATGGTTGTTTTTCACCAGTGCTAACGGTGTTCATTGCTTTTTCCGTTTAATGCAGAACAATGGTTTGAATCGAGATATATTTTCTGAAGCCAAATTTGCTGCCGTTGGACGGAAAACAGGATGGGCGCTGGAAAGTTACGGCTATCAAGCAGATTTCGTGCCGGGCATATATAATGCTGAAAGTATGACGAATGATTTTTTTAATGATTATGATCACTTAGAAGAGCCTGTTCTTCTTGTCAGAGGGAATTGGTCCCGGGACACGCTTCCACGCTGGCTAGAGGGTCTCGGCGTTCAATATCAATCACTGGAAGTTTATAGGACAGGTCACCATTATGCTATGAAAGATAACTTGAATACTAAACTGGCACAAAATGATCTTGATGCCATAACGTTTACAAGCCCCTCTTGTGTCAACGCTTTTGTGGATATGAAGGAAGCAGATATAAATCCAGGACTGCCAATTGTCTGTATTGGAACAACGACCGCGGAGCGCGCTACTGAGCTGGGTCTGGATAATCTGTTGATTCCGGAAGAATTTACGATTGATGGTATGCTTGTGAAACTGGAAGAATTTTTTAAACAGAAAGGATAGATTGTGATGACAAACGAATGGGAATTTAAGCGGCATCGCCGGCTGCGATCTTCATCAGCCATGCGTTCACTCGTCCGTGAGAATCATTTAAGAATAGACGATTTTATTTATCCGCTTTTTATCATTGAAGGGGAAAACATAAAAAGTGAAGTCTCTTCAATGCCCGGTATCTATCAGATTTCGCTTGATCATGTCAAAGCAGAGATGGAAGAGCTGCAATCACTGGGTATTAAAGCGGTCATGCTGTTTGGGGTTCCCAATGAGAAAGATGAACAGGGAAGCGGTGCGTTTGTGGATGATGGCATTGTTCAGCAGGCGACCAGGCTAATCAAAAAAGAAGTACCCGGCATGCTCGTGGTTGCTGATACATGTCTCTGTGAATATACATCACATGGTCATTGCGGTGTCATTCATAACCACGATGTCGATAATGATGAATCCTTGAAACTACTGGCAAAAACAGCTGTATCACAGGCTGACGCAGGTGCCGACATCATTGCGCCTTCCAATATGATGGATGGATTTGTCGCGGTTATCCGCCAGGCACTGGATGAAGCAGGACACCAAAATATCCCGATTATGTCATATGCTGTAAAATATGCCTCGGCATTTTATGGCCCGTTCCGTGATGCAGCGGACAGCACGCCACAGTTTGGTGACCGGAAAACATATCAGATGGATCCGTCAAACCGCAGGGAAGCTTTACGTGAAGCAGAATCGGATATTGAAGAAGGGGCAGACTTCTTGATTGTTAAACCAGCGCTGTCCTTTTTGGATATCGTCCGTGATGTCCGGAATAATTTTAATGCTCCGGTTGTTGCTTATAATGTCAGCGGTGAGTATTCGATGGTGAAAGCTGCTGCCATGAATGGCTGGATTGATGAAAAGGAATTGGTGCTTGAAAAATTGACAGCGATGAAACGTTCAGGGGCGGATTTGATTATGTCGTATTTTGCTAAAGATGTGGCAAAATGGCTTCAAGGGTAGTATGAGAATTCGATCAGTGGAAATCGCTTTTCGAGAGAACTGTATCAGCCGCCTGGCAGTCGTCTCTTATAATATGGAGGAATGGTGCCAGTTACATGCGGAATAATCTTTCAAGTTGAGGTGATGAATCATGCAAAATTTTGAGAAATCTAAAGCAGCATATGAGAAAGCAGTGGATTTAATGCCCGGGGGCGTCAATTCACCTGTAAGAGCATTTAAATCTGTTGATATGACACCGATTTTTATGGAGGAAGGAAAAGGCTCCAAAATCACCGATATTGATGGCAATGAATATATTGATTATGTATTAAGCTGGGGCCCGCTCATCTTGGGACATGCTGATGAACGCGTTGTTTCCGGGCTTAAGGAAGCAACGGAAAAAGGAACAAGTTTTGGCACATCGACTATTCAGGAAAATAAACTAGCTGAACTCGTAATTGATCGTGTGCCATCAATCGAGATGCTTCGAATGGTCAACTCCGGAACAGAAGCAACAATGAGCGCTTTGCGGGTTGCCCGTGGTTATACCGGACGAAGTAAAATTCTGAAGTTTGAAGGCAATTACCATGGCCATGGAGACTCGTTGCTTATTAAAGCAGGTTCAGGTGTTGCCACACTCGGGTTGCCTGATAGTCCGGGAGTGCCGGAGTCGATTGCCCAAAACACGATTACCGTTCCTTATAATGACATAGAAAGTGTACGTTATGTCTTTTCAGAGTATGGGGATGATATTGCTGCTGTCATTGCTGAGCCTGTTTCCGGCAATATGGGTGTTGTACCGCCTACAGAAGATTTCCTGCAGGATTTAAGAACCATTACAACAGAAAATGGGGCTCTCTTAATTTTTGATGAAGTGATGACGGGATTCCGCGTCGGTTATCAGTGTGCCCAGGGCTATTTTGGTGTAACACCGGATATAACGTGTCTTGGTAAAGTTATCGGTGGCGGTTTGCCTGTAGGTGCCTATGGCGGAAAGCGTGAGATTATTGAAAGTGTTGCACCGACCGGATCCATCTATCAGGCTGGAACATTGTCAGGCAATCCGCTTGCTATGACAGCCGGATTTGAAACATTAAATGCGTTGGATGAATCTTCTTATGAAGCAATTAATGAAAAAGTGGACAAGTTAGTTGAAGGCTATAAACAGGCAGCTATTGATTATGACATCCCGCTTCAGATAAATCGGGCTGGATCTATGGTCGGCTTTTTCTTTACAAATGAACCTGTCATCAACTTCGAAACGGCTCAAAATGCCAATGTTGATTATTTTGCACAATATTACAGAGCTATGATTGAAGAAGGCATCTTTCTGCCGCCGTCCCAATTTGAAGGTGTGTTCTTATCAACAGCGCATACCGATGAAGACATTGAGCGAACAATCCAAGCGGTACGTAAAGCATTTTCGAAAATAGAGAAGTAAAATCTGTCTCAAAGCAGAACAAACAGAGAAGCAGAAGTTAAAGCTATTCCCATTTCCGTAACTAGTTCATTTACGATGGAAAAAAATTAAAATCACATTTTATTGAGCGTACTAAATCACACAAAATTTAGTACGCTGTTTTTATAATAGTATATGTTTTATCATTTTCCTTAATAGCACCTATTGGGAACTTAACACAGCCGCTGATCGGGCCAGCTTTCCTTCTTGTGATAACAATGATTTATGCTGCTTTTGTAATGATAAAGAGCGAGTAAGTAAACGTATATAATCAGTCTATACCTTATTACGCAAACGAGTGCCTATCTGGAATAAGAAGGTGCTTTTCCGGATTAGGCCAAATTATGGAATACAAGGTGGTGTTCATATTATTGCAAAGATGTCAAAACTGCCATATGCCATTCAACTGGAATGCATTTTGGGGTTAGGTATATAGACCAGTTGAATGTGATAATTGCGGTGCGGAATATAAAATAACCATTTCGGGCAGGTTTGTTTTTGTATGTTCCGGCCTGCATGAAGCAGGTTACAAAGCATTGCAACAGGAACCTTTGTTCTTAGTCTTTATTCTCCCTATTCAATCGGGAAAGAATACCCTCCAGAAGGGCATATCATCCACTTGTCTGTCATATAGTTGAACTGAGACGTATAAGTATTTGGAATATATGCTGAAGGGAGGAATATCATTTGGATAATCATCAGGAAACATTTCGTTTTGAGCTGGACGAATCACTCTTTTTTGAAAAAGGACAGGAAGTTGGTGAAATGACGGGAATTTCGTTGGATCCGAATATCTCCATACATCCTTTTAATAATTATATCGACATAAGAGGTGTTGTCGAACTCAATGGTACTTATCGTCATGATGCCTCTTCACAGGAAAATGACGCGGATATTGGTTTTGAAGATTATCATTCAAAGCGATATGTTGAAAATGTAGTTAACCTTGAAGACGGTCTGGCAGAATTTAGCCACCGTTTTCCGATTGAAATTTCTGTACCTGCTTATCGAATAAATGATACGGAGGACGTAACGGTAGCAATCGAGTTCTTTGACTATGAGGTGCCCAATAAGAATCAGCTTAAATTAACTTCGACAATTGAAATCAACGGAATCAGTGAAGAGAATGGCACATATGAAACAGATAAAAAGGAAGATCCTGCGTTATCACTCAGGGGAGAAGAAACATTTGCTTTTGATATGAAAATGGATAAAGCAGAACAAGGCGAAACGGATTTTTCCACACAGCCTGACGATTTTTCTAAGAGTACAAATCAATCGGATGAAGAAGAGTCTATTTCTGAAACAGAACGTGAAAAAAATAAAAAGTCACAAACACTCGCTGAGTTTTTCGGGACCGCACAGACAGAAAATTCCGGGGAAGAAACATTTGCATCTGAAGGAGAGTCCAGTGAAAGTTCCGGGGAAGAACCGTCCTTAGTAGAGTATACGGAGACAGCTTACCAGGATGACAGTTCATCATCACCGGAAGATGTGCGTTATTTGGCAGATATGTTCAGCAGGGACGAAGAAGAGACATACGCCAAAATGCGATTATGCATCGTTCAGGACAGTGATACACTGGAATCCATTGCCGAACGATATGATACTTCTGCACACCAGCTCTTAAAACAGAATCGACTGGCTGAGGAGGGGGTGGAAGAAGGGCAAATATTGTATGTCCCGAAAAAAGTAAATCCATAAAATGTAAAGCCCCTTGCTTAATCAGTAAGGGGTATATACTTTCTTTTACGGTCTTAATATTGTTGTATGGGGAGGTGACACGATAGCATGCAAGCGACAAAGAAGATAATGAAGGCTTATGGCGTGAAACCGTTAAAAATCACACCAATATCAAACCGTGTCTGCAAAGTGTGGGATGGCCGCTATACATATGCACTTAAAGAAAGCAGACTTACAAAATCTGCAATTGCTTCGTGGGAACAAATTTATCATCATGCACATGCGTTTCATTTAACAACTATTTTACCGGTCTATTTAACCGGTCAGTCTAATTTTTACGCTGAGATGGACGATAAGTATTATTACCTGACACCTTGGATAGCAGAAGATCAGCCAAATCATGAACAGAAAATTGTCAATGCTTATGAAGTCATCGGAAGCATTCATGCAAAAACAAGCCAGCAGATAACTGTTGATATAGAAACTGCAGGAAACATTTTCCGTAATTATCGGGATAATTGTGCTCAATTGAAGCTTAAATTATTTAACTATGTTCAGCTTTTCGAGCAGAATCGTTTTATGTCACCATTTGAGCTGCAAGTGTGTACGCACTATCATGTTCTTGTATCTGTTCTGAATGAACTGGATTTTCACATTGATCGTTTTATGAAAGAGCTGGAAAATGACCCCATATGGTATAATTGCCTCTGCCATGGCAATTTGAAGTTAACCCATTTTCTGAACACCCGGCACACTTATTTGATAAATTGGGAAAGTGCGCGATATGGCACAGCTGTAACCGATTTGTCCCAACTGCTTCACAGCCAGGCGCGTTTTTATGACCAATCACCTGAACAATTGGCAGAATTGTTCTCGGCCTATAGCGATATAAATGCATTAACGGACAGTCAACATCATTTGCTTTCGATTTACTTACTCGATCCATTTTATTACATATCACTTATTGACAATTATTTGGAACAACCTGATCATCCATCAATGCTAAAGCGTACCCGGATGCTGGAATCTGCTTTTCGGCAATTGGTACTTGGGCTCAAATGGAATAACCTTGTAAAAGATACTCAGGATTTTGAGGAATCCGTTGAGGACTCAAATTCTTAAATCCATTCCAGATAAAATGCAATGAATAAACCGGCCAGAATCCCAAGCAAAAAAACGTCAAGGGAAGTGGGAAATAGTAAAGTGCGGATTAATTGAAAAATTAATATTGGCAGGGTAACTTTTTCAATGATGATAATGCATTTTTTGGCCCATGGTGGCAGCCGGTAACGGTAATAACGGGACATGTCACATTCACCTCATTTATTTTTTTCTGCATATAACTGGCGATAATACCCCACTTCAGGGCTGAAAGTGAAAACAAAGCAGGATGTGGGAGTATAACTGCCAGTAAATGCCCGATTCTGTTCAATTAACATTCAGAGGAATAAAAGCCAATTCCTCTGAATGAAGTTTCACTTTACACTATTGTATGAATATTGCAGTCTGTTTTGTGCCATTCTTATCGTAGGTGTTGATTTTGTTAGGATAAAACGGTAAAATAACATCAATATCTATAAATGCGTGTTCAAAAAGGAGGATAACAAGGCAACGAAGAAATTCGACGTGTCATTGTTACCGGACTTTTTGAACAGCCTCTATAAGCGATGATTGGGAGGAGTACAGAGTCATTACTCTAAAAGAGAGGGAATGCCGGTGGGAATTTCCCGGGATAATGATTCTGGAAGGTCGCCCATGAAGCTGCTTCTTTGAAATCAGTAGAAGAAAGCCGGTTACTGACCGTTATCATGCTATAAGTGCATAGGTGTTTATTGTCTATGAACAAAGGTGGTACCACGGAAACAAATCCTTTTCGTCCTTTTTTGGATGCAAAGGATTTTTTTAATGACCAAGAAAACATGTTACTTAAGGAGGAAGTCCTCATGGATGAAGAAAACAAATCAGCTATGGCACCAAAGTACAACCCGAACGAAATCGAGAAAGACAGGTACAGATTTTGGGTGGATGGCAAATTTTTTGAAGCAACAGATGATAAGGAAAAAGAACCATTTACCATTGTAATCCCGCCGCCAAACGTAACAGGAAGACTGCATTTGGGGCATGCGTGGGATACGACAATGCAGGATACGATCTCCCGTATGAAACGAATGCAGGGATATGATGTGTTATGGCTTCCGGGCATGGATCATGCAGGGATTGCCACACAAGCAAAAGTAGAGGCTAAATTAAAGGAACAAGAACGGAGCCGGCATGAGCTGGGCAGGGAAAAGTTTTTGGACGTATCATGGGACTGGAAAGAAGAATATGCTGATTTCATAAGGTCTCAGTGGGAAAAGTTAGGCCTCGGACTCGATTACTCCCGGGAACGTTTCACGCTTGACACCGGATTGTCAAATGCTGTCCGTGAAGTGTTTGTCAGTTTGTATGAAAAAGGGTTGATCTACCGTGGTCAATATATCATTAACTGGGATCCGGCTACACAAACAGCTTTGTCTGATATCGAGGTTGTCTATGATGAAGTCCAAGGGAAATTTTACCATATGCGCTATCCGATTAAAGACAGCGATGAAACAATTGAAATTGCAACTACCCGGCCTGAGACAATGCTTGGTGATACAGCAGTTGCTGTCCATCCGGAAGATGAACGTTACAAGCATCTGATTGGCAAAACAGTAATCCTGCCAATTGTCGGCCGGGAACTTGAAATTGTCGCTGATTCCTATGTTGATATGGAAATGGGATCAGGCGCAGTGAAGATAACACCTGCTCATGATCCAAATGACTTTGAAATTGGGAACCGCCACAATCTTGAACGTATACTCGTTATGAACGAAGATGGTTCAATGAATGAAAATGCAGGTCATTACGAGGAAATGGACCGATTTGAATGCCGCAAACAAATCGTTAAAGATCTGCAGGAACAGGGTGTACTTTTTGAAATTGAAGATCACACCCATCAGGTAGGCCACTCAGAACGAAGCGGGGCTGTTGTTGAACCGTATTTGTCAACGCAATGGTTTGTTAACATGCAGCCGCTCGCTGATGATGCGATTGAACTTCAGGATGGTGACGGAAAAGTTCATTTTGTACCGGACAGATTTGAACGGACGTATCTGCACTGGATGGAAAATATCCGCGATTGGTGCATTTCCCGTCAGCTCTGGTGGGGGCATCGTATACCGGCTTGGTATCATAAAGAAACAGGGGAATTGTATGTCGGTAAAGAAGCACCTGCCGACAGCGAAAACTGGGTGCAGGATGAAGATGTGCTTGACACATGGTTTTCATCCGCTCTATGGCCATTTTCTACCATGGGCTGGCCTGATACAGACTCAGAAGACTTTAAACGCTATTTCCCGACAGATGTGCTCGTCACCGGCTATGATATTATTTTCTTCTGGGTAGCCCGGATGATTTTCCAATCAAAACAATTCACCGGCAAGCGGCCATTTAAAGATGTATTGATTCATGGCCTGATACGTGATGCAGAAGGCCGGAAAATGAGCAAATCGCTTGGCAATGGTGTTGACCCGATGGATGTCATTGATAAGTATGGTGCCGATTCATTGCGTTACTTCCTTCTGACGGGATCAACGCCCGGGCAGGATTTGCGCTTCCATTGGGAAAAGGTTGAATCGACGTGGAATTTTGCCAATAAAGTTTGGAATGCGTCCCGTTTTTCATTAATGAATATGGAGAACTTTACGTACGAAGACATCGATTTAAACCGGGAAAAGTCGTTAGCTGATAAATGGATTTTAACGCGCTTGAATGAAACAATCGATCACGTCACAATGAACACGAACAAGTATGAATTTGGTGAAGCCGGCCGCCACTTATATAATTTTATCTGGGATGAATTATGTGACTGGTATATTGAAATGGCCAAATTGCCTCTTTATGGTGATGACGAGGAACAAAAGAAGACAACACGTTCAGTTCTTGCCTATGTGCTGGATCAGACAATGCGGATGCTTCATCCGTATATGCCTTTTATCACAGAGGAAATATGGCAGCAGCTTCCAACTAAAGGCGAATCAATTACGGTTGCCAAGTGGCCTGAAGCAATTGCTGAATTTCATGACGAAAAGGCTTCAGATGAAATGAAGCGGCTTGTTTCGATTATTAAGTCGGTTCGCAATATCCGCTCCGAAGTGGATACGCCGATGTCCAAGCAAATAAAATTATATATTAAGACCGAAAACGATGATATTACTGCCGAACTGGAAAATAACCGCGATTACCTGGAACGTTTCTGTAATCCAAGTGAATTAATCATTGCAACAGATGTCACGGCACCGGAAAAAGCCATGTCAGCTGTAGTCACCGGTGCGGAATTATTCCTGCCGCTTGAAGGGCTGATTGATTTTGATAAAGAAATCGAACGGCTTGAAAAAGAGCTGGATAAATGGACAAAAGAAGTGGATCGGGTCCAGAAAAAGCTGGCAAATGAAGGATTTGTCAATAAGGCACCTGAAAAAGTGGTTGAGGAAGAGAAACAGAAGGAAAAAGATTATCTTGAAAAACAGACAAAAGTGAAAGCGCGGCTTGAAGAATTAAAGTCATAGGGAATGAAAACGGAAGTTCATAGTGAACTTCCGTTTTTAATGTGTGCCACATATTTTTGCAGAATATTAATATCACTGACAGCACTCAGTGTGCGGGAACCGACAACATCTTCAATTTCATTAAAAACAAGTTGACCGTCTTTATCAATCAGGAAATCAATGCCGGCCATTCCGATTTCGAATTGATCAATGATTCGTCTGACCAGCGCTGTTTCATAAGCATCAAGTTCATACCAGGAAGCTGTCCCGCCCAATTTGTAATTGGCCCGAAAATCATGTTCGTTGTTGCGCATAACAGCACCGATAATATCATTGCCGATAACGAAAACTCGTACATCTTTTCCGGGCTGGATATGTGCTGCGGATTGGATTATTATATTATCACTTAATTGCTGCCGTTTTAGCTCTTGCCATGTTTGGGTGTTTGTAATGAGCTTCACCTGTTTTCCACCGCGTCCGCTTGTGGTTTTGATGACAAACGGAAAATTAAAAGGCGCACTTTCAGGCAGTTTTGTTCGTGACGACACGACTATTGTATCTGCCATCGGGATGCCTGAATTGGTGAGGTGAAAATGTGTTCGTGCTTTATCATTGCAAATAAAAGCCGTTTTTGAAGGGTTATAAACGTCTATACCGAACGATTCCAATTGCAGATTCAACAGTGGTTCTATTGTGCGTACCACAGCAAAATTGGGCAAATCTACCGGCTTGCCATGAAGCATGACTGTATTCTCATGACGCATAACACCTGCTGTTAAGTCTTCACGCAGAATCAGTTGTAATGACATATTTTGTTCGCGGGCTTCTTTTATGAACCAATCAATATAAAGTTCATTTTGCTCTGCATCTGTCTTGTTATAGATCAGCCAGCCTTTCATAGCGCTTCCCTCATTTCAGCGTTTTACGGATATAATCGATGATAAAATCGCCAACATCAACCCCGGTGCAGTCAAACATGTTACGGATGTGGGCATTCGAGTTTATTTCACAGATAATCGGTTTTTCATGACCGTCATGTAATAAGTCAATGCCGGTGAAGTCCGTACCAAGTGTTTTTGACGCTGCAACGGCAATTTGCTTTTCAGCTGTAGTCGGGTGGTAGACATGCATCTTTCCACCTGCCGTTACATTTGCCCGGAAGTCGGACTCTGAGGACCGGGCCATGGCTGCAACAACTTCATCACCAACTACTTGCAGCCGCACATCTTTTCCTGAGCTTTCTGCAATAAATTCCTGAAGCATAAATGGGTGTCCCTGGAGCTGATAGATTATCTCAGCTAATTCGTCCTTTGAATGAACGAGGTGCACTTGTTCACCAAACGACCCGAATGCTTCTTTTACAATCATGGGAAATCCTAACATTTTAATAGCTTCAGAATAATCATCAATCGGATTATATTTCAGCCGGTGAAATGCTTTCGGTGCGACAACGGTTTTTGGTACCGGTAACTTATTGGCTGCCAGCAGCTGATAGGAAACGATTTTATCATCACTTGCAGCAATGGCTTCTGCACTGTTAAATACGCGAACGCCCAGCAATTCGAGTTGTTTGGCGAGGTATATATCTTTATCGGCAAAAATGACAAAATCAGGCCATATTATTTTTTTAGCAGATAGCAATGTCAACACGTCAGATGACAGAAGACTCAGCAACTCGCTATTTTTATAAATGGTTGTTTCAATTTTCTGTTTCGCTGCATCATACTTTATCCATTCGGCAAAATCACGAAATTTATCCCCCTGCAAGTAGCCGTTATAAATAATCCAGCCATATAAATTCAAGTAACGTCATCCTTTCTTTGTTCAAAATATCATTAAATACTGCTATAATGATGCTGTTTAGGATACAACAAAAATGAACGAAACGAAAAGCGGTGTACATAATGTTCGAAGATTTCAGCCAAGTTGAAGCATTCTTCCAGAAAAGAAAACAATATGGTGTGAAACCGGGTCTTGACCGTATCCAGAAGTTATTGGAGCTGCTTGGTAATCCACAAGAAAAAGTGGATGCTATCCATGTGGCAGGCACCAACGGTAAAGGTTCCACCATAAATTATTTAAAGAATGCATTGATGCGAAACGGTTATGGAGTCGGTGTGTTTATTTCCCCGAGTCTTGAAGGGTTGACGGGCCATATTTTGCTTAACGAGATAAAAATATCAGAAAAAGAACTCATACACTATGTAAATGTTGTCTTTCCTTTTATCAAGAGACTTGATAGAGAGTCGAATCATCCGACAGAATTTGAAATGATGACGGCGATTTCTTTTTTATATTTTGCAGATAATGCTGATTTTACATTAATTGAAGCGGGAATGGGGGCAGGGAGGATACGACCAACTGTTTCACCCCCATTTTGTCGATTATAACAAATGTTGAATGGGATCATACAGATTTTCTAGGGAAAACAGTAAAATCCATTGCTTCTCATAAAGCGGGAATCATAAAAGAAAACAGACCGGTTGTCGCCGGTGAAATGTCTGAAGAGGCAATGCGTATTATAACCGGAGAAGCTTTTGATAAAAATGCTCCTCTTTATCAATCAGGCGAGCATTTTTGGTGCAAAATGGTCAATAAAACCACGCAGCACCAAACCTTTGAATGGCTGTCTTCATCGGGTATGCGCATGGACGTGAAGTTAAAGACAGCAGGCTCCCATCAAATTAAAAATGCCTCGCTGGCTGTCATGACGCTTACAATTCTTCAGGATGAAGGGTTTGATTTAGATTGGGATTTATGTGCGGCGGGGGTGGCTGATGTCAAAATACCGGGCCGGTTTGAACAAGTTCATTCAAATCCCCCGATTATATTGGACGCGGCCCATAACGTATCAGGTGTGCATGCTTTTACAGAAACGCTGACAGATGATTTTTATGACATGGAAAAGCACCTGATTTTTGCAGTTTTTAAGGATAAGGATTTTAAACGGATGCTTGAAGATTTAGGACCTCATTTCACGTCGATTATATTGACAACATTCGATCACCCAAGGGCTGCTGATCCTGAACAGCTTCAAAAATATTGCGATCATCCGGACACGCAAGTTTTCAGTAATTGGCAGCAAGCTGCTGAACAAATCAATCTCAAACAAAAAAATAAATGCTATTGCGTAACAGGGTCATTACATTTTATTGCCATAATGCGGAAGTATTTTGAGGAAGCAATAGAGTTGCAGTGAAATAATCCTATGCCTTTGTTCGCACAGGGGTCCGTGTATTACCTCATCTAGCCTTTTTAAATCATGTGCTTTCCATTTGTTGTATTATGTTGAAAGTTTTTTTGGAAGATAGACAATAATCGCCTTACTTTTTACTATCCCTATGCTAGGGTTGAACAAACTGGCATAGGGAGGGGAAAAGTTTGAGTAATGACGAAAAAATTGAAGTATGGAAGAACGGCAAGAAAAAAACAATAACACAGGATGATACTGAAGCCAAAGAAAAGGATTCTATTAAAAATTACAGCGATGAACAAGCCGGCACAATAGAAGATTCCGACATTCCCGAGCTCATCAGAGAGCATAATGATGATTCTGACAGTGAGAACAAGATTCACTTTACGCGAAAATCAAGGTTGAAAGCGTTCAAGCCATTTATAATTGCTGCATTGTCAGCAATTGTGATCGGTTCTGTGTTAGGGTTCTTCATGTTGAATATGTTTGGTGATATTAATGATAATATAAGTCTGCAGGGAAATTCCTCTTCACTTGCTGCTGCGGGGGACGAGGATGATCAAGCTGCTTCCGGGGAAAGTAATGACAAGAGTTTAGTCACAATTGACAGCGGCAATGCATTCGTATTGCAGGCAGGCAAATTCAGCGAAAAAGAAAATGCAGAGCAAATGCAGGCTGCGTTCGAAGAGCAGGGCTTTCCTTCGATGATTTGGGAGAAAGGTGAGTATTTCTTTGTCCTGACCGGAATTGCCGACTCGGAAGGTCGCGGGACACAATTGTCCGGTGCATATGCCGAGAAGAATCTGGAAGTTTATGTGAAGGAATGGACGACAGCTTCAGCAGAAATAGAGCTGACAGATAAAGAAAAAGAATGGCTTCAAACCTATGATCAGCAATGGAATGATTCCCTGGCTTCCATAAGTAATGACGAAAAGATTTCACAGGAACAATGGGCAAATGTAATTGACAGCATGCCTGAAAATAGTGAACGTTTAGCCGAATTTACTCACTTTTTATCAGAACAGCATAATCAAATGGCCAAAGCGGATAAATGGCAAAGTCATGTGATCTTATTGCAGCTTTGGGAGCGCGCCCACAAATTGACCGTACAGTAACTATACATTGATCCGGTTAAAAAGAAAAATAAGTGTTTTTGATTTTTATGCTGACACGATGATCAAAAACATGCTTTTTTGACAGGGGGATTTTAAATAATATAAACACACCGGCCGGAGGAAAGTCCTTTTCGTTCATTTGTCCACTCAGCGGCAAATCGTTACGATAAACGTATCTTAGCTGAGGAGGACAGAAAATGACTTCACCGACCATTTTGATAAAAGATGTTCCTAAAGAAGATCGTCCAAGGGAAAGGGTGCTGAAGCTTGGAGCAAGCCATTTATCCAATCAGGAGCTGCTTGCGATTTTAATTGGCAGCGGCACCAAAAATGAATCAGTTATGGCTTTGTCAAATAGGGTTCTTATGCATTTTGAAGGGCTCAATTTATTAAAGGATGCGACGATTGAAGAGTTAACAGCAATTAAAGGCATCGGCACGGCTAAAGGTGTATTGTTGCTATCAGCGTTGGAGCTGGGGAAACGGATGAGTCAATATAAGCCGGATGACCGTTATATCGTCCGCTCACCGGAAGACGGCGCAGATTATGTTATGGAAGAAATGAGAAATTTAAATCAGGAACATTTTGTGGTTTTGTTTTTAAATACGAAAAATCAAATCATTCATCGGCAAACGATTTTTATCGGCAGTTTAAATGCATCGATTGTTCACCCGCGTGAAGTATACCGAGAAGCTGTTAAACGTTCAGCAGCCTCTATCATCTGTGCCCACAACCACCCTTCCGGTGACCCCTCGCCTTCACAGGAAGATATTCATGTGACAAAACGCCTGGTTGAATCAGGCAAAATGATCGGCATTGAACTTTTGGACCATTTGGTGATAGGAGACCGGAAATTTATCTCATTAAAAGAAAAAGGATACTTATAAAACACTATCTATTTCTTTAATTTTTTCGTATAATTGAATAGACATAATTACAGCGCCAGTTTCTGAATTTTGATTGAGATTGGCGCTTATCGTGCTTAACTGAACATAAGTATATTTACTTTGTAATTAAAGATGTTTAAAATTGGGCATTGAAGTTGAAATGATTGTGAAGTTTATACATGAGCGTTTATGAACTATAAAGAGTTTGTCATTTGGGAAAGGAAGATTTTTTTGGGAAGATTCAGTTTATCACAGGATTTAGGGGTGGACTTGGGAACGGCGAACACACTTGTTTTTGTGAAGGGAAAAGGTGTTGTAGTTCGTGAACCGACAGTCGTTGCCAAAAATATTGAAACTGGTGGGATTGAAGCGGTTGGTCAATCAGCAAGGAACATGATCGGACGAACTCCGGGCAACATTTCTGTTGTCCGTCCGATGAAAGACGGTGTCATTGCTGATTATGATACAACAGCAGTCATGATGAAATATTTTATCAAAAAAGCTATGAGCAGACGGTCACTTTTTGCTAAAAAGCCAAATGTGATGATATGTGTGCCATCCGGTATCACAATGGTAGAGGAGCGGGCTGTGCTTGACGCAACCAAACAGGCAGGTGCAAAAGACGCTTTTCCTATTGCAGAACCTTTTTCAGCAGCCATCGGAGCCGGTTTGCCTGTATGGGAACCTACCGGCAGTATGATTGTGGATATCGGCGGCGGTACAACTGAAGTTGCTGTGATCTCCCTTGGCGGTGTTGTGACAAGCCGCTCGATTCGCACTGCCGGCGATAATATGGATGAAGCCATTACAAATTATATTCGTAAACATTATAATCTTATGATTGGCGAACGTTCAGCTGAATCAATTAAGATGGACATCGGCGTCGCAGGAGAAGTGACAGATGATGTTGAAATGGATATCCGGGGCCGTGATATGCTGAGCGGTCTGCCTAAAACCATAACTGTTACATCCAGAGAGATTGCTGTATCGCTGAAAGAGACAGTGGAGGATATTGTTGAAGCAGTCAAGGATACACTTGAAAAAACACCGCCCGAACTGGCCGCTGATATTATGGATCGCGGCATCGTCCTCTCCGGCGGGGGCTCTCTTTTGAAAAACATAGATAATATCATCAGTGATGAGACAAAAATGCCTGTTTTTGTAACGGATGATCCGCTTGAAAGTGTAGCGATCGGAACAGGCAAATCTTTGGAGTACATTCAGCACTTCCGTTCCCATCCGAATGTATCTTCTCGTCCTACAGTTGAGTAAGTAGGTGTTGACATGAGAGTGTTTCCGAGAAAAAGACTATTCATCCTGCTGATAGGCATCATCATTCTTGTGGGGCTTATCGGGTATTCATTGCAGGACAGAGAAAATGAAACAATCGTAGAGCAATTCGTTAAAGATACAGTTGGATGGGCACAGAATCTGGTACACACACCTGTTGATTATGTGACAGGTATATTTGAAAACATTGATGATATCAAAAATACTTATGAAGAAAATAAAATATTACGCGAAAATATTGCTGAATATAAAAGTCTTCAGTATGAGGTTCAGGAATTAAAAGAAGAAAATGAAGAGCTGCGGAATACCATTGATAAAACGGAATCAATCCGTGACTATAATCCGGTTCAGGCAACTGTCATATCCCGATCACCTGAACGCTGGATTGAACAAGTAACAATAAATAAAGGGTCGCAGGATGGCGTCGAAGAAAACATGGCTGTCATTACCGCAGATGGAATGATTGGAAAAGTAGAGTCTGAATCTAAATTCACGTCATCCGTAAAACTGTTGACCGGATTCGATCAATTTAATCGTATATCCGCAAAAGTGTCCCGTGAGGGCGATGATGATGTTATCGGGATGATCGAAGGTTATGATCAGGAAACAAATCAGCTGATGTTCCGGGTTGTCGAGGAATCTGATTTTGATCTGGAAGAGGGCGAACTAGTCTTATCCTCTGGAATGGGCGGCGTTTTCCCGGCGGGTTTGCCAATTGGTGAAGTGAAAGAGGTTAAACCGGACGAGTACGGGCTGACTCGTACTGCATTCGTAGAACCGGTGGCTGATATGTATGATATCAATAATGTTATTGTAGTAGAGCGCCAAGGGCCGGATAATGATGCCTCTGGGGAATCTGAGGAGGCGGAATCGTAATGAAGCGGTTGCTGATACTTGGTATACTATTTTTGCTGCTGGTATTGGAAGGCGTGGCCCTGGACATGTTGCCGGGTTCACTTTTAACAGGAGATTTAATTATTGTCTCGCATTGGGTGTTTGTGTTTCTCGCTTTTCTTGCTATTTTTTTTGATAGGGAAGACACTTATTTTTCAGTGTTTTATGCGTTGTTGGCAGGGCTTTTAATCGACATTTCCTATACGGGCATTTTAGGTGTCTACATGTTCAGTTATGCATTAAGTGTCTATATAGTGCATGGACTTACAAAATTACTTCATTCCAATTTCTTTGTAACAATCTTGCTGGGCGCCATAGGACTTATATTAGCCGAAGTTTTCATTTATTTGATTTATTCGATGACCGGTATAGCCGAATTGGGTTGGGAGGATTATTTAATTAATAGAATGATCCCGACGTTGCTGGCTAATATTTTATTTCTTCTTGTTTTGTATCCATTTACGGCAAACAGGCTGGTCAATATGAGAGACGAGCAGCTATCAGGAAACAGACAATTTTAGTGGTTCCATGTTAAGGTGAAATATTGAGGTGAGCGTATCTTGTTAGATAGAAATGGAACGATTACAATAAAAGGGACTAAGGATGGTCTGACATTATTCATTAATGATCAGGAATCATTTGATTATGCAATAGACGAGCTTGCCGAAAAGCTTTCCGAATATAATCCAAAAAAAGATGAGCCGATTGTCCCGGTGACAGTTAAACTTGGGAACAGGTATATAAACGATGAACAAAAACAACAGCTTCACGAGCTGATCGGGAAACATAATCGTCTTTCAATCGAGGTTTTTGATTCTAATGTTATACACCGGGACGAAGCGTTAAAATGGAAAGAAGAGACCGATATTAAGGTTGTCAATAAAGTGGTGCGCTCAGGTCAGGTGCTTGAAAATGTTGGTGATCTGTTGCTGGTGGGTGATGTTAACCCCGGCGGAAAAGTTAGTGCGACCGGCAATGTTTTTGTTATGGGGAGCCTGATGGGAATTGCACATGCCGGGAAAAACGGTGATCGTGAAGCAGTGATTGCCGCCTCCTATATGAAACCAAGCCAATTGAGGATAGCAGATTATATAAGCCGCGCGCCTGACTATGAAACAGATGGTGTATACATGGAATGCGGACTTATCGACGACGAACAGAACAAGATCGTCATTGATCGGCTCCAAGTTCTTTCCAGCAAACGAACAGATATAAGCGGCTTTGAAAGGAGAATGCTGAATGGGTGAAGCGATAGTCGTTACTTCCGGTAAAGGCGGCGTAGGCAAAACGACCACAACTGCAAATATTGGTACTGCTTTGGCACTGATGGAGAAAAAAGTGTGTCTGATTGATACAGATATTGGTCTTCGCAATCTTGATGTCATCATGGGCCTGGAAAACCGTATAATTTATGATATTGTGGACGTCATTGAAGAACGGTGCAAACTGTCTCAGGCAATGATTAAAGATAAACGTTTTGACGACCTGGCGCTTTTGCCCGCAGCACAAACGAGTGATAAATCAGCCGTTACCGTAGAAGGTATGAACAAAATTGTACAGGAATTAAAGCAAACCTATGATTATATCATAATTGACTGTCCTGCAGGAATCGAACAAGGGTTTCAAAACGCAACGGCAGCAGCGGACAAGGCAATTGTTATAACCACACCTGAAAAATCCAGTGTGAGAGATGCTGATCGTATTATCGGTCTATTGGAAAACGAGGATGTAGATCCGCCGCGATTGGTGATTAACCGCATACGGAATCATATGATGAAGAATGGTGAGATGCTGGATATTGATGATATTATTCAAATTCTATCTATTGATCTAATTGGTATAGTCATTGATGATGATAGTGTCATTAAAGCTTCTAATTCCGGGGAGCCTGTTGCGCTTCAAGGGAATTCAAAAGTCTCAATGGCCTATCGGAACATAGCCCGCCGTATACTCGGCGAAACAGTGCCGCTTCAATCACTCGAGGAGGAAAAAGGCATGTTTCAAAAAGTGAAAAAGTTTTTTGGAATACGCTCTTGATTAAAGGAAACGCATGCATTAAACCGATTGCTCGGTTTAATGCATGTTTTTTTCTATACCCTCATAGTGCAGCCTGGCATAACTTCTGCTTTTGACTCATAGAATCGTATAAAAGTATTGCAGGGGTTGTGAGCAAAATGAATAAAGGCGTAAAAAGGGTAAGAAGATCAATTAACCAGCGCAAAAAAGAACGTGGTATAACATCCATCCGCCAGTCGGGAAAAAAGATTGCGCCGCCGCCTTTTCCGGAAGAGGAAGAGAAACATGGCTATTTTCCCGTTTTCACGGACGATCGTTTTTCGGTAAAGGGGCTCAATAGGCGAGTTACTGGAATTGCCGTTAAAGGGATATTGTCAATCATGCTGTTTTTCGCTGCAGCGCTTTTATTCCAGACGGATACAGAATTTCTTTCCGGCCCAAAAACCTGGGCTGCAAACACGCTGACCGAGGAGTTCCCATTTGCACGTGTTAATCAATGGTATCAGGAAACATTCGGCGCACCGATGGCTGTGTCTTCTGGATCTGAGGATAATGGACAAGCTTTAGCATTTCCTGTAAACGGCGCTGTTTCCGAAACATTTCAATCTAACGGTAAAGGGATAATGCTTGCCCCTGATGAGGAAACGAATGTTTCTGCCTTACAGGAAGGTGTTGTTACCTTTGCAGGAAAGACATCGGACACGGGCAAGACCGTTATTGTGCAACATCCTGATAATAGTGAAACGGTTTATGGAAACTTAAGTTCCATCGATGTCCATCTTTATCAGTTTATCGATAATAGCCAAAAGCTGGGACTATTTACTCCGAATGATGAGAACCAAAGTGTCTATTTTGCCATCGAGCAAAATAATGATTATGTGGATCCTGTACAGGTGATTCAAGTTGATGACAACCGTTAAATGGCTGCCCCAGATCCACATCCATCCGGTTCTGTTAATATTTATTATCATTTCGTTTTTAACAGGAACATTTATTGATTTGCTGACGATACTGGTCATTGTGCTGCTTCATGAACTCGGTCATTTTACTGCGGCAAAAATATTTGGCTGGCGGGTCCGCGGCATTATGTTATGGGTGTTTGGCGGTGTTATGGAAACGGACGAAAATGGCACAAGACCATTTCATGAAGAAGTGCTCGTGACACTTTCCGGACCACTTCAGCATGTCTTGATTTATGGCTTGATTTTTATTATCTCAGGGACTCAAGCACTCGTGCCGTCTGTTATTGAGATGGCTTATTTTTATAATACGGTCATACTTTTGTTTAATCTGCTCCCAATTTGGCCATTGGACGGGGGAAAATTGATGTTTTTGATTTTTTCAGAAGTTATGCCGTTTCGTAAATCATATGGCTTTACGATTATTCTCTCTTTTTGTATCAATATGATCGCAGTTGTTGCCTTGTTTTCATTTGTTTCGTTTACACTCAGCGCGTTTCTTTTGTTCTCATTTTTACTTATGGACAACAGAAAAGATTGGAAGCAGCGATATTATGTGTTTGTCCGATTCTTGCTGCATCGGTACGAGGGCAAAACCCGTTTAAATCGTTTTCGTTCAATTGATATCCCATTCGATACTATGCTGATGGACGTCTTCAATCTTTTCCATCGGGATAAGAACCATACGATTTATGTTACACTTGCAAACGGCAGACGTTATCAGCTGAACGAAGCGGAATGTCTGCACAGTTATTTCCATGATCGGCAATACCGGAAAACGGCAGGTGATATTGTCAGCCATGTATCGTGACAGCTTAGAATCATTCTTGACAAGCGCAATCATTACATGGTAATATTTATACGTTATTCATCGTAGCACCAGTGCTACAACCGCTCAGAACAGGCTTCTGAATTCCTTTTGAACAACAACAAACAGGAATGCCTGCATGGCGAGTCTTAGTAATCAGGGAGGTGCAAGTATGTACGCAATCATTGAAACAGGCGGCAAGCAGATCAAAGTCACTGAAGGACAAGAGATTTACGTTGAAAAAGTGACAGCTGACACAGATGAATCTGTGACATTTGATAAAGTTTTGTTCGTCGGCGGTGACGATGCTAAAGTAGGTGCTCCATACGTTGATGGTGCAACTGTAACGGCAAAAGTTGAAAAACAGGGACGTAAGAAGAAAATCACTGTTTTTAAATACAAGCCAAAGAAAAACTACCATCGTAAACAAGGACATCGTCAGCCTTATACCAAATTGGTCATTGATAAAATCAATGCATAGAAGGATTGTTTATGATTAATGTCAGTGTTAACCGGAAAAACAACCAAATTAAACAGTTCGAACTGTCAGGGCATGCTGAAAGTGGCCCTTATGGCTATGACTTAGTATGTGCAGGGGTTTCATCTGTATCATTTGGCGCGGTTAATGCAGTTCTGACATTAAGTGAGGTAGATTTGAAAATTGAACAGGGGGACGAGGGCGGCTTTCTTCGAGTGACGGTTCCTGATAATGTTCCGAATGAAGCGATGGGAAAAGTTCAGCTCTTGCTGGAAGGGATGCTTGTCTCCCTGCAAACAATTGAACGCGAGTACAATGAATTTATAAATGTTAAGCAGCAATAGGGAGGTGCAACAGAATGCTACATTTGGATTTGCAGTTTTTCTCACAGAAAAAAGGTGCCGGAAGTACAAAAAACGGCCGTGATTCAGAATCAAAACGCCTTGGTGCAAAACGTGCCGATGGTCAATTCGTCAGCGGCGGAAGTATTCTTTACCGTCAGCGCGGTACGAAAGTTTATCCGGGTGTGAACGTTGGAATCGGCGGAGACGATACATTGTTCTCCAAAGTTGATGGTGTTGTAAAATACGAACGCATCGGCCGTTACCGTAAAAAAGTAAGTGTTCTCCCGGTTGCTCAAGAAGCATAACCTTAGCAAATAAACAGGCTCCAGTCAGTTGTTGGCTGGAGTCTTTTTACATACATTTACTGAATAAAGTGATTTTAAGCGTTAAATTTGCTATAATTTCTTTATTATTGACCATGCATAAATAGAAAAGTTTATCCGGTTTCACATGTAGGGGGGCGAATGATGGAAGAGGAGAAGGTCATTCAGCTTCTCCGGCATTATCGGCATAATTTAATGAACCATTTACAAATCATTCATGGCTATGCGAGCATGGGGAAAACTGACAAAGTCATGCAAAAATTAAACCATTTTATGGCTTACTTGGAAGAAGAAAGAAAACTCGTCAATTTACATGTACCGGCTTTTGCTTTATATTTACTTCAATTTGAGTCTTTACATACGAATTTTCGTTTAACATACCATATAGATAGCGAAAACAATGATTTACAGCCAGTAGACGAGCTTCTTGTGAAACGTTGTGATCAAATGATGGAAAAAATTGAAATGCTTACTGATGAGATGGCATTATATGAACTGAATGTACGGCTTTATGATTTATCTTTCAAAGAGATACAATTGGAATTCACTGTAAAGGACTGTTTGCAGGAGATACAAAGTAAAAATGAAAATCAAGAGATAGCCATATATAAAGAGGGAAATGACTTAAAATGTACTGTCAGCGTTATATGCGAATGAGGTGGATATTGAATGTTTGTAGATCAGGTTAGTGTTTATGTAAAAGCCGGTGATGGCGGAGATGGAATTGCTGCTTACCGGCGGGAGATATATGTGCCTAAAGGCGGACCTGCCGGCGGTGATGGCGGTAATGGCGGTGATATTATCTTTAAAGTTGATGAAGGATTGAATACATTAATGGATTTCCGCTATAATCGTCATTATAAAGCAAAACGCGGTGAAAACGGCATGGGCAAAAATAAGCACGGACGTAATGCCGAGGCGTTAATGGTCGATGTGCCGCCTGGCACCACAGTAAGTGATGAAGACACGGGAGAAGTGATTGCAGACTTAACAGAACATGGCCAGGAAGCTGTGATCGCCAAGGGTGGCCGTGGAGGCCGCGGTAATTCACGCTTCGCATCGGCCAAGAATCCTGCACCCGAACTTTCCGAAAATGGCGAGCCGGGACAGGAGCGGCAGATAAAAGTTGAATTGAAGTTAATCGCTGACGTTGGTTTGGTCGGTTTTCCAAGTGCCGGCAAGTCCACATTACTGTCAGTTGTGAGTGCCGCAAAGCCAAAAACAGCTGAATACCATTTTACGACGCTTGCACCGAATTTGGGTGTTGTTGACACAGGTGACCAGCGAAGTTTTGTGATGGCTGATCTGCCAGGTTTAATTGAAGGTGCACATGAAGGCGTTGGGCTGGGGCATCAGTTTTTGCGCCATGTTGAACGGACACGCGTTATTCTGCATGTCGTTGATATGGCAAGTATTGAACAAAGAGACCCATTTGAGGATTTTAAAAAAATCAATCATGAATTGCAGGAATATGACCTGAAATTGAAAGAGCGCCCGCAGATTATCGTTGCAAACAAAATGGATATGCCAGGGGCGGAAGAAAATCTTAAGAAATTCAAAGAAAAGCTAAATGATAACTATCCGGTTTATCCGATTTCAGCGTTAACGAAAGAAGGCCTGCGTGACGCAGTGTTTGCACTGGCAGATCTTCTGGATAGGACTCCCCGGCAAACCGAGGAAATTGAAAAATCAGAAGAACAGGTTGTTTATCGATATCAAAAAGAAGAAACACCATTTACAATCACAAGAGATCCGGATGGTGCCTACGTCTTATCAGGTGCAAAACTCGAGAGACTGTTTAAAATGACTGATTTCACAAAAGATGAAGCCATTCAGCGTTTTGCCCGGCAGCTGCGCGGTATGGGTGTGGATGATGCTTTGCGTAAGCGGGGAGCCAAAGACGGCGATACGATCAGGTTACTGGATTTTGAATTTGAATTTATTGAATAAGTGTCGTGGAAGACAGGGGGAAGTATGAGATGGTAAAGATAGGATATTTAGGACCGCGCGGGACGTTTACTAAACTGGCGGTTGATACAGCTTTTAATGGTGTAGAAACACAGAGTTTTACGACGATTCCGGAATGTATTGATGCGGTTTTCAATGATCAAATGGATGCAGGTGTTGTGCCGCTGGAAAATGCGATTGAGGGGACAGTGCAATTAACGGTTGATTATCTGGTTCACCAGGCAAGACTGCCGATTATTGCGGAGATTGTTGTTCCAATACAGCAGCATTTGCTCGTTTCTCCTGACTTTTCAGGCGATTTGAGCAAGGTGACAAATGTTTATTCACATAGCCATGCTATTGCACAGTGCCATCAATTTTTGCATTTGCATATGCCTGATGCTGATATGGGTTTCACTACCTCTACCGGCAGGGCTGCAGAAATTGTCAGTAACAGCAGTGAAGATATAGCAGCTATCGGCAATAGTTTAGCAGCAAACGAATACGGACTGAGAATTCATACGGAAAACATTCATGATTATCCGAACAATCATACACGATTCCTTGTACTTGCCAAAGATAAAAATATTGCAAGTATCAATCATGAAGCTGAAACAGAAAAGACCAGCCTGCTGATCACACTTCCAAGTGACTATGCCGGGGCACTGTATCAAGTTCTTGCTGCTTTTGCATGGCGAAAAATGAACCTTTCAAAAATTGAGTCCAGGCCGATGAAAACAGGATTAGGGAATTACTTCTTTATCGTTGATGTGAATCAGCCTTTTGACGATGTTCTATTCCCGGGTGTAAAAGCAGAATTAGAAGCACTTGGCTGCAATGTTACAATTCTGGGCACATACCCCGTTTACCAGATGGACTTGTAAAAAAACCGTCTGCTCGTTATTAGAGCAGGCGGTTTTTTTAGTATTTCAGTTCAACATTTGCCTATCATCTGCATATGTTGATACTGGAGTGTTTAGCCCAGTTAGATTCTGGAATGAAAGGAGCATGTTTGAATTGAAGATTCATATTGTCCAAAAAGGTGATACATTATGGGAAATAGCTAATCAGTACGGAGTTGACTTTGAAAAAGTGAAACAGCTGAATCCGCAGTTATCCAGTCCGGATATGGTTATGCCGGGTATGAAAATTAAAATTCCAGCGACATCTAAACCTGTGAAAAAAGAAGGGGAGCATAAGACAATATCTCAAAAAGAAAAACAGAAACCAGATGCTGAAAAACCCTACAAAGACACATCACCACAACCAATGCCGGTTATTGAAGAGGATGATGTTAAACAGCCAACTGATATAAAGCCCCAAATACCTATGAAACCAAAAATGCCGTCAATGGAGCATAAAATGCATGACTTTCCAAGTCCTCCGAAGATGCCGGATGATTTTAAACCGGAAGATGAATCTCTTGAAAAGCAGCAGATGATGCATTACCAGAAGCAGCCGCCATTACCCGGCATACAGCCTTATCACCATATGCCGCCGCCAATGCCTCATATGCACCCTGTGGCACCAATGCAAAATGATTGCGGATGCGGCGGGCCACAACCAATGCCTATGCCAATCCATCAGCATCCCATCCAGATGCCAATGAATCAACAGCCGATGATGGAGTCTATGCCCTATACGCAGGCACCAATGCAGCAAATGAATCAAAAGTCTATGCCAATGCATCCGGGAGATATGATGAAGTCTTCTGAACCACTGGAAATGCCGCCGAAACCGATGCTGGATCCGGGTTGTAATTCATATAATTCACCGGGAGCCATGCATCCGGCAAATATGCAGCAAGGCTTTCATTACAATCAAATGCCTCACCACCCGCACCAGCAGTTCTCCGGTGACCACATGCCAAAGCCTCCTGGTTTCCATGAAAACTTCCGTAAAGAAGAAGATGAGTCGTCAAATGAATAATTTTAACCAAGGAAACGAGATGAATATTAATCATCTCGCTTCTTTTTTGTCATTAAAAAGCCCCCGCAGGCGGCAATACTTTTTAAAAACTGATGTAAACATGCTAAACTGATATTAAAATGATAAAAAGCAAGGTGATAATCGTGCAAAAAATAGTCGATGAAATTGTTAAATGGCTTCAGGAAAGGGTTGAAGAAGCTGGCTTAAATGGATTATTGGTTGGTGTCAGCGGCGGGTTGGATTCAGCTGTTGTCGCCCATCTGATTCAGCGTGCTTTTCCTGACAATTCACTGGGCGTTATGCTGCCGCTTAATACAAAACTACGGGACATGGACCATGCCAACAAAGTCATCGAACGTTCCGGAATCAATGATGTCACAATAGATTTGACCGAACCGCATGAAGCAATGTATTCCAGTATCAGTAAACAATTAAAACAAGGGAATGCTTTTAACGAGGAAAGTGACCAGCTTGCAGGTGCCAATCTTCGGGCGAGATTAAGAATGAGTACATTGTATACGCTCTCTGCCCATTATAATTATTTAGTGGTTGGTACTGATAATGTTTCAGAGTGGTACACCGGTTATTTCACAAAATATGGTGATGGCGGTGTTGATATTTTGCCATTACTGGAATTCACAAAACAGGAAGTAAGAGAAATGGGAGAATTTCTAGGTGTCCATCCTGATATTTTGGGCAAAAAACCAAGCGCAGACCTTTGGGAAGGTCAGACAGATGAAGATGAAATGGGCACCACTTATGATAAAATTGATGCTTATCTGAAAGGTGAAGAAATCCCTGAAGAGGACAAAAAAATTATTGAAGATATGCACAAGCGTACGACTCATAAAAGAGAACCGCTTCCGCATTTTCACCGTTCATAAAAGCGTTAGAGAAGAATAATTCCATGATTTATTGATTAAAATAACCTTGCTTATCCATCCTAATGGTAAGGGAGGTTATTTGATGCAGAAAACCAAATGGATGATGCCGTTAATTTTATTTGTATTTATCGGGTGTGCCCAATATGAAACAGGCGAGGAAGGAAGCTCCCGGGAAGATAGTAATTCTCAACTGATTAATTATGAAACTGAGCAGGAACAAAATGAAAGGCTTGGAAAAAACACTGATAATCCCGGGATGAATAATGATTATCCTGAGAATAATCAGGGAGAGATAAACAAAGGTGATGAGAATGCTCAAAGTGATTTGTTCACGAATGAAATGTCGCAATCAATTTCCACACAATTAAAACAGCGGAATGACATACGACAAGCTCAGGTTGCTGTTACCGATGAGCGCGTTGTAGTCGGTGTAATGCTGACCGATCAGGCACCTCCGGACATGCGAGAGGTGGTTGAACAGGAAGTGAAAGAAATGGTGCCGAATAAAGAGGTCCATGTGTATACAGATGATATATACTGGGATCGGATGCGTAATAAAGATTCTCAGCTGGACCAGTTTAATGGTGATGTTCGTGAATTTTTGCGGGAGTTTTTCAATCGGGACAGAGAACATTTTTAGGGTACAATGAAGCTCCCCCCTCAACCTGCATATAACGGACAGTAATTCTAAAGACGAAACAACTGCCCGTAAATGCCTGATTCTGCTCAACTAATATTCAGCGGGTAAAATCGTCCCGCTGAATAAAGTTTCGCTTTTCCACTCATGTAAGGGACAATAACCCGCCAAAAAACGGCGGTAAATTGTCCCTAAATGCCTGATTCTGCTCAACTAATATTCAGCGGATAAAATCGTCCCGCTGAATAAAGTTTCGCTTTATTCATATCGGCTTTTTTGGTATAGTTAATAAGGAAATTCATGTACAGAGGGGGAGTCTGTCTTATGGCAGGTCATTCTAAATGGCATAATATACAACGAAGAAAGAATGCTCAGGATGCAAAAAAAGGCAAAATATTTATGCGTCATGCAAAAAATATATATACGGCCGCTAAGGAAGGCGGCGGGGATCTTGATATGAACCCCTCACTTCGGACAGCAGTTGATAAGGCAAAAGCAGATAATATGCCCAATGACAATATTGACCGTGCTATCAAAAAAGCAACCGGTGACCTGGACGGTGCAAATTATGAAGAAATCACCTATGAGGGCTACGGGCCTGGCGGCATTGCTGTTATTATCAATGTTCTGACCGACAATAAAAACAGAACCGCATCAGAGGTCAGGCATGCTTTTAAAAAGAATGACGGAAATCTCGGTGAGAACGGCAGTGTAACATTTATGTTTGACCGTAAAGGCTACATTGTGATCGAGAACAAAGACGGAGCTATTGATGAGGACGAAATCAGCATGGAAGTAATAGAGGCCGGAGCTGATGACATCGTCTATGAAAATGGTGTGTTTGAAATCTACACGATTCCGGAAAGTTTTCAAAATGTACGCGACTATCTGCGTGATAATGACTATGAACTTGAAGAAGCCGATGTGACATTTTTCCCGCAAACACACAGTACCCCTTCTGAGGAAGACGAACAAAAAATGTTAAACCTGATTGATATGCTGGAGGATAGTGAAGATACTCAAGACATCCACCACAACATGGAGATAGACGGTTAGCGGCATTCTTACTTCTGTTCTCAGTTATTGAGAATGGAAGTTTTCTTTTGAACGTAATATTCAGGAAGCTTGAACAGCCCGGAGAGAAATAAAAGTCCACCTGCTCGGGTAAGGCCTGTTATGTTCTCAGGTGAGTTATACCCGCGTTAATCATTTCCCATATTAACTTTTTCATGAATAGTTATGTTAAGATAGGTTCAGGGAGATAAAGTGAATCTTCAATCAGCGGGGGTTCTTTCTCCCCCCACTAATTGTTAGATGAAAGAATCGGACATTTACTGGCAGCCATCCCTAACCTAATCTTCATCGTATACGCGAACATTTGAGGTGGGGTCTTACTGCCAGTTACAGGCGGGATAAAGGAGAAGGTCTGATGATTGCTTATATAAAAGGAACATTGGTTAAAATAGATGAAAACGCCATGATTGTGGATGTAAACGGGGTCGGTTATGAGATTATATGTCCCGATCCATTTGTGTTTCAGTCATCTTTATATAACGACGTTTCGGTCAGTACATATCATTATGTGCGGGAGGATGCACAAATTCTTTATGGTTTTCGGAATGAAGATGAAAAAGTACTATTTACCAATCTGATTTCTGTATCCGGTATCGGGCCCAAAGGAGCATTGTCTATACTGGGAAGTGTTGATGCGGCCGGATTGATAGCAGCCATTGAACAAGAAGATGACAAATTTCTGACAAGCCTTCCCGGCATTGGCAAAAAGACAGCCAGACAAATTATTCTTGATTTAAAAGGCAAATTATCCACGGTGGTATCCATTCCGGCCGGAGCTTCAGAAGACTTGCAAGCCGGTGAAACGTCAGAAGGATTACAAGAAGCACAGGAAGCATTAAAATCGCTTGGCTACACTGAACGTGAAATTAAAGCAGTGCTCCCAGAATTGAGGAAAGAAAGCACGAGCGGCACTGATGAAACGGTCCGTATCGCATTAGCATTGCTTATGAAGAATAAATAAGGTGGGATGATGATGGAAGAGCGTATGGTAACAGGTGAATTACAAAATGAAGATTCCACTGTTGAGCTCAGTCTCCGGCCCACAAACTTGAAACAATATATAGGCCAGCCAAAGATAAAAGAGAATTTAAGTATTTTTATCCAGGCAGCCAAAATGCGTGAAGAAGCACTGGACCATGTATTGTTATACGGGCCGCCTGGTCTTGGTAAAACGACGCTGGCTGCAATTATTGCCAACGAAATGGGTGTGCAATTCCGCTCCACTTCCGGTCCGGCGATTGAACGGTCCGGTGATTTGGCAGCCATTCTGTCGTCACTTGAGCCTGGTGATGTATTGTTCATTGATGAGGTTCATCGTTTGCCAAAATCTGTGGAAGAAATATTATATCCGGCAATGGAAGATTTTTTCATCGATATTGTCATTGGTGATGGACCGAGCGCAAGATCCGTCCGCATCGATTTGCCGCCATTCACCCTGGTTGGAGCCACTACCAGAGCGGGATTATTGTCTGCGCCATTGCGTGATCGTTTTGGTGTACTGAGCCGCCTGGAATTTTACGATGCAAAAGAATTGTGTGATATTGTTGAGCGGACGACCGAAATATTTAAGACATCGATTACCCATGAGGCAGCTGGTGAGGTTGCCCGCCGATCGAGAGGAACACCTCGTATTGCCAACAGGCTGCTAAAACGGATTCGTGATATTTCACAAGTAAAAGGTGAAAAAGAAATCAGTCTGCAAACAACAGATCGTGCACTTGAGATGCTTCAGGTTGATGATGCCGGATTGGACCATATTGATCACAAACTGTTGAAGAGCATTATCGATGGTTTTCAAGGCGGACCGGTTGGATTGGATACGATTGCAGCAACAGTCGGGGAAGAAGCCCAGACGATAGAAGATGTATATGAACCATATTTACTGCAAATCGGTTTTATCCAGCGTACCCCACGCGGGCGTGTCATCACACAGAAGGCATACCAGCATTTAGGAATCAGGAAAGAAGACGGCTGAATATGGGGAAAATATTTATCACCCTTGGCATTATTTTTGTTGTAATTGGTGTTATTTGGACGTTTATCGGGAAGTTGCCCGGAGATATTACAATTAAAAGGGAAAATTTCACACTTCATTTTCCGATTATGACATCGATTGTTGTCAGTGTTATTTTAACGCTCATCTTTTTTATCTTAGGAAAATTTCGCTAAAAGTCTGAGTCCGCATCGCACGCGAACATTAGTGCTTTTCTTTTCCAAGGAGCGGAGAAACAAGCCAACTAGAAACACCGATGTGTCATTGTTACCGGACTTTTTGAACAGCATTTAAAAACAGTTAGGAGAGCATCATGAACATAGATGAATTTGATTTTGACTTGCCGGACGACCTGATAGCACAGACGCCATTGAAAAACAGGGATGCCTCCCGGCTTCTCGTTCTGCACCGGACTGAACAAGAAATAGAGCATAAACAGTTCACCGATATCAAACGATACTTAAAAAAAGGTGATTGTCTCGTATTGAATGATACCCGTGTGCTGCCTGCAAGGTTGTACGGCATAAAAGAAGACACAGGGGCAAACGTGGAAGTTCTCCTTCTACACCAGCAAGGAAAGGATTTGTGGGAAGTCCTTGTAAAACCGGCTAAAAAGGTAAAAAAAGGAACGGTTATAAATTTCGGCGATGGAAAAATTCGTGCGACGTGCACGGGTCTTAAAGATCATGGCGGCCGTATTTTACAGCTGGCGTATGAGGGCATTTTTTATGAAATATTAAATGAACTGGGCCAGATGCCGCTTCCGCCTTATATTAAAGAACAGCTGTCAGAGAAGGAACGCTATCAGACAGTTTATGCAAGTGAAGAAGGTTCAGCTGCCGCTCCGACTGCAGGTTTGCATTTCACAAATGAACTGCTGGATGAGATAAAGGCGATGGGCGTATCGATTGAATTCATTACGCTTCATGTCGGACTGGGCACCTTCAGGCCGGTTAGTGCAGATAAGATTGAAGAACATAAAATGCATGCTGAGTTTTACCACATGTCGGGGAAAACAGCAGAAAAACTAAAAACCGTTAAAGAAAATGGCGGCCGGATTATTTCAGTCGGTACAACGTCAACACGGACACTGGAGACAATTGTCCGGGATAACAACGGTAATTTTGCCGAATCAAGCGGCTGGACGGATATCTTTATTTATCCGCCTTATGAATTTCAAGCGATTGATGGCCTTATTACTAATTTCCACTTGCCTAAGTCAACGTTAATTATGATGGTGAGTGCGTTTGCCAACAGAGAAAGTATTATGAATGCTTATCAGGAGGCTGTTAATGAGCGGTACCGATTCTTCAGCTTTGGCGACGCGATGTTAATCCTTTGAATGCTTTTTCATAAAAGGCAAACTGTTTAGAAAACCTTTAAAAAGGAACGATTAATATGACAGCAATAACGTATGAACACATTAAAACATGCCAACAGACCGGTGCCCGTCTCGGGAAAGTCCATACCCCGCACGGTTCATTTGACACACCGGCATTTATGCCTGTGGGAACACTGGCTACAGTGAAGACGATGAGCCCGGAAGAATTACAAGAAATGAATGCAAATATTATTTTGTCCAACACATATCACTTGTGGCTGCGGCCGGGTGAAGATATTATAGAAGAAGCGGGTGGTCTTCATCGGTTTATGAACTGGGACGGGGCAATTTTGACTGATTCGGGAGGTTTTCAGGTCTTCAGCTTAAGTGATATGCGGGACATAAAAGAAGAAGGCGTTCATTTTCGGAATCATCTGAGCGGTGAAAAGCTGTTTCTTTCGCCGGAAAAGGCAATGAGCATCCAAAATTCGCTTGGGTCAGACATCATGATGGCGTTTGATGAATGTCCGCCATACCCTGCGTCACACGATTACATGAAAGCTTCGGTTGAACGAACGTCCCGCTGGGCTGAGCGCTGCCTGAAAGCGCATGAACGGCCATCTGAACAAGGCTTATTCGGTATTGTTCAGGGTGGTGAGTATGATGATTTGAGAAAGCAAAGCGCGAAAGATCTGGTTTCATTGGATTTTCCGGGGTATGCAATCGGCGGTCTGTCTGTCGGGGAACCGAAAGACATCATGAATCGGATGTTAGAGTTTACAACACCGATCTTACCAGCGGATAAACCACGTTATCTGATGGGGGTGGGGTCACCTGATTCCTTGGTTGATGGCGCTATTCGGGGCATCGATATGTTTGACTGTGTTTTGCCGACACGGATTGCACGCAATGGGACATGTATGACGTCGGGTGGCCGTCTGGTCGTAAGGAATGCCAAGTATGCCCGTGATTTCAGTCCAATCGACGAAAATTGTGACTGTCATGTCTGCAAGAATTATACGCGTGCCTATATCCGGCATTTAGTCAAATGCAACGAAACATTTGGTTTCAGGCTTACGACTTATCATAACTTGTATTTTTTGATAGAATTGATGAAGCAAGTACGAACTGCTATCAGTGAGGATCGGCTTGGTGATTTTAAAGAAGCATTCTTTGAACAATATGGTTTCAACCAAGAGAATGCCAAGAATTTTTGATAGAGGAGGGAATATATAAATGGAAATGCTCGCAACATTGTTGCCCATTATTTTAATGTTTGTCATTTTTTACTTCTTGCTTATCCGTCCACAGCAAAAGAGACAAAAGCAAGTCAAACAAATGCAAGATAACATGCAAAAGGGTGATAAAGTGGTTACAATCGGCGGTTTTCATGCTGAAATCCATGCGATTGACGAAAATACAGTTATCCTTCAACCAGGCGACGGACCGAGGTTGACTTATGACCGTTCAGCAATTCGGGAAGTTAAAAATGACGATGCACAATAACACTTTATGAATGATACATAAAGCTAATATGAAAGGAAGCCAATCACACAAAACTGGCTTCCTTTTTTAGTTATTGCTTATTGGATTTGATTAAATTCACGCCAATCATTCCGCCAAGAAGGGCTGCCAGTATAAATCCCGTATGATGAAGCGACTGCTCCAATGAAAACCCTTGCTGATAACCAAGGTATTGAACAAGAAATGTAAAAAGTGTAAAGCCTGCCCCAGTAATTGCCCCAATCACCCATCCTTTTTCTTTTCCTTTTATACCGGCAATAAGACCGCCAATAAATAAACTGATTAAACCGACTGCCAACGTCACCCATGATAACGTTGTTTCGTTCATTCCCGTGAATTGCAGCAGAACTGCGAGTATAACACTCATCAGCAGTATCAGTCCTAAAACAATGATCCATCCGTACAGCAGGGCGATAAATTGTTGTTTGCGGATTCTGTCCGCCTCCCTTCCAAAGATTGTCCATGTATTATCATCCTATTCATTCAAACAAAAAATAGACTCAAAATATTTTGTTTTTTCATAGCATATATCTGTAAAAGAGGTTGTTCAAAAAGTCCGGTAAAAATGACACGTCGAATTTTTCGTTGGCTTGATTTTCCGTTACTCACGTATTAACTGCATACGTTCCGGTACTGGGAGCTTCGCCGCCTCGAACTTCTCGGTCCTTTTTCCCCGCATATAATGATTAGTAACCCGCCCAAAAAACGGCGGCTAACTGACCATAAATGCCCGATTCTGTTCAACTAACATTCAACGGAAAAATTCATTCCGCTGAATGAAGTTTCACTTTATCCTTATTTTTGAACACGGATTAAAGAACAACCAATTTTACTAAAAAGAGGATGGCGTATGGACATACTATTGGCGGGAATCATTTTTATTGTCAGTTATATATTTATTATGACAGAAAGAATAAATCGCGCAGTCGTTGCAATGGCTGGCGGCGCTTTGTTGTTATTGACCGGTGTTTACAGTGTCGATGATGTGTTTGAAAATTATATTGATTGGAATACGATTTCATTATTGTTCTCAATGATGGTGCTTATTTCTATAACTGAGAAAACAGGGCTTTTTTCATTTATTGCTGTCAGATTTGCTCAGCAAATAAGAGGAGCGCCCGTTCCGCTCTTCATTGGTGTCAGTATCCTCACTGCTTTAGGTTCCGCAATGCTGGATAATGTGACGACGGTTCTCATTCTGGTGCCGATCATTCTGAAGGTAACCAAGCAATTAAATTTACCTGCTTTTCCTTATTTACTGATTATTATTTTCAGTTCCAATATAGGCGGGACTGCTACACTTATTGGGGATCCGCCGAATATCATGATTGGACAGGCAGTTGAGAATTTCACCTTTTTGTCATTTATTAATCACCTTGCACCGGTAGCGGTGATCATGTTTTTCATTATGTTAATGATAATGCTGCCCTTGTTCCGGAAGACATTGCAGGCCCAAAACAGAAATGTCGATGAATTGATGAAAACTGAGGCATCGTCATATCTTGTCAAAACACCTATGTTATATCAATCCATTGCTGTGTTGACTATGACTTTAATCGGTTTCTTGCTGCATTCCTTTATTCATATCGATCTGACTGTTATTGCTTTGAGCGGGGCTATATTATTGCTTTTGCTCACCGAAAAAGAGCTGGAAACAGAAAAAGTATTCTCGCGAGTGGAATGGGTGACACTGTTTTTCTTTATCGGTCTTTTTACATTAGTCGGCGGGCTTGAATCGGCAGGGATTATTGATGAACTGGCTAGAGCGATTATATTATGGACAGATGGTGATTTTGCAGTCACCGCTATATTAATTTTGTGGATTTCCGGCTTGTTTTCAGGAATTGTGGATAATATACCGTTTGTAGCAGCCATGATCCCGGTTGTTGAAGAGCTTGAAGGCTATGGAATGGTTTACCTTGATCCTATTTGGTGGTCACTGGCATTAGGTGCCTGTCTGGGGGGAATGCCACATTGGTTGGTGCTTCGGCCAATGTGGTCGTGGCAGGTCTGGCTGAGGGAGAGAACCAGAAACTGTCATTTATCCGCTTTTTGCTATATGGTCTTCCGTTTGTTATATTGTCGCTTATAGTTGCAACAGTTTACATTTATATTCGTTACTTGATTCCATATATGGGTTCTTAAATGATTAAAAAAACGCTGCAGACACAGCGTTTTTTTAATCGAACCATTTATTAATTATTGGTAGCTGACTTAACTCTTCCCGCGTAATAAACCGTAAGGCAAAAAGAAGTAATATATAAATGATGGTCAAAATGAAAAGCATCAGAATGAAAATGAATAGATTGGTTTCAAAATTCGTGAACATATCTTTTAAAAAATTTCCCGACAGCAGCAAAAAGAAGATCAACAACCCCATTTTAAACAAATCACCCCAGGCGATCATGAAGCCAATTTTCTTGTGAAGGCTCATGAGATGAAGCAGCGTAACAAGTACAACGCCAACTGCCATAGCAATGGCAACTCCATTTATCCCAAAGTCAGGATTAGAAGCAAGCAAAAACATAACAGTGAGTTTTACAGCTGCACCGATTAAGCTGTTTGCCATAGCAGGTCTCGCTAAATCAAGAGCCTGCAAGGCAGCTTGCAATGGTGATTGGATATAAAGCAGAATAAAGAAAGGTGCCATCAGCACTAGAAAATGACTGGCGTTGTCTGTTCCATACATATATTGTAATATAGGTGAGGCAAATAATGTCAGAACAATCGTTGCCAATGCGCCTGATGCAAATGATATTCTGATTGATTGATGAATCCTGTGATGGATCAGACCTTTATTTTGATTGGCATCTGCCTCGGATATAGAAGGCACCAGGGCAATTGACAAGGAATTTGTAATAAAAGTAGGCAAAAACAGCAACGGTAATACATAACCGGTCAATTCGCCGTATTGTTTTGTTGCCATAGAACTGGAAATGCCTGCAATGGCAAGACTCTGGGCAACAAGGATCGGCTCCAGAAAATGTGATATGTTGCCGATAAGCCTGCTGCCGGTACTTGGCAGTGCGATTGAAAAAAGCTCCTTGATTGTATCTTGACCGGATTTCACGTAATATAAAAAACGGTGCCTGATATGAACGATTTTTTTACGTTTAAATAAATAAATAAGATAGGCCAGTGAAGCCAGCTCACCCAAAATAACACTGAACATAGCACCTGCAGCAGCGAACTCCACCCCATACGGGATAAGAAGCTTGATAAAAATAGCGACAAAAGCAATCCTTACAATCTGTTCAATAACCAGGGCAAAACTTTGCGGCTTCATGTTCTGTCTCCCTTGAAAGTAGCCTTTCAGAACAGAAGACACAGCTATGATTGGTATAATTGGGCTAATGGCAATCAGTGGATAAAGCGTCCGTTCATCAGTCAGCAAAGTTGTTGCGATAAAAGGTGCAGCCATGACCATGCCAATTGTAAAAGCAACACTTAAAACTCCGGTGAGAAGCAGGGAGACAACAAGAATCCGCTTAATTTTGGCTTTATCATTTTTAGCCTCTGCTTCAGATACCCGTTTGGATATAGCCACAGGAAGACCAAGCTGTGTCAATGTAATGACCAGAAACAATGTAGGAAGTGCCATCATATACAAACCGACACCTTCTTCACCCATTACTCTGGCTACCACCAAACGATTTATAAAACCGAGCAGCCTTGTTATCATGCCTGCTGCGATAAGAATTAATGTGCCTTTTAGAAATGATTGTTTGGCCAATATTGCCGACCTACCTTCTCAAAAAATAAAATTTCAGATACAATAATATATATGCAAAGAAGTAGGCCAAGCATGACAAGCATAAAGACATAACCAGTCTTTCGTTTGAAAGAGGTGATATTATCGTGGAAGTTGTTAAAAAAGTGAATGATTGGAAATCAGAAATTGAACCGGCTTTAAACAGCAAAGCAGCCGAATTAAAGTTGATCGGATATAATCAGGCAACGAGTGAAGATGTATGGAAATGCCTGCAGGAAAAAGTGTGGAAAGGCGAGCCTTCCAAACGTTTATATGAAATTGTGCAGGATATTTTTCATCTGTCATCAAATATTTACATGAGTTATTTGACAATCAATGCTCATCAGGATGAAGACTTAGCGGCATCAATTGCTGCATTGACTGGAGATAATCAGACTAAAAACAATTAATGAATACATAATGGACCCGTGAGCTATTGAGGGAGGCAAAACAACAGATGAAAACCAGAGGCAGAATTGTTGCCTTTTTTCTAATCGTACTTATTTTGGCAGGAACGATTGGGTCAACGGTAACAGGAATTACGAAAGATATTAACTTAGGTCTTGATCTTCAGGGCGGCTTTGAAGTTTTATATGAAGTTGAACCTGTCGAGGAAGATCAGGAGACTGACAGGGAACTGCTGGAATCTACTGTACGAATCCTGAATGATCGAGTGGATCGGCTGGGAATCAGTGAGGCAAACATCGATATAGAAGGTGATGACAGAATTCGTGTTCAGCTTGCCGGTGTTGAAAATCAGGCAGAAGCCCGTGAACTGCTGTCGACTTCTGCACGTCTGTCTTTCAGAAATGTGGAAGATGAGCAACTGATGGATGGAAGTGACTTGGTTGAAGGGGCTGCCAGTCAGGATTTCTCCCAGCAGACGAACGAGCCGATTGTGACATTGCAGCTGAAGGATGCATCGAAATTCCGTGACATCACAAGTGAATTATCTTCCAAATATAACCCGGCTGTTCCTTTTCCACAACGGGAAGATTTATTAGTGATTTGGATGGATTATCAGGAAGGCGATTCATTTGATGAAGAAGTACAGAAAGAAAATTCGAAATATGTTTCTGCCGCCGGCGTGCAAGAAACACTCAACACAACAAATGTCCAGATTACAGGTAATTTCACCGTTGATTCGGCCCAGCGACTCGCAGATATTATCAATGCCGGTTCGCTTCCGGTCAATATGACGGAGCTGTACTCCAATACAGTCGGGGCGCAGTTTGGTGAACAAGCACTTGATAAAACAGTTTTTGCAGCAATTATCGGCATAAGTCTTGTGTTTCTGTATATTATGATTGCCTATCGTTTCCCGGGCATTATCGCAGCCATTAACTTAAGTGTCTATATCTTCTTGGTTTTATTGATTTTTAATCTGATGAATGGTGTCCTGACACTTCAGGGAATTGCAGCATTAATTCTCGGTGTCGGTATGGCGGTGGATGCAAACGTCATTACATTTGAACGGATCAAGGAAGAAGTAAGGGAAGGCAAATCAATTCAGGCAGCATTTAGAGCCGGCTCGAAAAACTCTCTGAGAGCGATAGTCGATGCTAATATTACGACGCTGCTGGCTGCGACTGTGCTGTTTACATTCGGCACAAGCTCTGTAAAAGGGTTTGCGACAATGCTGATTTTAAGTATTGTTGTCAGTTTCCTGACCGCCGTTTTCGGAACACGATTGCTCATGAGTTTATGGGTAAAAAGCAAGTTCCTTAAAAATCGCCCGGGCTGGTTTGGTGTGAAACGACAAGATATTAAGGATATTGCTGATTCGACTGAATACGAACCAAAAGTTTTCAACCGGAAACCGAATGTTGCTCAGCACCGGAAGAAGTTTTTCTTAGCTTCATCCATAATGGTCATTGTTGGGGGAATTGTAATTGGTATATTCCAATTGAACCCGGGAATTGACTTTACCAGCGGATCAAGGATCCAATTGGCAGCAGAGAATAGCTTGAACACGGACGAAATCGAGGATGGCCTGCAGGAGCTTGAATTAGAAGCCGAATCGGTTGTATTGACCGGTGATAATAACGACGGAGCTATCCTCCGCTATGACCGAGTGATTGATGAAGATCGTATTGCTGATATACAGACGTACTTTAAAGAAAATTTTAATGCCGATACGAGTGTCAGTGTTGTCTCACCAATCGTCGGGGAAGAACTCGTTAAAAATGCCATCTATGCCGTTGCGATCGCGTCTATTGGCATTGTCATATATGTAACACTGCGATTTGAGTTGATCTTTGCGGTGACATCAATTATCGCCCTTGTACATGACGCCTTTTTCATTCTGGCGATATTCAGTCTGACCCGGATTGAGTTTGATGTGACGATTGTTGCCGCAATACTTACGATTATCGGTTATTCCATCAATGACACAATTGTCACCTTTGATCGGATCCGCGAGAATCTAAGGAAACAACAGCGCATCACATCGTTTAAGGAACTGGCAAAAATCGTTAATCGCAGTCTTGTGCAAACCATGACACGCAGTATTAACACAACTGTCACCACGTTGATTGCTGTCCTGGCGTTTCTCTTCCTTGGAGCACAATCGATTACCGGTTTTGCCATTGCACTTGCTGTCGGGCTCTTGGCGGGTACGTACTCGTCTCTGTTCCTGGCTGCACAGATATGGCTTGTCTGGCGCGGGAAGAATATTAAAGAAAAGCCGGTTGTTTTTGCCAAAAAGAAACGGACAGAAGGCCCGCAAGTTTAATGAAAATGAACCTCTGAATGCTGATCAGCTTTTAGAGGTTCATTCATTATGGTTAGTTTTAAAAGTTAAAGGGTAATTTAGAAGATGTAACAGAAGAAGGAGGGAAAACTTTGCGAGGTCAAACTTATGTCATTTTTGCCATTATTTTTGTTATTATTGTTGCGGTATTCGCAGTGATCAATGTCAATCCCGTAGAAGTTAATTATCTGTTTGGAAGCGGTGAAGCACCACTGATACTCGTTATCTTGTTTTCTGTATTAATGGGAGGCATCATAACGGCGGCGGCCGGACTTGTGAAGATTATCCGGTTGCAGCGTGAGAGAAATGTGCTGCGGACAGAGAAACAACAAATGCAAAAAACATTAAAAGAACATAATTTATTAAGTGAGTCCGAGGCCAAAAATAAAGCAAACGACGACTCTGATAATACTCATAACGATAAATAAACCTGATTGCTCCCCGTGACTATCTTTTGTATACTGGATAAGTCAGGGGTGAGTTTATGTTAAAGAGTAAAATGAAATGGAAATTTCCAAAAGAACAAAACGATTTATCAAATTTGAATTCCAATAAATTCTCACCGCTAATTAAAGAATTGTTATTACAGCGGGGAATCACATCAGATGAAGAAGCTGAGGAGTTTTTATCTCCTGATCTGAATAATTTACACAGTGTCAATTTATTAGCGGATATTGAAAAAGCGACAGAGCGCGTACATAAAGCAATCAGTGCAAATGAAAAAATTCTTGTCTATGGCGATTATGATGCTGATGGGGTTAGCTCCACCGCTATCATGATTAAAGCACTGCAGGAACTTGGCGCAAATTGTGACTATTATATACCGAATCGCTTTACAGAAGGATATGGACCAAATGAGGAAGCATTCAGAGCGGCTCATGCACATGGCTGCCAATTAATTATAACAGTCGATACAGGAATAGCTTCTACACATGAAGCGGCTGTTGCTAAACAATTAGGAATGGATCTGATTATCACCGATCATCACGAGCCACAAGAGCAATTGCCGGATGCTTTTGCGATTATACATCCAAAATGTTCTCCTGACTACACATTTAAAGAACTTGCAGGTGCGGGCGTTGCATTCAAGTTTGCACAAAGTCTTCTGGGCTATTTTCCAAAGCAATACCTTGACTACTTAGTGATTGGCACAATAGCTGATCTTGTCCCATTAATCGATGAAAATCGCATCCTGGCTTTTTATGGATTAAAGGCTTTATCAGTAAGTGACAAACCTGGACTTGTCGCTATAAAGAAAGTTTGCGGTATCAGTGGGGATGTTAATGAAGAAGCTATCGGCTTTTCAATCGGGCCCAGATTGAATGCGGTCGGCAGATTACAGGATGCTGACCTTGCAGTTCAATTATTGCTGACAGATGATCAGGATGAAGCTGACAAAATAGCTGACCAGGTCCAATCGATCAACCAAAAACGCCAAAAAATTGTCAGTGATATTGTAAAAGAAGCTGAGGAAATGGTGGCTTCTCGAGATGGACAAGGGGTTATTATTGCTGCGAAAGAAGGCTGGAATCAGGGTGTGCTTGGGATAGTGGCTTCAAATCTTGTGCGGAAATACGACCGCCCGGCAATCGTTCTATCCATTTTACCGGAAGAAGGCATCGCAAAAGGCTCTGCCAGAAGTATTCCGGCTTTTGATTTGTTCTCAGGCTGCATGGAAATCAGAGATGTTTTCACGCAATTTGGCGGTCACGCCCAGGCAGCCGGCATGACACTTCCGCTGGATAATCTGGAGCAGTTAAAAACTGAGCTTAACGATATCATTCATCAGCAACTTCGAAACGAAGATTTCACACAAGAGGTTGAAGTGACTAAAACGATAGCCATGCCTGAGATTAATGAGGCATTGGTTGAAGAGGTCGGTCAGCTGGCACCTTTTGGCATGGCCAATCCAAAGCCGGTTTTTCACATAAAGGAAATTCCCAACGATGCCAGAAAAATTGGAGCCAATAAGAATCATTTAAAGATGCAATTTAAAGAACAGAATAAAACAATGGACGGAATCGGTTTCGGTTTTGGAGATTTATATGACCATCTCTCGCCAAAAACAGAGGTGTCGATTGTCGGTGAGCTTAACATCAATGAATGGAATGGTTTTCGGAAAGTCCAAATGGTTATGCAGGATATGAAAATTGATGAAAAACAATTATTCGATCATCGCGGCGCAAAACAATTCGATTTGACGCATTATGTTTCCACTAATGGGGATCATGCAGCAGTTACGCAAACATTATCGTCCAATAATACGTACTTTGATAATGTTCACCCTGTTGCATATGATACCGATATAAGGCACTTGAAAAATGTCCACAATCTATTTTTGTATGATTTGCCACAAGACTTGAAGACATTGCAATCATTGATTCAGCAGTTAAATCCGCTTAATATTCATGTATGTTTTCACCTGAACGATAGTGTGTTTATGAAACCATTTCCTTCAAGAGAGGATTTTAAATGGCTCTACGCCCTTCTGGCCAAGCGACAACAGATTGATATCAATAAAGAAGCAGCTATGATCACAGAAGCTAAAGCATGGACACATGACAAGTTAATATTTATGGCAAACGTGTTTTTTGATCTTGATTTTGTTAAAATAGAAAATGGTGTTATACAATTGAGCAACAATCCTGCTAAAAAAGATTTAACGGAATCAGAGGTATACCAGGAACGCTTAAATAGAGCTGAAATTGAAAAAACATTATACTATTCAACATATGATGAATTGAAATCATGGTTATTGGAATGTATGAATGACAGGCATACGCTTGAGGAGGAACTTGTTTATGGATTATAAAAAACACGTGCAAATTGTTGAAGATTGGCCGAAAAAAGGTGTACAGTTCAAAGATATTACGCCATTGATGAATAACGGAAAAGCATTCAAATCAGCAGTGGATGAAATAGTTGAATATGCCCATGAAAAAGACATCGACCTGGTTGTGGGACCGGAAGCGAGAGGCTTTATCATTGGATGTCCGGTGTCCTATGCGCTCGAAGCCGGCTTTGCACCTGTCAGGAAAGAAGGAAAGCTCCCGCGCGAGGTGATTAAAGTCGATTATGGGCTTGAGTACGGGGAAAATGTCCTGACGATTCATAAAGATGCGATCAAACCCGGCCAGCGTGTATTGATCACCGACGATCTGCTCGCAACAGGCGGAACGATAGATGCAACCATTCAATTGGTGGAAGAGCTTGGAGGCGTAGTTGCCGGCTGTGCTTTTCTGATTGAACTCTCTTATTTAAATGGAATGGAAAAGCTTGAAGGATATGATGTGCTCACATTAATGAGTTATTAATTTTCACATGATAAATACCGTGTTCAAAAGGAGGATGAAAAGGACCGACAAGTTCGAGGCGGTGCAGTTTCGAGCACAGAAAAACTCCCCCCGAATTTACATCGCACGCGAGCATTAGCGTATTTCTTTTCCAAGGAGCGGAATGTATACCTTTAGATACATGAGGAGCGGAGAAACAACCCAACTAGAAACACCGACGCGTCATTTTTACCGGACTTTTGAACGTCTTCTATAAGGTCTGAACGAAACAATCGTCAGACCTCTTATTATTCACTGGAAAAATTTAAGTTAAGCTAACCAACCGTTTTTCCTTTACATGACAGGAAATGTTTTTAATACTATAAACAATAGAACAAATTATTGATTATATCTTCATCGGAGATTCATCGGAGAATGTTTGAAAGCAGATGTAATGCCCAGGCTGGAATATATAGTAATTGTTAAAGTGAATTCAGGTGATTTTATGGCTAAAGAAGAAATATTAACAAGTGAAGATGTGATAAACAAAGCCCGCACGTTCCTGACCAATGATGATGCGGATTATCTTCATCGTGCGTATCAGTTTGCCGAATCCGCCCATAAGGATCAGTACCGGAAGTCAGGTGAACCTTATATCGTTCATCCGGTTCAAGTTGCCGGGATTCTGGTCGAACTTGAAATGGATCCGGTAACGATAGCGGGCGGTTTTTTGCATGATGTTGTTGAGGATACAGAAGTGACCTTGGATGATGTGGAAGATTCATTTGATCATGAACTGGCAATGCTCGTCGATGGGGTCACGAAACTCGGTAAAATTAAGTACAAATCAAAAGAAGCACTTCAGGCAGAAAATCACCGGAAAATGTTTGTTGCGATGGCAAAGGATATACGCGTCATTTTGATAAAACTTGCCGACCGTCTTCATAACATGCGGACACTGAAACATTTGCCGCCGCATAAGCAACGCCGAATATCAAATGAAACACTTGAAATATTTGCACCATTAGCACATCGACTCGGGATATCGACGATTAAATGGGAATTAGAAGATACCGCACTGCGTTATCTGAATCCACAGCAGTATTACCGGATTGTCCAGCTGATGAAGCAAAAGCGTGAAGAGCGGGAGTCCTATATTGATGAAGTTATAGGCGAATTGAAAAATCAATTAAAAGATGTCAATATCGAAGCGGACATGTCCGGCAGGCCTAAGCATTTATACAGCATTTACCGAAAAATGGCTGAACAGAAGAAGCAGTTTAATGAAATATATGATTTGCTGGCAGTGCGTATTCTCGTTCATAGCATTAAGGATTGCTATGCTGTTCTGGGTATCATTCACACATGCTGGAAGCCAATGCCGGGACGGTTTAAAGACTATATTGCCATGCCAAAGCCGAATCTTTATCAGTCTTTGCATACGACTGTCATCGGTCCAAAAGGCGATCCGCTTGAAGTTCAAATCAGAACGAAGGAAATGCATGAAATTGCAGAATATGGTATTGCGGCACACTGGGCCTATAAAGAAGGAAAGCAACCTTCGAAGGGAAACAAAGCGTTTGAAGATAAATTAACGTGGTTCCGTGAAATTTTGGATTGGCAAAATGAAACCAATGATGCAGAAGAATTTATGGAAACATTAAAAGTTGATTTGTTTTCAGACATGGTTTATGTCTTTACCCCAAAAGGCGATGTCATTGAATTGCCGTCGGGTTCAGTGCCGCTCGACTTTGCCTATCGGATCCATACGGAAGTGGGCAATAAGACAATCGGTGCAAAAGTGAACGGTAAAATGGAACCACTTGATTATCAGCTAAAAAACGGAGATATTGTAGAAGTTATGACTTCCAAGCATTCGTATGGCCCTTCACAGGATTGGCTGACAATCACCCAGACATCACAGGCTAAAAGCAAAATCAAACAATTCTTTAAAAGGCAGCGCCGTGATGAAAATATCAGTAAAGGAAAAGAAGCTGTCGAAAAAGAAATCCGGGCGTTTGACATTGAACCAAAAGATGTATTAATATCCGATAATTTAAAACGTGTGTTTGAGAAATTTAACTTTTCCAATGAAGATGATATGTATGCTGCTGTCGGCTACCAGGGCATTACTGCTGCATTAATTGCCACACGGCTGACGGATAAAGTGAGAGAAGCCAAACAAAAAGAACAGAACTTAGAAGAAACCATTGAAGAAGTCAAGAATGAAGCCGTAACGAAAAAAGAGCAAAAAAGAGACTCCGGTGTAAAAGTGGAAGGCGTTGATAATCTGCTGGTCCGCTTGTCGAAATGCTGCAATCCGGTGCCTGGGGACCGAATTGTCGGTTACATTACAAAAGGCAGAGGAGTATCGGTACATCGTTCAGATTGTCCAAATGTACAGAAAGAAGAAGTCAAAGAGCGACTCCTTCATGTTGAATGGGAAAAAGGACAATCAGACAAAAAACAATATCACGTTGATTTGGAAATATCGGGATATGACCGCCGCGGACTGGTAAATGAAGTATTACAAGCGGTTAATGAGACAAAAACAAATATAACGTATGTAAACGGCCGTTCAGACCGAAATCGGATGGCTGTAATCCACATAACCATTCTTATTCACAATACAGGTCATTTGAAACGGATTGTCGAACGAATCAAACAAATAAAAGACGTTTATACGGTAACACGAACAACACAATAAGGAGTCATGAGATCATGAAAGCAGTGATTCAGCGATCGGAAGGAGCAAGTGTAACTGTTGAAGGTTCAACAACAGGTGCGATCGAGCACGGGCTGGTTGTCCTTCTTGGTGTAACACATGATGATGATGAGGAAGACGCCGATTATTTGGCAAATAAGCTGGTTCATTTAAGGATTTTTGATGATGAAAATGGCAAAATGAACAAATCATTACAAGATGAAGCCGGAAAAGTTTTGTCGATATCGCAGTTCACCCTTTATGCGGATACACGTAAAGGACGGCGGCCAAATTATTTGAATGCTGCCAAACCTGATCAGGCAAACGAACTTTACCAGTATTTTAATCAGCAAGTTCAACAGCATGGTATTGAAGTTGAAACAGGCCAATTTGGTGGGATGATGCAGGTACAGCTGACAAATTCCGGTCCTGTTACCATAATTCTGGATAGCCATGACAAATAGCCGGAAATGGTTTTGGTCAATTGTGATTAGAACGGAGGGGGCAAAAATTGCCGACCTTCGTTTTTGTTTTTGACAGGGTCTTTTCATAAATTTTGTTGCACTTTAACCTTCGCAGTCGATGTAAACTGCGCCGTAGTGACAGGAATGATTGCCGCTTGGCGCAGTGTGTTTCCGCAGCGGTAGACGACTCACAACTTAGACCTAAAGTTACGTCGCAGTTTATGGATTTTGTGTCACAATAAGCGGTCCTTCAGAGGACAGCTTATTGAACTGGAATCTGGGGATTTGAAAAAAACTGGTTTAATCCTTTGATAATACCTGAGACCAATTTTTTTTGATAAATGTTTGTCTGAAGAAGTTCTTCTTGTTCCGAATTGGAGATAAACCCGAGTTCAATGAGAACAGACGGCTGCAAATTTTTTCTCAGGATGTAATAATCCTCCTGTTTAATATCACGGTCGTCTGCGGAGGTTTCGGTGATCAGAGCCTCTTGAATGTCAGCAGCAAGATTCTTGTCACGGTCGTGCCCGTAATACGTTGCGATCCCAGTTACGTCAGGAGCTTGCGGGAAGCTGTTATAGTGTATGCTGAGATAGGCATCCGCATCTGTTATATTTGATAAACTAACCCTGCTTGCGAGTGAGATATAATGGTCAGACTGTCTTGTTAAGATGACATCAGCACCTAATATTGCCAGTTCTTTTTTTAGCTCTTGCACTGTGCGGTTGGTGAATTGTTTCTCATATGTTCCACTTGCGCCGATTGCGCCAACATCTACACCACCGTGCCCGGCATCTATGACGATGGTTTTATCCTCAAGTCCGGATGAACTGGCATTTGTTTGATGTGCAGCCAGATCTTTGTGCAGAAAGCCGGACAGTTCCTCATTTGTGATTTCAAGCCAGTTTTCATTTTCATTTATGACTGTAAATTCCTCTCCTGAGCTGGCGTAATTCGTTATGTCATGTGAGGAGGAAGGTCCTTTTCGTAAATGGGTGTTGTCCTTGTTAATCGTAATTGTTCTCTCTGACGGGTTATTAGCAGGGGATGCGCTGTCAGTATCAGATTCAATGGTGACAAATTCCGCTGAAACCCATCCGCTCCGGCTATTGTCAAACTCTATTTCAATCCAGTCTTCAGATTGGGATCGAATCGGGAGTTTTTCACCGGTATGTACTTGGCCGATACGGTCGAAATTGGTTCCAGGTCCTGCACGTACATTCAAATTATCAGTGGTGATGAATGCGTCATTAGCTTGTACAGCAGGTGCAAAAAGAAAGCAAAGAATCATGAAGACCACGATTGCCGATTTTTTCAAATGCACTATGGTTCCCCCTCTAACATTATTCCGATTCTCTTTTAGTTTAATAAAAAGTCTTCAATAAGGCAAAACTAATGAGCAACAAGGAGGAACTCACATGCGCATGAATGAGAAGCAATGGAATTCAAGTACTGATAAAGATATTTTCGGTGTGGATTTTCATCATTTTACAGAGTTGGATGACCGTTTTAATCATATGGAAATAGCTGAAGAACTAGGTATTTCACTCGGTGAAGTTAATAGGTTGAAGAAAAAAATAATACGTACTTGACAACAAACGCGGAAAACATTATGATAGAAATCATTCAAAACGATAGGAACTTGAAAACCTTTGAAGGAAACAGTAATCAGACCACTTATGAACAGAGAGAAGATGTCATTGGCTGGAAACATGTTCACATAAGCTCTGATGAATGACATTCCCCAGGTTCTATTCCGAACAAAGACTTGAAAGCTGAAAAGTGGAAAGCATGTTGATAGTTGATTCAACTTCTGCTGCCCACCTTCTCCTTTCTGATGAATTTCAGTAGGTATAGACGTTTTGCAGGCGTTAACTGTGCAGAGCGGATGTTGTAAAAGACATCAACCAGGGTGGCAACGCGGGTAAGCTCCCGTCCCTTATACATTAAGGGACGGGAGCTTTTTTTGTATGTAATATGAATAGGGGGTATTGATAATGAGTATGAAAGCTCCACGAGGTACAGTTGATATTCTGCCTGAAGAAGCTGCTAAATGGCAGTTTGTCGAAAATAAAATTAAAGATGTTTGCAGACGATACCATTTTGATGAAATACGGACACCGCTTTTTGAGCATACCGAAGTTTTCCAGCGCGGCGTGGGTGATTCAACGGATATCGTCCAAAAAGAGATGTATACATTTGATGACCGCGGCGGAAGGAGCTTGACACTGCGTCCTGAAGGCACGGCACCTGTTGTACGTTCATTTGTTGAACATAAAATGCACGGCAATGCGAGTCAGCCGGTTAAACTGTATTATTTCGCTCAGATGTTCCGTTATGAACGGCCGCAAAAGGGTAGGATGCGGCAACTGAATCAATTCGGCGTCGAGGTGATGGGCAGTTCTGATCCGGCTGTTGATGCGGAAGTTATTGATTTGGCTATGTCAGTTTACCGCGAACTTGGTCTCACGTCTTTGAAGCTTGTCATTAATTCGCTTGGTGATAAGGAAAGCCGGGAGAATCATCGTCAGGCATTGATCAATCATTTTACACCGCATAAAGATGAGTTATGCCACGATTGTCAAAACCGGCTTGTACAAAATCCAATGCGCATTCTGGATTGCAAGAAGGACAAAGACCATCCGGCTATGAAGACGGCACCTTCAATTCTTGAGTATTTAAATGAGACCTCGGTTGGCTATTTTGAAAAAGTCAAAACGTATCTGGAACTGATGGGAATCGATTATGAAGTTGATCCGAATCTCGTCAGGGGGCTTGACTATTACAACCACACTGCCTTTGAAATTATGAGTGAGGCGGAAGGATTTGGCGCTATTACAACGCTTGTCGGCGGCGGCAGGTATAACGGCCTGATCGAGGAACTGGGCGGGCCTGCTACTCCAGGGATTGGTTTCGGTATGGGTCTTGAACGCTTGCTGATGGCACTGGAAGCAGAAAACGTTGAAATTCCTGCCGCTCAAGATCTTGATTGTTTTATCGTTACTGTCGGGGATGAAGCTGATAAGTATTCTGTTCAGCTTATCCATGAATTACGCAATAACGGTATCCAGGCTGATAGGGATTATCAAGAACGAAAAACGAAAGCACAATTTAAGGCGGCAGACCGCTTTCATGCTAAATATGTTCTTGTGTTGGGCGAAAATGAAATAAACCAGAAAACCATTAATGTTAAAGAAATGCAAACGGGCAACCAGGATGAGGTGCCTCTATCACAATTAGTGCACTATTTGCAAGAAAAGCTGTCAGGAGGCAATGATAATGAGTGAACGGACATTAGCAGGCACGTTAGATTTAAGAGATGTTGATCAGCCTGTTTTGCTTAAAGGCTGGGTGCAAAAACGACGTGATTTGGGCGGTTTAATTTTTATTGATTTGCGTGATAAATCCGGTCTCGTCCAAGTCGTCTTCAACCCGGATCATTCAGAGGCTGCTTTACAGACGGCTGAGGCGGTCAGGACTGAATATGTACTGGAAATAAAGGGGAAGGTGGTTGAGCGTGATCCGGATACAGTCAATCCGGTGATGGAAACAGGAAAGATTGAAGTTCTTGCCTCAAGCCTGACAGTACTGAACAAGGCCAAAACACCACCTTTTCTTATTCAGGAAGAGACGGACGTTGCTGAGGATTTACGCTTGAAATACCGTTATATTGATTTGCGCCGAAGCACTTTACAGGAAACATTCAAAATGCGTCATAAAACTACACAGGCTATACGAAACTTTTTGAATGATGACGGTTTTTTGGAAATGGAAACACCGATCCTGACCAAAAGCACACCGGAAGGGGCGAGAGACTATTTGGTCCCAAGCCGTGTCCACGAGGGCGAATTTTATGCGCTTCCGCAATCGCCTCAGCTGTTTAAGCAGCTGATTATGATGAGCGGATTCGAAAAATATTATCAAATGGCACGTTGTTTCCGTGATGAAGACTTGCGTGCTGACCGCCAGCCGGAATTTACACAAGTCGATATTGAAACATCTTTCATGACGAGTGATGAGATTATGGATATGACCGAAAATATGATGAAACATGTTATGGAAGAAGTTAAAGATATTGACATTCCATTGCCATTGCCAAGAATGTCATATGACGAAGCAATGACACGGTTTGGTTCAGATAAACCTGATACCAGGTTTGGCATGGAATTGATTCATGTCTCAGACGTTCTGGCAAACTCGACATTCAAGGTGTTTAAGGGAGCACTTGAGACGGGCGGGAAAGTTTGTTTGTTAAATGTTAAGGGACAAGCAGCAAATTACTCGCGAAAAGATATTGACAAACTGACTGAATTTGTGAAAATTTATGGTGCTAAAGGGTTAGCATGGCTGAAAATTGAAGGCGATGAAGTGAAAGGCCCCATTTCCAAGTTCCTTACCGATGAGGAGAAAGACGATCTTGTCACAAAAGCCGAAGCCGGTGATGGTGACTTGCTGTTATTTGGTGCGGATAAAACAGATGTTGTTTATGACAGCTTAGGTGCATTGCGGCTTAAATTGGGTAAAGAATTGGATTTAATTGACGAGAGCAAATTTAACTTTCTCTGGGTTACTGATTGGCCGTTATTGGAATATGATGAAGAGCATGGACGATATTTTGCGGCGCATCATCCTTTCACAAAGCCTGTTGAAGGTGACATGAGCAAATTAGATACGGAACCCGAAAATGTGCATGCCAATGCCTATGACCTTGTATTAAACGGATACGAACTTGGCGGCGGGTCACTTCGTATTCACAGCAAAGAAATGCAGGATAAAATGTTTGAAGTGTTAGGATTTTCTGAAGAAGAAGCTGAAGATCAGTTCGGATTTTTACTGGAAGCATTGCAATATGGTGCACCGCCGCACGGGGGAATTGCATTAGGACTCGACAGGTTTGTCATGCTGCTGGCGGGCAGGTCCAACCTTAGAGATACAATCCTATTTCCAAAAACAGCTTCTGCTTCCGATTTGCTGACAAATGCACCAAACCAGGTCAGCGATGAACAATTGAACGAACTGTCAATCCAGGTTAATGATAAAAAATCAGTTGATTGACCAATCGTTTTAACTACCGGGATGTAAATTTTATAAAAGTGAATATTGAAAAAAATATATATGTGTGTTAAGATAAATTTATAAACCGATAAGATAAAAATCTTTCAATCCTGATGTGTACGTCTAGTACATTCGTTTTGACCGAACACTTATATAATTGGGAGTCTGCATAGGTTTTCATATTGCGTGCAAGCCTTGGAAAAGGGGAAGCACAATTATATATGGAACAGGGCACCCACCTGCCTGGAGCGGGATCAAAACCATAAAACAGACGGCACAATTGGGATTGATAGATACATAAAACAAAACTTTATTGAGCGGGTTCTTACCCCGCTCAATTTATTGTAAGGCTGTTTTCTGCAGCCTATGCAGAATATGTTTTGAATAGATCACGTTTACAAACAAACAATTACTGATTGGAAGGACCGTCTGCAACTTGCTGTAAATTTCCATTCTTATCCATTTGGAAAGATGGTGCTTGTACTGAATCCTTATCGTCAAACACGGTCATTTTTCGTGCCCTGTCCATTATTTGCATAAACACCTGATAATCTTCCTGAACTGTCTCAAGCTGTTTTGCCGTCTGTTTCAATTTGTTCTCCAATTGATTAACCTGTTTCTTTAACGTTTCATTTTCCTGTCCCATTTGTTCAAGTGATTGTTTTGATTGATTGGAAGCCTGATAGTCTTTATCTAACTGTTTGAGAAATTGAATGACAGAATCAATCGTTATTGATTGTGCCGTATCATCATATACGGTATCAACGGATCCTTTATCAGCATGTTGATTCTTATTTTCCTGAATGGCAGCAACCGGTTGTCTGGCTTTTTTAGCATCTGCACGTTTCTTGTCTTTTCTTTGCCGTTTTGCAAGTTCTATTGCATCGTTATACGTATTTCTTACTTCAGCATTCCAGCGAAAACCACATGCAGCTGAAGTGCGGTTCAGTTTATCGCCCACCTCCTCAAATGCATGTAATTGCGTGCTGCCTTCTCTGATGTGGCGCAGTACAGTTTCTGCCAGTAATAAATCATCTTCATGACTCCAGGCGTCCTGTCTTACTTTAGCCATATAGTCAACTCCTTTTTCAAAAACGGTAATCATAGATTTTTCTCTTTAATCATTAGTTTGACCGCTTGAAAAAAGAATTATACCTCTAAAATCTAGTATTGTTTTTTTGATTGGATTTTCTCATGAACGTTTTTCAATTGCTGTTCAAATTTGCTGCTGGCTTTTGGCTTATAGTAATCTTTATTTTTGATTGTGTCTGGCAGATACTGTTGATTGACCCAGCTGTTTTCATAATTATGCGGGTATTTATAGTCAATGCCCCGGCCCATTTTTTGGGCGCCTTGATAATGTGCGTCTTTTAAGTGAGCGGGTACATCTCCGCTTTTTCCATTGCGAATATCTGAGAGTGCTTCATCAAGCGCATTATATGCTGTATTGGATTTAGGTGACAGTGCGAGCTCGACGATTGCATTAGCTAAGGGTATACGTGCTTCAGGGAAGCCCAGGCGCTCTGCTGCCTGAACAGCAGAAATGGCTCTCGGTCCTGCTTGAGGATTGGCAAGTCCAATATCTTCGTAGGCGATTACGATCATACGGCGTGCAATACTGTCCAGATCACCGGCTTCTATCAGTCTTCCGAGATAATGCAAAGCTGCGTTAACGTCACTGCCCCGGATGGATTTTTGAAAAGCTGACAAGACGTCGTAGTGGGCGTCACCATCTTTATCATGCGAAAAACTCTTTTTCTGCATGCATTCTTCAGCTGCTTCGAGAGAGATAACAATTTCACCCTTATTGTCCTTTGGTGTAGATGAAACTGCAAGCTCGAGCCCATTCAAGGCAGAGCGCATATCACCGTTTGCAGCAAATGCCAAATGGTCCAGTGCTTCATCTGTTAATTTAACAGACTCTGATCCTACGCCGTTCACTTCATCAATTGAGGCTCTCGTGATGGCCGTTTTGATATTATCAATTGTTAATGGGTGAAGTTCGAACAGGTGGCATCTGCTGCGGATGGCAGGGTTAATAGAATGATATGGGTTGCTTGTTGTGCAGCCAATCAGCGTCAGAAGGTTACTTTCGATATGCGGAAGCAGAAAATCCTGTTTTGCTTTGTCCAATCTGTGGACTTCATCAAGCACGAGAACAACTTGTCCGGTCATTTTAGCTTCTTCCACAACGATTTCCATATCTTTTTTCTTATCAACGACAGCATTCAGCATTTTTACCGGGATGTCCAGGCTCTTGGCAAGGGCATACGCCAATGACGTCTTTCCGGTTCCCGGAGGTCCAAACAGAATCATAGGGGAGAGGCGTTCAGCCTGTATCATACGGTTAAGTATTTTTCCTTCACTGACCAGATGTTCTTGCCCTATAATGTCATTAATATGTTCAGGTCTCATACGATAAGCGAGTGGTTGTTGGTTCATTTTGATCGTCCTTTTTTAAAAGTTAATAAGCAATATATATAAAAGCGTAATTCTGAATGTGTTAAAATGCAAGAAACAAGTGATTCGTGCTATAATATTTTATATTATCATAAAGAACGTTTTATAAATTATGAGGTGTTTTAAATGAAGATTTCGACTAAAGGCAGATACGGGTTAACCATTATGCTTGAACTAGCAAGAAAGCATGGGAACGGTCCAACTTCACTGAAGACGATTGCCCGTGAGAAAGAGCTTTCTGAGCATTATTTGGAACAGCTCGCATCTCCATTGCGAAATGCAGGGCTGATAAAGAGTATCCGCGGTGCATACGGCGGTTATATACTGGCGAAAGATCCGAAAGACATTCGAGCAGGGGATATTATACGCGTACTTGAAGGACCAATATCGCCTGTTGAAGGGATAGAAAATGAAGAACCTGCCAAGCAGGCGTTATGGATACGCGTAAGGGATGCTGTCAAAGATGTATTGGATACGACAACATTGGAAGATTTGAAACAGCATGAAAATGACAAGGTGCAGGACGCCTATATGTTTTATATTTAATCAATATGCTTGAACAGCGAGAATTTATCGCTATTTAACATATAGTTGGAAAGGGTAATAAAGATGGATCACATTTATTTGGATCATGCGGCAACAACCCCGATGGACACGCAAGTTGTTGAAGCGATGAATCCGATTATGACAAATATATTCGGTAATCCTTCAAGTGTTCATTCATTTGGCCGAAAAGCCAGACAATACCTTGATGACGCGCGACGTACCATGGCTGGCAGCATTCATGCCAACGAAAAAGATATCGTTTTTACAAGCGGCGGAACAGAAGCAGATAACCTTGCCATGATTGGCACTGCTCTGGCTAATCAGGATAAAGGGAACCATATCATTACAACTGTTCAGGAGCATCACGCAGCACTAAATACAGCTGAATATCTGGAACAACAGGAATTTGATGTCACATATCTTCCGGTTGATGAACAAGGAAGAATTAACATTGAGGATCTGACTGCATCATTGAGAGACGACACCATTTTAGTATCGATTATGTATGTTAATAATGAAACGGGCGTCATTCAGCCAATCGAGGCGATCGGTGATATTTTAAAAGATCATCAGGCCTATTTTCATACCGATGCAGTCCAGGCTTTCGGTTTATTGGATATAGACGTTCAACAGTCAGGGATTGATCTATTGACGGTTTCTTCCCATAAAATAAATGGTCCCAAAGGTATCGGATTTTTGTATGTGGCAGGTGGTACTAAAATTGAAGCACTTCAATTCGGAGGTGAACAGGAACGAAAACGTCGCCCTGGAACAGAAAACATTGCTGCTGCTGTCGGCTTCAAAAAGGCTGTTGAATTGACGGTGGAAAATAAAGCTGAAAAAAGACAGGTTTATGCCTCTTATAAAGACCGATTTTTAAACCGGCTGAGAGAGAATGGCATCAAATATGAAGTGAACGGTACACCGGATCATACAATACCGGCGATTGTCAATCTAAGCTTTCCGGGAACAAACGTTGAGTCTCTCTTGACAAATTTTGATCTCAGCGGCATTTCCGCATCAAGCGGCAGTGCATGTACAGCCGGGTCAGTGGAACCTTCCCATGTACTCAGTGCGATGTATGGCGGAAATTCAGATCGGACAACCAATTCAATCCGGTTCAGTTTCGGGTCGTTCAATACTGAAGAGAATGTGATTGAGGCAGCAGATCGTGTTGCGGCAATCGTGAAACGTTTAGCAAATTAAAATGAGATGGTGATAAACATGAAATCAAACCAGGATACACGGGTAGTGGTCGGTATGAGCGGTGGCGTTGATTCGTCAGTAGCCGCATTGCTGTTGAAAGAACAAGGTTATGATGTTGTCGGTATTTTCATGAAGAACTGGGATGATACAGATGAAAATGGTGTCTGTACCGCAACGGAAGATTATGATGATGTTGTCAGGGTATGTAACCAGCTGGATATCCCTTACTTTGCCGTTAATTTTGAAAAACAATACTGGGATAAAGTTTTTACGTATTTTCTTGATGAATATCAAGCAGGGAGAACACCAAATCCGGATGTGATGTGCAATAAGGAAATTAAATTTAAAGCTTTCCTTGAGCATGCTATGTCACTTGGTGCCGATTATCTGGCTACGGGTCATTACGCACAAGTGAGAAATCATGAAGGCCGGTATGAAATGCTCCGGGGTGTGGATGACAATAAAGACCAGACGTACTTCTTAAATCAGTTGGATTCAGAGGTGCTTGAAAAGGTTATGTTTCCACTCGGTCATCTGAGTAAGAATGAGGTCCGGGAAATCGCTAAAGAGCATGATTTGGTTACAGCTGCAAAGAAAGACAGTACCGGTATCTGTTTTATCGGCGAACGAAATTTCAAAGAGTTTTTAAGTGAATATCTGCCGGCGCAGCCCGGTGTTATGAAAACACTTGATGGGATTGAAAAAGGACGTCATGACGGGCTGATGTATTATACACTCGGCCAGCGCCAGGGCCTGGGAATTGGCGGATCGGGCGAACCATGGTTTGTCGTGGGTAAAAATCTTGAAGAAAATGTATTGTACGTCGGCCAGGGTTTTGACAATGACAGTTTATACTCGGATGGGTTGATTGCTTCCGACGTTAACTGGATCAATCCGGCTCCGGATGAATCGTTCACATGTACAGCCAAATTCAGATATCGTCAAAAAGACAGCGGTGTAACGGTCACTATGATGAAAGATGGAAATGTTCATGTCGCCTTCGATGAAACTCAGCGGGCCATAACGCCTGGACAAGCAGTTGTGTTTTATGACGGCGATGTATGTCTGGGCGGCGGTACGATCGACGAAGTCATAAAAAATGAAAATTATCTTGATTATGTTGGATAACCAAATGGGCGTTATATGCTTTTTTGACGATTAGAGGTGAAACAATGGATAAAAATCAGCAGGCGATACAGCTGATGAAAGAACAAAAATATGAAGAAGCGGCACAGCTTTTCAATGATATTATAGAAACGGACCCGGAAAATCCGGTGGGCTATGTAAACTTCGGGAATTTATTGCTTCATATCAATGATACTGAACGTGCGGAACGTTTTTACCATCGTGCAATTGAACTGGATTCAGAAGCAGCAACAGCTTATTACGGGCTCGGGAATCTATACTATGAAAAACAGGATTTTTCAAATGCTCAGCAAAACTTTTTAAAAGCTATTGAAATCGGTCTTGAAGAAGCGGATGTATTTTATCTACTCGGGATGACATTCTTCCATCAGGAGGAGTATAAACTGGCTATTCCATACTTGATGCGGGCGGCCGAACTTGCCCCCAAAGACACTGAATTCCTGTTTCAATACGGGATGTCTCTGGCACAAAGCGAGCATATCAATGATGCAAAACCGGTATTTGAGAATGTGCTTAAACTGGATGGAAACCATAGTGATGCGCATTATAACCTGGGAGTCATTGCTTTGTATGAAGAAGATCTGGAGGGTGCTTTGAACCAATTCAATCAGGCTTTGGAAATTCAGCCTGAACATTTATTGGCGAAAAACGCAAAAGAACAAATCATGCAAGTCTGGAATAATTCTGATATGTAAGATAGTGAGGTTATTCGTATGGCAACGGATGGACAAAACCCTCAAACAGATGGGTATATAAAAGGTGAACTGCTGCACACGATTTTTAGAAACGAGCATGAAAATTTTTCCATTTCCAAAATTAAAGTCCTTGATACGAATGAAGATTATACGAATAAGGATATCGTTATAAAAGGTTATTTCTCAGACCTGCAGGAAACTGCTGTGTATAACTTTTATGGCAGTCTGGAGCGGCATGCTAAATTTGGTCTGCAATACAAAGTGACTTCATACCAAACGTTTGTCCCTGATACAAAAGAAGGTCTGATTGCTTATCTCTCCAGTGATATGTTTCACGGCATTGGAAAAAAAACAGCCGAAAAAATAGTGGATACACTTGGTGAGAATGCCATTTCGAAAATATTAAACGACTCGAATGTGTTATCTGAAGTGCCGGGTTTAAAAAAAGAAAAAGCCAAACTTCTTGCTGATACTTTAAAAGAAAACCAGGGTTTTGAGCACATCGCTGTTTATTTATCTAAATACGGAATCGGTCTGAAGATGGCCCAAAAAATATACAAGGAGTATAAAGACGAAGCAATCAGCGTGTTGCAGGAAGACCCTTATCAGTATGTTTTTGATATTGATGGGTTTGGTTTTCAGACTGCCGATGAGATTGCTCGATCTAATGGTCTGTCGTTGACACACCCAAGCCGAATAGGCGCTGGGTGTATTTATGTTTTGCAAAAAAACATTCAGGATGGTCACGTATTTTTACCGATTGAAACGTGTGCAAGGCAGGTCGCCTACTTGCTCGTGCACCCTGAACTCAAGCTCACCAATGATATGGTCGTAAACCGTCTGGAAGCCTTAAACAAGGAAAAAGATGTCATACTTGCCGACGGAAATGTTTACTTGCCTTCACTTTATTATGCCGAAGATGGATTTGCATCCAATCTTAAACGATTGATTTCCAAACCGGTTGAACATGAAACTCCAACAGCAGAACTGATGAAGATTATAGGGGATATTGAAGAAGAAGAAATCCTTAGTTACGGCAAGGAACAATTTGAAGCTATCGAGCAAGCGTTACGCTCGAAATTAATGATTCTAACAGGTGGCCCGGGAACCGGCAAGACAACGGTGGTAAAAGGAATACTGAATGCCTATGCTGAAATTCATGACCTTTCCTCAGACCCGGGTGAATATGATTCAGCTTCAGATTATCCCTTTATTTTGACAGCACCTACCGGCAGAGCTGCTAAAAGACTGAAGGAATCAACCGGTCTTCCGGCGGTAACGATTCACCGATTGTTAGGATGGGATGGACAAAGCGGATTTGAGAAAAATGAGCATGAGCAACTAACAGGCAAATATTTAATTGTTGATGAGTTTTCCATGGTTGATATTTGGCTTGCCAATAGTTTGTTCAAAGCTATACCGGACGATATGCAAGTATTGCTGGTGGGCGACGAAGATCAGCTCCCATCGGTAGGACCGGGACAGGTGCTGGCGGATTTGCTAGCCAGTGAACATATTCCATATATAAGTCTTCAGGATGTTTACCGGCAAAAGGAAGGATCTAAAATAATTGAACTCGCACATATGATTAAACAGGATGCAGTTGATCAGCGAGCATTACAAAATGATAAAGATTTCAGCTTTATCCACTGCAGCACACATCAGGTGATTGAAGCCGTCACGATGGTTATTGAACGGGCCGGAACAAAAGGCGTTGATTTAAAAAACATTCAGGTTATGGCACCGATGTACCGTTCCGAGGCTGGCATAACCATGATTAATCAACATTTGCAGACCCTGATAAACCCGCCTTCGTCCTCAAAACGGGAAATACAAACGACAGATGCCGTTTTCCGTGTTGGTGATAAAGTCCTGCAACTTGTCAACCAACCGGAGGATAACATCTATAATGGTGATATTGGCGAAGTTGTTGCTATATTTGAAGAAGATGAAAATGTCGATAACATTGAACAGCTTGTAGTGGATTTTGAAGGCAAAGAGGTTGTGTATGAAAGAAAAGATTATGTGAACATCACACATGCCTACTGTATCTCTATCCATAAGTCGCAGGGGAGCGAATTTCCGATTGTTATTCTGCCGATTGTTTCGGCTTACAATCGTATGCTGAAGAAAAATTTACTCTATACCGCCATAACAAGGAGCAAAAAGTCGCTTATCATTTGCGGTCAGCAGCATGCTTTTCTGCGGGGGGTGCAGACACTGGACTCAAACAAGCGTTTCACATCACTAAAAAAACAACTGCATGAACGTTTGGATGCTATTGAAGAAAGCGAACAGCCAATCGGGGAGGAAGAAGAAATGACGCCATACGATTTTATGTGAATATCATGTATATTTTGTCTCTTTTCGGGCAACCATAGACAAATAAAGTGAAACTTCATTCAATGGAGTGATTTTTCCATTGAATGTCAGTTAAACCGAATCGGACATTTACGGACTGTTAAGCCCCGTTTTTCGGGGATTTACTGTCCGTTATATGCGGGATAAAGGAGCTTTCACAATGTTGGTATGTCCGAATTGCAGCGAAAAAAATATTGGTAAAATCGGAGCTCAGCAATTCTATTGCTGGAATTGTTTTGTTGAGCTCTCTGTCTTTAATGATAAACTTACGATTCATCAGGTTGAGCCGGATGGGTCGTTAAGTTCTCTGGATGATCTGTTTACGGAAGATGAGCGGAAAATTCAATGGTAATGTTTTATCAAAAACATGAACTCACTTTACCCGGGAGGTTCAGGCATGTTCCTGTACAATAAACCATTGAATTTTCTGTTTTGGGTTATAACTGGCATTTTTGTATTTTTATTTGTCTATTTACTTGTGAAACTTTTTCCTGTTTATGGTACTGTCCTTTCTTTCCTATGGCAGCTGCTTCTTCCGTTTTTAATAGCCATGTTGATTGCTTATTTATTATACCCGGTCATTGAAAAAATGCACAAGCACAATATCCCGAAGAGTGCAGCCATTCTGTTGATTTATTTTCTTTTTTTTGGCGGAATTGGGTTTTTGGGATACCGTCTATATCCGGCTGTCATTCAGCAGCTGAGTGATTTGCAGAACCAGCTTCCCCAGCTGATTGAAATGTATCGGGACTTCGTTTATAGTCTGTATGAATATACATCTTTCTTGCCGGAGACTTTCCATGACAAAATGGATGAACTGATATTTGAAGCAGAAGCCTATATGGAAGAATTGATTGCTGACGTTGTCAGAGGCTTTACGAAGATTTTCGATATGATTGTGGTTATAACCGTGATTCCGGTCCTCGCTTTCTACTTTTTGAAAGATTTTGCTTCTATTAAAGATTATTTCAAAACTTGGATTCCCCAAAAGTATCATAAACAGACAAAAGGGCTCTTGCATGCAATAGATGAAGGGCTTGGCGGTTACATAAGAGGACAGCTGATCGTATCACTGTTTGTCGGTGCGGCAGCATTCGGGGTATTTAAATTTTTGGGTATTCCATATGCCTTATTATTAGCAATTATTATGGCGCTCACGAACATTATTCCCTATTTTGGTCCGATTATTGGAGCGATCCCGGCGATTGCCATTACGGCGACTATTTCCGGCAAAATGGCTTTAATTGTGCTGGCAAGCATTTTTATCATACAGGTCATAGAAGGCAATTTTTTATCGCCGTATATAGTTGGCAGGAGTGTCAGGATTCACCCGGCAGCTATCATTTTTGCCTTGCTGCTTGGGGGAAAAATAGGCGGGGTTATTGGTCTTATTTTGGCTGTTCCCATTTCATTTGTGCTCAAAGTTCTCATTGAGCATGTGATGTCAGTCAGGAGGTTATAATTGACATGGAAAAAAAAGTTGTCTATACTATCAGCAAATTAACTACATTATTACGTTGAAGGTTCCAAGTACATGGGCTTTTCGTTCAAACGAGTCCTGGTGAATCAGGCAGACTCTTCAGAGAGGGGTTTCCTAAGGCTGGAAGAAACCCTGAAAACAGAGAACCATGGAAAGCTAAACCGGAGTACGGCTAACCCCCGTCGGTTTCACACCGTTATCATGCTGAGTGGTGAATGGTTTTCCCATTCATAATTAGGGTGGTACCGCGGATCTCGTCTCTAAAGCTAAATAGAGAGGGGATTTTTTATTGTCGTAAATCAGAAGACACGGTCAACACGACTGCATGCTTTTCATTGAAAGAACTGGCAGAGAGTGCTTTTTGATCATGTGAAAGTAGAAACGCTGCCAGCAAAGAAAAGAAACATAACAGCCTTTTAAAAAGCGTTTAAAATAAAAGTTGGAGGTTAAATGATGAAACAGTTAACATCGGCACAAGTACGGCAAATGTTTCTGGATTTTTTTAAGGATAAAGGGCATCAAGTGGAACCAAGCGCGTCACTGGTGCCAAAAGAAGATCCGACATTGCTGTGGATCAACAGCGGTGTTGCCACACTCAAGAAATATTTTGATGGCCGGATCATCCCGGAAAATCCGCGTATCGTTAATGCACAAAAATCTATCCGGACAAATGATATAGAAAATGTCGGATTCACAGCCAGGCACCATACGTTTTTTGAAATGCTTGGCAACTTTTCAATCGGTGATTATTTTAAAAAAGAAGCGATCGCGTATGCGTGGGAATTTTTAACGAGCGAAAAATGGATTGGATTTGATCCGGAATTACTAGCGGTGACCGTTCACCCGGAAGATGATGAAGCATATGACATCTGGCTGCATGATATTCAGATTCCGAAAGAGCGGATTATTCGGCTTGAAGAAAATTTCTGGGATATCGGTGAGGGCCCGAGCGGACCAAACTCCGAAATATTTTATGATCGCGGCGAAAGCTACGGTAATGACCCTGAAGATCCTGAGTTGTACCCGGGAGGCGAAAACGAACGCTTTCTTGAAATATGGAATCTTGTCTTTTCTCAGTTTAATCATAATCCTGATGACACGTACACCCCGCTGCCAAAGCAAAATATTGATACCGGGATGGGGCTGGAACGGGTAGTGTCTGTTATCCAGGATGCTCCGACAAACTTTGATACTGATCTATTTATGCCGCTTATCCGGGAAGCCGAAGAGATTTCAGGCAAAAAGTATGGCCAAAATTCAGCGGACGACACAGCTTTTAAAGTCATTGCCGACCATATTCGAACCGTATCATTTGCTGTCGGCGACAAAGCGCTGCCATCCAACGAAGGACGAGGTTATGTACTGAGAAGACTTCTGCGCCGGGCCGTCCGTTTTGCCAAACAGCTGGGCATCGATGAGCCTTTTATGTATAAACTTGTTCCGATCGTCGGCAATATCATGGAGGACTACTATCCGGACGTTTTAAAACAGAAGTCCTACATTGAGACTGTTATTAAAACCGAAGAGGAGCGTTTCCATGAAACATTGAATGATGGCCTTGAGATACTCAATTCGATTATTGATAAAGAAAAACAGAAAGGAAGTGACGTATTCCCGGGGTCAGAAGTGTTTAAATTATATGATACGTATGGTTTTCCCAAGGAACTGACAGATGAATATGTTGCAGATTACGGGTTTTCTATTGATGAGGAAGGCTTTGAGCTTGAGATGGAAAAGCAGCGTGAACGTGCCAGGAATGCACGGCAGAAAGTTGATTCCATGCAAATTCAGGACGGTGTGTTGAGTGATGTGGAAACTGAGAGTATATTTGTCGGTTATGATCAGCTGAAAGTGAAGACATCTGTGGAAGTGCTGGTGAAAGGGAAAGAATTCACGGATAATGCAACGGCCGGAGATGAGGTGTTTGTATTTTTGAAAGAAACCCCATTTTATGCTGAAAGCGGTGGTCAGATTGCAGATAATGGCTGGATATATACAGACAACGCGTCAGGTTATGTTGAGGATGTTCAACAGTCACCAAACGGCCAGAACGTGCATAAGGTCCGAGTGAAAGAAGGAGAAATCAGAACTGGAGAAGAAATCCAGGCAGCCGTTGAAAGTGCTTTTCGCAGTGGCATCGTTAAAAATCATACAGCCACTCATTTGCTTCACCAGGCTTTGAAAGATGTTCTTGGTGATCATGTCAACCAAGCGGGGTCACTGGTGGCACCGGACCGACTGAGATTTGACTTCTCACATTTCAACTCAGTGAGTGAAGAAGAAATGGCAGCTATTGAGCAAAAAGTAAATGAAAAGATTTGGGCATCCATTCCAGTTGTTATTGATCGTAAAAAACTTGAAGAGGCCAAAGAGATGGGTGCAATGGCCTTATTCGGCGAGAAATATGGTGATGTGGTACGAGTTGTTCAAATCAGCGATTATAGCATTGAATTATGCGGCGGCTGTCACGTCCATAACACTGATGAAATCGGTCTGTTTAAAATTATTTCGGAAACTGGCATTGGTGCCGGCACCAGAAGAATTGAAGCCGTTTCAAGTAAACAGGCTTACTGGTATGTCAACGAAAAACTGGGCATACTGCAAAAGACTGCTAAATTATTGAAAACAACAGATGATGGCGTCATTGAACGTGTAGAAGGTATGTACGATGAAATTAAAACAATGCAAAAAGAGAATGAATCACTAAATGCGAAGCTTTCCAATCAGGAAGCATCTTCCATCGTTGAAAAGAGTGAAACAATTAATGGTGTCCCTGTGTTGGCCCAGCAAGTGAATGCAAAAGATATGAATCAGCTCCGCAATATGCTGGATGAGTTAAAGCAAAAGTTTGATTCAGCTGTTATCCTGTTGGCATCTGAGAACAATCAGAAAGTTCAATTGGCTGCAGGGGTTACAAAAGATTTGACTGACAAAGGTCTTCATGCCGGCAACCTGATCAAACAGGCAGCTGAAATCTGCGGAGGAGGCGGCGGCGGCCGCCCTGATATGGCTCAGGCAGGCGGTAAAATGCCGGAAAAAATTAATGAAGCCTTACAAGTTGCAAATCAATATGTGACAAACCATTTAAATGATTAAACTACTGTATTCTATCCTCTAAAAAAGATATAATATGAACGATAAACATGTTAGAATAGAATATAAACGGAAAACATGTGGAATGAGGTGTCACGATGAGCTCTATTGATAAAACAATGAAATTTAATTTTTCGGAGGAGCCTTTTGATCATGATATAAAAGACATCCTGCTGACGGTCTACGGGGCGCTTAAAGAAAAAGGCTATAATCCGAACAATCAGATAGTCGGCTATTTACTATCGGGAGATCCGGCATACATCCCAAGGTATAACGACGCCCGAAGTTTAATTCGCAAGGTAGAACGGGATGAAGTAATTGAAGAGCTTGTGAAGTTTTACCTCGAAGAACAGCAGAAGGAAAGTTAAATGAAAATAGTTGGACTGGATGTCGGTTCCAAAACGATCGGTGTGGCCGTAAGTGATTTGTTAGGTATGACAGCACAAGGCCTTACAACGATTAAATGGAACGAAGAGGATATATATTCAGCTGATGAACAGCTGAAGCAAATAATAAATGAACATGCTGTTGGGGAAGCTGTAATAGGGTTGCCGAAGCATATGAATGGATCAATCGGCCAACGCGGTGAAGCATCACAAGCATATGCAGAACACGTCGAAAAAATTCATAACATACCGGTAATCCTTTGGGATGAAAGATTGACTACTGTCGCAGCGGAACGCGTTTTACTCGAAGCAGACATGAGCAGAAAAAAACGCAAGAAAGTCATCGACAAAATGGCAGCAGTCATGATCTTGCAAACTTATCTCGATCAGGCAAATTAAAAGGAGTGTAATCATGGCACTGGAAGAAAATGAACGAATTATTATCCCTGATGAAAATGGTGAAGAGCATCTTTTTGAAGTATTGTTTACGTTCGACGTTGATAAAACGGGTCATTCCTATTTAGCTGTTGTACCAGCCGAGCAAAAGGAAGACGAAGAAGTCGAAGTATATGCATTCAGATATGAAGAAGAAGAAAAGAATGAAGATGACCTGTCACTCTTTCCAATCGAATCCGATGATGAGTGGGAAATGGTTGAAGAGGTGCTTCACACATTGATTGATGAAGAAAACAACGAATGAAGATTAAATCGGTATAGATAAGCTGATATCTTGATGGGTATCAGCTTTTCCGTTGTATCACAAGAAATTTTCCACTGGATGAAATTTCAGTACATAATAGAACAGCCTCTAATAGATTATTGTCGTTGATTTTAGTATAATAAACAAGGTGAAAGGGGGAGACCAATGTCGAAGAAGAAGGTGTCAGGAAGCTATAAGGAGAACTTGCTGAAACGCAGTGATGACGCTAAAACAGTCCGAAAAATTGCTGCAGTCATCATCATCTCACTGGCCCTGATTTTGGTTATTGGCAGTATATCAGGATACTTATATATTAATTCTGCGTTGGAGCCAGTTGACCCTGACAGCAGCGAAGATATCAATATTGAGATTCCATTGGGATCTTCCACATCTGAAATCGCATCAATCCTCGAAGAAAATGGTATTATAAAAGATGGCACGATTTTCCAATTTTATACAAAATTTAAGAATGTGACCGGTTTTCAAGCAGGGAACTATACCTTTTCGCCTTCTATGAATGTTGATGAATTATTAGGAGCACTTCAAAATGGGAGAGTCACGGAAGAGCCTGTTTACTCCATAACAATTCCGGAAGGTCAGACAATTGATCAGATAGCCGCAACTTACGGAGAAAAACTTCAATTCAGCAAAGAAGATTTTCTTAATAAGGTAAACGACCCAGAATATATTGAAACGTTAATCAGCACCTATCCCAATATATTAACGAATGATCTGCTTAACCCTGAAATCAGGACACCGCTGGAAGGTTATTTATTTGCTGCAACGTATCAATTCTACAGCGAGAATCCTTCAGTTGAAGAAGTGGTCAACCGTATGCTTGAAAAAACTGTTAATGTGGTGACACCTTATATGGATGAGATATCCGGACAGGATTTAACTGTACACGAAGCATTAACTATGGCATCGGTTGTTGAAAACGAAGCAAGCTCTAATGAACAACGAAAGAAGATTGCCGGTTTGTTTTATAACCGGTTGGATGAAGGTATGGCACTTCAGACTGACCCAACTGTGCTTTACGCTCTTGGGGAGCATAAAGACCAGGTCACGTACGATGATTTGGAAGTTGAATCGCCTTATAATACGTATCATGTCAATTCGCTTCCTGTAGGTCCAATTTCCAATTTTGCTGAAACTTCTCTGGAGGCGACTGTTAATCCGGAAGAGACGGATTACTTATACTTTTTGCATGACGACGAAGGCAACATCCATTTCTCAGAGACAAATGAAGCGCACAATAAATTAAGAGAGGAACACATTAATTAAGGTATGAAGGCCATTATCTTCGTTTTTGACGATTATAGCCTGGTGTTCTAATAAGCGAATTGAAGAGGACGATCTTATGGATGAAACGTTAGCGAATTATTTAAGAAATTCGTTGCCTGATAATAAAACATGGGTAACTGAACTTGAACAAGCAGCTGAAATGGACAATGTCCCAATCATGGACCCTATAAGCATGAATTTTGTCATGCAAATGATCCGGCTGATAAAGCCGGATCAAATCCTGGAAATAGGAACAGCTATTGGTTATTCTGCATTAAGAATGCTCGAGGCATATCCGGCAGCACAAATCGTGACGATAGAAAGAGATGAAAATCGCTATCACAAAGCAAATAATAATATTAGACGATTAGACAAACAAGGCCATATTACCACTCTGTTTGGTGATGCGATTGAACAACTGCAGCAAATGCAATCGAGGGCATTTGACCTTATCTTGATTGATGCTGCTAAGGGTAAGTATCAGCGATTTTTTGAACACGCTGCACCACTTTTGGTAAATGGCGGTACTGTTTTGTCTGACAATGTTTTGTTTAAAGGATATGTCGCAGATGACGGTAAACAACATCCCAGATATCAAAAAATAGCAAAGAAAATTCGAACATACAATGATTGGCTTACGAATCATCCGGATTTTGCAACAACAATCGTGCCGATCGGGGATGGAATTGCAATGAGCATAAAAGATGAAGGAAAGGAGTTTCCATCAAATGACTGAAAAGCCGGTTGTAATTGGCGTCGCAGGCGGGAGCGGAAGCGGTAAGACATCTGTCACACGCTCTATTTGCGAACGATTCCAGGACAAAACCATCCTTGTGATTGAGCAGGATTATTACTATAAAGACCAGAGTCATTTACCGTTTGAAGAAAGACTGAATACAAATTACGACCATCCTCTGGCGTTTGATAACGACCTATTAATCAGTCATATTCATGACTTGCTCGATCATAAAACGATTCAAAAGCCTGTTTATGATTATAAGATGCACACAAGGTCAAATGAGGTTGTCAGTGTACAACCCAAAGAAGTGATCATTCTGGAGGGTATCTTAATACTCGAAGACCCGCGGCTTGTTGACTTAATGGATATCAAGGTTTATGTTGACACGGATGCGGACGTCCGGATTATCCGCAGGCTCTCCAGGGATATTAAAGAGCGGGGGAGAACACTGGACTCGGTCATTGAACAATACGAAAACATTGTCAGACCCATGCATTTACAATTTGTTGAACCAACAAAGCGCTATGCTGATATTATTATTCCTGAAGGCGGTCAAAACCATGTAGCGATTGATATAATGGCGACCAAAGTCGAAAAGATTCTCTCCAGGAACCAGCAAAAAATAAACTGAAAAAGTATTGAAAATTTATATTGAATCTGCCATAGTAGTTTTTAGTATAAATTTACATTAAAGTGTCCAAATTGCAGGATTGAATATAAAAGGAGTGTATTAGTGAATGGCTACAGAGAAAAGCTTTTATATGACTCAAGAGGGGAAAGAGAAACTGGGAGAGGAACTTGAATATCTTAAAATGGATAAAAGGGCTGAAGTCGTGGATCGTATTAAAGAGGCGCGCGGATTCGGCGACCTTTCCGAGAATTCTGAATATGATGCCGCCAAAGAAGAACAGGCATTTGTTGAATCACGCATAGCACAAGTTGAAAAAATGATGCGCAATGCTGTTATCATTGAAAACGATAACGAAAATCCGGATATCGTGTCAATGGGAAGGACAGTGACGTTTAAAGAACTTCCGGATGGTGATGAAGAGATATACACGATTGTAGGAAGTGCAGAAGCTGATCCATTTGAGGGAAAAATTTCAAACGATTCGCCTATGGCTAAAAGTCTGATTGGCCAGGAAAAAGGAACAGAAGTGGCTGTTACCACGCCAGGCGGGGATATTATGGTGAGAATTGAAGATGTTGAATAGAAATTAATGTCATAAAGATTTAAAAGAAGCTATAACAAATTGTATAGCTTCTTTTTATGTGGCACAGGCCATCACAGCCAGGTAAACTTAAAATCGATTTTTATCATATAGCATCTATTGTATAATATGGTACCATTATTGATAAGAGAAATGAATAAGTTTTATTGACAGTAAACGTTGGAGGGGATGTTTCATGTCAGCTTCACGGGTTAATAAGTACGAAAAAAGAAGAAAAAATACAAAACTTATATCAATACTGGGTACTACAGGAAGCATTTTAGCACTCGTATTAGCAGGTATGCTTATTTTTGGGGGTAATGAAGAGGCGAATGTGGCTTCAGACACTGAGACTGATGAGTCATCACAGGAAGAAGCCGGTATTGAAAGAGACGAGAAAGAAAATACTGCTGAAAATAATGCTGATGACCAAAGCAACACGAACGATAATTCAGAAGCAAATGACTTAGAGGAAGAAAATAGTGACGTGAACATTCAACAAACTGAGCCATCGGATGATAATGTTTCTGAAGCATATACAGGCGATTGGGAGGCTGTGGGAACCGAACAAACTGAGCCGCATACCGTCAATTATAGTGACGGATCACAGGACAGAGAAGAACTGCGTAAAGCAGTTGCAGCTGCCACAGGATTGGATGAAGAAAGCTTCACAATGTGGTATGTTGAACGCAATGGCGATCAGAGAGTTATCAATACGGTTTCAAGCAGTGATGGATCAGAGATATATCGTGTGTATAATACATGGGTGCCAAGCGAAGGCTGGCAGCCGACAAAAGTTGAAGAATTAATAGAAAATGATCAAAAGTGGCGATTTGAGTAAACTTTTACAGTAATCGGAGGAAACCAGAGATGACATTAGGCATTATCGGCGCAATGGATGAAGAAATTTCGTTATTAAAAGAAAACATGACAGATCGGAAAGAATACAAGGTTGCAAACTGTTTGTTTATACGGGGCAAATTGGCAGGACGTGAGGCAGTATTACTTAAGTCCGGAATTGGCAAGGTGAATGCAGCCATGGCAACAGCTATTTTGCATGAACAGTTTCAGCCGTCACAAGTCTTCAACACGGGTTCTGCAGGTGGCTTTGCGGATGATTTAAATGTGGGTGACCTTGTCATTTCAACACATGTCGTTCATCATGATGTCGATGTGACAGATTTTGGTTATGCTTATGGGCAAGTTCCTGATCTGCCCGCCATGTTTGCGGCTGATACCAATTTAGTTGCCAAAGCTACCCAGGCTGTACAAACATTAGACATTCATTTTCGTGAAGGGATGATTGCAACGGGTGATGCCTTTATGGAAAATCCTGAAGCGGTGAAGACAGTGAGGGCGAGATTCCCTGCGATGATTGCGGCTGAAATGGAAGCTGCCGCCATCGCGCAGGTATGTTACCAGTATGACACGCCCTTTGTTATTATTCGTGCTTTATCAGATATAGCAGGAAAAGAGTCTTCGGTATCGTTTGATGAATTTCTGGAAACAGCAGCAGGAAATGCAGCTAATTTGATTATGGCATTCATCCGATCATTATAGTTTTTTTGCAGGGTAAAGCCCAAAAATAGTCATTGCGCTTTACCCTTGTTTATATTCTTTCCGGTAGTACTCATGAAAAACTTTCATAAGTGCCCGTTTTTCAATCCTTGATACATAGCTCCGTGATATATCAAGCATTTTTGCAATTTCCCGCTGGGTCATTTCTTTGTAGTTATTTAAGCCGTATCGATACAGCACCACTTCTTTTTCTCTGCTATCGAGAATTGACAGGTAATCATTCATTTTTTCGATCTCCATGTTCAATTGAATGTATTCAATAATATTCTGGTTTTCAGCTTCCAGAATATCAATCAGGCTGATTTCGTTGCCTTCTTTGTCCTGACCGATTGGATCCTGCAGCGAAACATCCTTTTTGACTTTTTTTAATGCCCGCAGATGCATTAAGATTTCATTTTCAATACAGCGGGCGGCATAGGTGGCCAATTTTGTTCCTTTGTCTGAGGAATAGCTCTCAATACCTTTTATTAACCCGATTGTTCCTATCGAAATAAGATCCTCCATATCTTCACCGGTATTCTCAAATTTCTTGACAATGTGTGCAACAAGACGTAAATTGTGTTCAATCAGTTTATTCCGGGCTTCTTCATCACCTTCTTGCATTTTTTTAATGTATTCAGCTTCATCTTTTGGGGATAAAGGCTGGGGGAATGCGTGGTTTTTGACGTAAGAGACAAAAAACAGTGCTTCTTTAATTAATAAACCCAGAAAACTTAAAACGCCTGACAAGCACATTCACCTCCTTGGGAGATAACGGATAGGCTTTGGCCTATACAGTTATTTGTATGAAGGTGATTGTGTTTTTGTGTCTGTCCTTAAAGAAAAAACATCCCGGACTTTTTGAACAAACTGAAAAAGCAGCAACAAAATGCTCCGTTAGAGTCACTTTTGTTGCTGCTTTTGTTTATGAATGGCTTGTTCATATTCATCAGTTCGATTTTTGGTAACCGGTTTAATCCCAACCCGGTGGGCAGCTCTTGAAATCATATGTGCTGCAACTGGAGAAGTTATCAGTGTAAACACGATTGCCAATAATAATTTTCCGCTGATAATGTCATGTTGTATATACAGGAATAGAAAAGCTCCAATCAATAAGCTTGCAATACCGAGTGTAGAAGCTTTTGTCGTGGCGTGTAACCGCGTGTAAACATCGGGAAATCGAATTGTTCCGATTGAGCTTGATATCAGGAAAAATGAGCCTGCCAAAAGAAAAATAGCTACTATTATATTGAATATAACCTCAATCCAAGTCTCGATCAATAATAACACCCTTTTCCAGATATTTCGCTACCCCAATTGTACCGATGAATAAAAGAACCCCAATTAATAATATGACATCGTTTAGTTTTGTCGTTGGAATCATGATGGCCATCAGTGCAGCCATGCCCATCATGTTCATGCCCGCTGCATCGAGTGCTACCGCCCTGTCAACATTTGTAGGGCCGGAAATAATTCTGTAAACAAGCAAAATCAACGAAATACCGATAGCAGTAATGCTGATAATGGTGGCGATTAGAATTATGTTTTCTGTTACATTTAATAAGGAATTCATCGAGTCACCTCCATAATAGCATGTTCAAACGTATTTTTGATGTCATTGATGGACTCATTAATGTCATCAATATGCATCGCGTGAATGTATAAATGTGTATTGTCATGAGACACTGCAACGGATAATGTTCCGGGTGTCAGCGAAATAAGGTTGGCTAGGAGGGTAATCTCCCAGTTGCTTGTCAATTCAGTGGGCAATGCGAATATCCCTGGTTCAAATTCCGGCTTTCGCTTATAAACAAGTTTCACGATGTCAATATTTGATGTAATTAACTCTTTTATGAACAGGTTAATTAAAACTAAGATTTTATAGACACGTTTTAAATAAAATGTATCAGGGATGAAACGGTTTAAAAGAAGCAGCAAAAGAATACCAATAAGATACCCGGTAATAAAACTTGGGAAGGTATAACTTTCGCTCAGAAACATCCACATCACTGCAACGATAAGATTAATCACTATTTGGAACGGCATATCACATTACTCCTTCATGACAGCATTTATATAATTTTCCGGATCAAGCAAATATGCAGAGATCGATTCAATTGAAGGGTAAATAAATTCTGCTCCGATACCCATAAATATTGATATCGCTAATAAAACAGCGACAGGGGCAATTCGGCCTTTGATCGGTTTGTATTCAAATGATTCGTTTTTCTCACCCCAGAAACCTTTGATGAAGATTTTCATTATGGAATAAAGAATTAATAGACTGGTAAGTAAAGCAATTATTACAATCGCTATTTCTTCATTCGAAAGCGCGCCGGTGAGTAACAGTAACTTGCCGATGAAACCGCTGAAAGGCGGGATTCCGGCAAGAACAAAGCCGGAAACAAACAGCATCCATCCCAGAACCGGATAATAGTGTATGAGCCCGCTGAATTTTCGTAAATCAGAAGTTCCGGCAGCATACGCAATCGTCCCAACAAGAAGAAATAAGCTTGTCTTAATCAACATATCATGAATCAGATAATAAATGGAGCCACTGATGGCTTCCTGATTAAATACACCAAGCCCCATCAGTATAAAGCCAATAGCTGGAATGATATTGTAAGCAATAATCAATTTTATATTATTGGTTGATAATGCACCGATTATACCAAAAATCATTGACAGTCCGGCAATCCAAATAAATGTCTCATGTGTCAGATTGATTTTATGTACAAAGATCAATGAAAATACCCGGATGATTGCGTAGATGCCCACTTTTGTCAGCAGGGCACCAAATAATGCTGAAATGACCGGATTTGGAACGACGTATGATTTCGGCATCCAGTAATACAAAGGAAATAAAGCTGCTTTAGTCGCAAATACGAAAAACAGAAGTATTCCGATTGTGGTGAGTATTCCTTGCTGCTCGACTTCCTGTACACGCTGCGCAATTTGTGCCATGTTAATTGTTCCGAGCGTTCCGTATACAAAAGCTATTGCTGTAACAAACAGCATAGACGAGAAGAGATTAATGAATACATATTTTACTGATTCCCGAAGCTGTACTTTGTCTCCCCCAAGTACGATTAACGCATAGGATGCCATCAACAGAACTTCAAAGAAGACAAACATGTTAAAGAGGTCGCCGGTCAGAAAAGCACCAGAAACGCCTGATATCAAAAAGAAAAAGAATGAATAGAAATAAAATCGTTCTTTTTTATCCGGCAATGAGTATGGAGCATAAAAGGCACATGCTGCAGCCACAATGTTAGTTGTCAAAACAAGCAAAATTGATAATCCATCGGCTACAATGATAATCCCATAAGGAGCTGCCCAATCGCCGGTTTCAAGTATAATGGCCCCTTGATTGAACACCTGCCATGCTGTATAGCAGGCAATAACAAGATTACCAATGACAAAAATTTTCGTCAGTGTTCGGACAAGTGATAATTGTTTTGGGAAAAAGGCGAGTATGATTCCCGCTAATAATGGAATGATGATTGGTAAAACTGCAAGATTACTCATTATCGTTACCCCTTAATTGCTCCATATTGTCAGTTTCATTTTCATTTGCTGTACGGTATGCAAGTACCAGAAGCAGGCTTGTTATCCCAAAACTAATGACAATTGATGTTAAAATAAGCGCCTGTGGCAATGGGTCGGTATAATTCTCAACACCATCAGTCAAGATTGGCGGTCTGCCTCTTTTCAATTCTCCCATCGTAAGGATAAATAAGTGTGCGCCATGGGAAAGCAGCACAGAGCCTATGACCAGTCTGAGCAGCTGCTTTTGCAGCAGGTTATATATTGCAGTAGCGAACAATACACCAGCCAAGATTAAAATAATAAATTCCACTTATTTTTCCCCCTTATTCGACCTATATTTTATGAGGGTGTAAATAGCAAGTGCGGCAATGCCTAAAACAGCAATTTCAAATAATGTATCCAGACCGCGCATATCAACCAGTATAACGTTCACAACATTATCACCGCCGCCCAGAGAATAGGATGTTTCCAGAAAGTAATCAGAAATTGTCCCGAACCAGTCACTGCTGTGTGCGGAAATTCCGATCAATGTCACCATGGTACCAAAGCCGATTGAAACGATCGCATTGGTCGTTTTTGTCCTGAATGGTTCATTGCGCTTTTTGAGATTTGGCAAATGATAGAAGCAGAGCAGGAAAAGTGCTACGGAAACTGTTTCCACCGCTAATTGGGTCAATGCCAAGTCAGGCGCGCGGTAAATGACAAATAAGAGGGCAATCCCATATCCGGCCATGCCAACGATTAAAATGGCCGCAACGTTTTTATTTGTAAATATAGTCCCAACAGCTGCCGCCATAATAACCAGAACAACTGCAAGTTCAATCGTCGTAACAGGGGCAAGGTCCTCGAAATTCATGGTAAAGCCTCCGGTGACCAGCATTACAGTGACAGTCACTATGAATATCGCACTTAAGATGATAGCCATGTAGTTCCGGAGCGACCCGGTCATATATGAACGGGTGACATTACTTGAATAGGTATCCAATTTTTCCATTAGCCAATCATAAACTTTATTGGCACTCAATTTTCCTGGAAATGCTTGATAAATACCGCTCCATCTTGTTCTGGTTACCGTCAGAATTGCACCAATCCCTACGACGGCAAGAGACATTTGAAATGCTGTTGAACTCCATCCATGCCAGAAATAAATCTCTTGGGTAACTTCTCCGCCATACACTGCTTCAGCAGCATGAGCTATGAATGTACCGTTAATCAAGCTTGGAACTAAACCGATTAAAACAACGCCAAGCACAAGAATTCCCGGTGCTATAAGCATGCCAATCGGAGCTTCATGCGGTTTTTTAGGCAATTTGTCAAGCTGTTTTGGCCCCCAGAAAGTACCGAAAACAAAATACATCGAGTACACAAATGTGAAGATGCTTCCCAGTACTGCCAGATAAGGAATAATCTCAACGAGAAAGCTTGATAGTGCAGTGGCTCCTTCTTGTAATTCAATAGAAGAACCGAAGAATAACTCTTTACTATAGAAACCATTTAAAAACGGCAATGGGATTCCGGCCATCGAAAAGGTGCCAAATAATGCCAATGTAGCAGTTATCGGCATAAGGGTGGCCAGCCCCCCTAATTTTCGAATATCCCGTGTGCCGGTTTCATGATCAACGGTACCGGCCACCATAAACAAGCTTCCTTTAAAAGTAGCGTGGTTCAGAATATGAAACATTGCAGCAAAAATAGCCGCTTTCGTTCCAAAACCCAGCATCGCCATAATCATACCTAGTTGACTTATAGTGGAAAAAGCCAGAATTGCTTTTAAATCAGTCTGGCGGACCGCCATGTATGATCCCCAGCACAATGTTAAAATTCCTGCAATACTTACAATGATGAAAAACCATTCGAAACCGGTAAATACTGGGGAAAACCGCGCAACTAAATATAACCCTGCCTTAACCATTGTGGCTGAGTGGAGATAGGCACTGACAGGAGTCGGTGCTTCCATTGCATCAGGCAGCCATATATGGAAAGGAAATTGTGCCGATTTGGTAAATGCCCCTAATAAAATAAAACCGAGGGCAAGCGGCATATATGGGCTATCCATTATAATATCGGCGTTTGCAATCATGGCCTGTATGCTTGTTGTGCCGGTAATAACCGATAGCAGGATGAAACCACCGAACATGCTCAGACCGCCAAAAATTGTAATCATCATTGATTTTAATGCACCATATCGTGACTTTTCTTTAAAATGCCAATAGCCAATCAATAGAAATGAAGAAATGGAAGTTAATTCCCAAAATGTGTACAAAACAAAAACATTATCTGATAAGACGATGCCAAGCATAGCGGACATGAACATAAGTAGATACACGTAAAAATGGCCAAGCCGTTCACTCCGGTCCAAATAGTAAATGGAATATAACACGACTAGAGAACCGATGCCGCTTATTAAAAGAGCAAATAAAAGGCTTAGACCGTCGAGATGGAAATCAAAATTTATCCCGAGCGAAGGGATCCAATTATAAGTATGTCGTATCGGCTCAAATCCCGTCCCGATAAATTGGAGAAAATACAAGAAGATTGCAAGCGGGACAAAGAATACGAAGATACCTGTATGTATTTTATGTTTGTATTTACTGATGAATGGAATAAAACAAGCAATTAGAAGCGGAATTAGTACTGTGAATATCATCTGTTTGCAGTCCTCCTGTTTGATTAGCGGCTGGCACTTAGCATTGTAAAGTTTCGGGGAAAACCATTACCGGAATGGTTCAAAATAGTTATGTATTTATTTTAATATTACCAACGATAGCTTATCATAATCTGGGTGGATGAGAAAATAAAAACCCCTTGATCAGCTAACTGAAAAAAGGGTGGGTGGGTAACTAATTTAATTGTGAACACTAATTCTTTCAGATAAATTTCTTCTTTCAATTTCTTGTTCAATTAAATATACAAAGTCGGGGTTCAATTTTAATTCATTTGCTTTGTGATAGGATTCCAGCAGCAATTCGTCAGATAAATGTTCCATGAATATACCCCTCCTAACTTTTGGGAATCATGGTTTTGTATCGGTTGGTGGCTAATAATTTACCACGAAATAAAAGAGAGGACAAGATGTCAACTATCTACAGGCGGTTGTAGATAACTTGTGTATAAAATTAGGATTCAAGCGAAAGATGTTGATATTTCGCTGTTGATTGTGTGAATAAAGTTATCCACATATCGAAAAATGATAGAAAATGTCGAACGTTTCTTGGTATATTTCCAGCTGATTGGCGAACTTTCTATGTGGAAATTCTTTTCTATAATGGAAAGTTACTATAGAATTAAGTTATAATAATAATTTGTCCAATCCTGCAAACTTTTAATGATGGGCTGTTTCGAAAAGGTGTTTTGAAACAATATCCTAAAACTGCGACGTACTGACTGTAAGTCCATTCTGATTAACACCTGAGTGTTTAGACACGCTCCGGCAATATACTTCGCTTTCCATGGGCACGGCCTCAGCCTCCTCAGAAAGCAAAGAACGCTTTCCTGCGGGGGCGTCACGACGCGTGCTGTTCCCATAGGAGTCTTTAGTATATTGCCTGCGCTGACAATTGCTCACTGGAGTTTCATTCGATAAATGAGTAAGATTGTTTACACACTCACACCAGCAGCCGGAATATGCGAGACTCCTGTGGGACAGCGAGCTCTTGTAGACCCCGCAGTGAGCAGTTTTTGCGAGCGAGGAGGCTCGTGGTGAGCCCACGGAAAGCGAGAAATTCTGAGCTGCGTCGCCAGAAGGATATTCCAAATAATCTAACAAGATTTTGGTGTCGCACTTTATATCAACTGCTTGGCTAAAGCGCAATGAAATTTACGAAAGAGCCTAAGATATCATTAATTTAATAAGTCGTAAGAGGTGGAACAGTTGCTGAAGAAATTCCTGCCAAACGAACATGTCAAAAGTATTTTTGATATTCGGCCTGAATCACTTAAAGAAAAACAGATTCATGGTATTATCACGGATCTGGACAACACTCTTGTTGCCTGGGATGTGGCAGATGCAACCCCGGAAGTTATTGAGTGGTTCAGAGAGATGAAAGAACATGATATAAAAGTGACCATTATTTCAAATAATAAAAGGGAACGGGTGAAGATCTTTTCCGAACCACTCGATACCCCTTTTGTCTTTAGTGCCAGAAAACCTTTGCGATATGCTTTTAAGCGGGCTGCAAAAGAAATGAAACTGCAAAAAGATGAAATTGTTGTAATCGGTGACCAGGTTTTAACAGATGTGCTAGGAGGTAACATTGCCGGTTTCTACACGATTCTGGTTGTTCCTATCGTTCAGACAGATGAAAAAGTCACTCAGTTTAACCGGAAGATTGAACGGAGAATTTTAAGTTATATGCATAAGAAAGGCAAGATTACGTGGGAGGAATGAAAATGGAAAATATGATTTGTCAGGGCTGCGGTGCCGTCATTCAAACCTCTGATCCTGATAGGCCCGGGTACACACCCGAATCAGCGCTTGATAATGAACCGCTATTGTGCCAGCGCTGCTTTCGGCTAAAGCATTATAATGATATACAGGATGTTTCCATGACGGATGATGACTTTTTATCAATGGTCGGTCAAATCCGCAATAAAAAAGGTCTTGTTGTTCATCTGGTTGATATTTTTGATGTGGATGGAACGCTGATTAAGAGTCTCCCGCGGATTGTCGGTGATAAGCCGGTGGTTTTGGCAGCGAATAAAATGGATTTACTGCCGAAGTCAACGAACAGGAATAAATTGACCAAATGGCTTCGGACGGCTGCCAAAGAAGCAGGGCTGACAGTGGAGGCTGTTTATCTGATTTCCTCTGCAAAAGGCCATGGCATGTCAAATTTGACAGAAGCGATTGAACATTACCGCAGAGGCAAAGATGTCTATATTGTCGGAACAACCAACGTGGGAAAATCGACATTCATTAATAAGCTTATACAGAGAACTACAGGTGCAAAAGATGTTATCACAACATCTTATTTTCCAGGCACGACACTTGGCTTTATAGAAATTCCGCTTGATGGTAACAGTGTTTTAATTGACACGCCGGGAATTGTTAATCGAAAGCAAATGGCACATTATGTTTCAGATAGCGATTTAAAAGTCATTACACCGAAAAAGGAAGTAAAGCCCAGAGTTTACCAGCTGAATAGCGAACAGACCCTTTACTTTGGCGGGTTGGCACGTATTGATTTTATCAAAGGGGAAAGACAATCATTTGTTTGTTATTTTTCAAATGAGTTAGCCATCCACCGGACCAAGCTGGAGAACGCTGATAAACTTCTCAATGAGCACAGAGGCGGGCTGTTGTCACCGCCCGGACCTGAGACGTTGCAAAAGGTTCCTGAACTTACAAAACATGCATTTCGGCTGGACAAGGAAAAAACAGATATAGTCTTTCCGGGACTTGGTTGGGTCACACTGCCTGAAGGTGATATTACCGTTGCCGCACACAGCCCGAAAGGTGTTCAAGTCTCTTTAAGAAAATCCTTTACCTAGAGGGGGAATGTCAATATGCATTATAAATTAGGTTTGATTGGTTATCCGGTTCAAAATTCGCTGTCACCGTGGATTCATGAGCAATTTTTAAAAAAAGCTGACATAGGAGGCAACTATGCACTGCTTGAGATCAATCCAAAGAAATCATTTGAAAATGAGCTGCAGCAAATTAAGAATAATCATTACGATGGGTTTAATGTAACAGTTCCATACAAAAAGCAAATTATTCCGTTTTTAGATGATTTGGATGATGGTGCTCATGCCATTGGTGCTGTTAATACAGTCGCTTGGCAGAATGGAAAATGGGTTGGCTATAATACAGACGGCAAAGGATATGTCACGGCGCTTGGCCACGCTCATCCTTCTATCTTTCAACATAAGCAGTGCAGAATATTGTTAATTGGAGCGGGAGGTGCTGCACGTGGTATATTTTATGAGTTGGCCGAAGCCGGTTTCAGACGAATTGACATTGCTAACCGGACACAATCATCTGCAGAAGACATAGCTTCATTAGGTGATGGGAAAGCGAAGACATCGATTCTGACATTGAAAGAAGCTGAAAATAATCTCAAGATGTATGATTTGATTATCCAGACGACGAATATTGGTATGAAGCCGAACGTTAATGATGCCATCATCTCATTAGAACAGATTGATAGAAGAAGTATTGTCAGTGATATTGTTTATCAGCCGATTGAGACGCATTTTTTACAACAGGCTTCAAGAATCGGCGCATCGGTCCATCATGGCCACACGATGCTTTTGTATCAGGCACAATATGCCTTTGAAATTTGGACCTCAAAAAAAGTGCCGGCTGATGATTTAAATCAGCCATTACAATCTATATTGGAAGGAAGGTAATTATGCTGACAGGCAAACAGAAACGGTATTTGCGATCCAAAGCTAATCATTTAAAGCCAATTTTTCAAGTAGGCAAAACCGGCGTTAATGAAAATATGGTTCAGCAAATTAATGAAGCGCTTGAAAAAAGAGAACTGCTGAAAGTGAGCATTTTGCAGAATAGCATGGAGGATAAAGACACAGTTGCCGAACAGCTTTCTGATGGAACAGGTGCAGAGATAGTTCAGGTTATAGGCAATACAATTGTGCTTTATAAAGAATCGGAAGAAAATAAGCATATTCAGCTGCCGTAAAAAGGAGTCGGACATGAAACATGTAGGTATATTGGGAGGCACATTTGATCCGCCGCATATCGGGCATTTAATTATCGCTGAAGAAGTTAGAAACGCTATGAGTCTTGATGAAATATGGTTTATGCCATCACACGAGCCGCCGCATAAACAGAATGCTGTGGCTGATGCTTCAGATCGTGCCGAAATGACTGAAAGGGCAATAGCAGGAAATCCCTATTTCAGCGTACAGACAATTGAAGTGAATCGTTTAGGGAAATCCTATACATTTGATACAATGAAGCTGTTAAAAGAAGAACATCCTGACACTAACTTTTATTTTATAATTGGTGCTGATATGGTGGAATATCTGCCGCATTGGAAACATGTTGATGAATTGATGGACATGCTGACGTTTGTGGGTGTTAAGCGGGGAGGATATGCCCTGGAAAGTGAATATCCTGTAACTGAAGTGGACGTTCCGCTAATTGAAATTTCATCAACAGAAATTAAAAAAAGACTCACGCAAAATAAATCGATTAAATATATGGTGCTTGAGACTGTTGAGACTTATTTGAAGGAGAAACATTTATATGAAGGAAGATAAAGCAATCAGCATTGTGAAGCCGCATCTGAAGCAGGCGAGGTTTGACCACACACTTAGAGTGAGAGAAACAGCTGCTGAACTTGCAGAGATGTATGACGAAGATATTGAAAAGATTCGACTGGCAGCGATTTTGCATGATTACGCCAAATATTTTCCGCTTGATAAAATGAAAAAAATTATTGAAGAAAGCGAAATGCCTAATGACTTGCTCGATTTTCACCACGAATTGTGGCATGGGCCTGTTGCTTCAGTCATTATAAAAGAGGAACATGGTGTAACAGATACAGACATACGGAACGCCATTCATTATCATACAACAGGCCGGGCTGACATGACTAAGTTTGAGACAATCTTATTCGTGGCGGATTATATCGAACCGGGGAGATCGTTCCCTGGCGTAGAAGAAGTAAGGGAAACAGCAAAAACGGATTTAAATCGTGCCGCATGGATGACGCTCAGAAATACCATCCAATTTCTTGTTGGTAAACATGTGACAGTCTACCCGGATACCTTTTACGCATATAATAATTTAACATTACGAATAAATGGAGGTAATGACATTCATGGACAGTAAGAAAATCGTTCAGACAATTGCAAGAGCTTGTGATGATAAAAGAGCAGAAGACATTGTTGCGTTGGATATGCAGGAAGTATCGTTAATGGCGGATTATTTTCTCATTTGTCACGGGAGCAATGAACGACAGGTTCAAGCGATTGCCAGGGGCATAAAGGATACAATGGGTGAGAGGGATGTGCACGTCAAGCGCATGGAAGGTTTTGATCAGGCTCGCTGGATTTTGGTTGATCTGGATGACGTTGTCTGTCATATATTCCATAAAGACGAACGCAATTATTACAATCTGGAACGTTTATGGGGCGATGCATCCAAAGTAGAGCTTCAAGTAAATGAAAATGGGTAATGAATATGGCTTATAAGCAGATGGCTGATTACTATGATTTCTTAATGCGTGATGCCCCTTATGATAAATGGCATGATTATACCGAGAAGATGATCAGAGAGACCGGAAAGTCAGTTGATACAATTATCGATTTAGGCTGCGGGACTGGCCAAATTACCACAAAGCTTGCACAGTCCGGCTATCAGATGATAGGTGTTGATTATTCCAGTGACATGCTCAGTTTTGCCGAACAGCGCGCCGGAAAAGAAAAACTTCCAATCCAATGGCTGCAGCAGGACCTTCTGACATTGTCCGGCATTGAAAATCAGGATATGGCGATAAGCTACTGTGACGTTTTGAACTATATAACAGAAGAAGATGATCTGCGTAAAGTGTTTAATAATATAGCAGCCGCATTGAAACCGGGCGGTCTGTTTATTTTCGATGTCCATTCACTGTATCATGTCAGGCATAATTTAATGAATGAAACATTTGCTGAAGTTTATGATGATATTTCCTATATATGGTTTTGCTTCGAAGGTGAGCGCGATGGGGAGATGTATCACGATTTAACTTTTTTCGCTTCAAAGGGGGACAAGTATTCCCGCTTTGACGAGCTGCACCATCAGCGGACGTATCCCATCGAATTCTATGAACGGTTATTAAATGAAAACGGGTTTTTGGTTCAGCATATAGCAGGGGATTTTTCACCGGGGCATCAAATTGAAGCGGATGCGGAAAGATTTTTTATAACTGCGGTAAAACGGTCGGAATAATTTTTTCCGATCTTTTATTTTTTTTAGAAGGATTTTGCCGATCGATGTCGAATAGTATAGTTGATGCAGATTTATATTTTCTGACATAAAACCAAGCTTGTACCTCTGTTCTAAAATTGCTTTTAATACTTCATTATGCTGCCCCTGCCGCAGTAATTTGGCATACCTCTTTGTTAACAACTGAATTCCTCAGAAGGATGTGACCTCAAATTGCTTGAACCCCTCAAGAAGTATCTATTCCCGGTAATAATAGCTGTGCTTGTAGCCGCATTTCTGTTTTTTAACCCTGATGATAAGGAAAATGTTGTTTCCAAATCCCAAGACATCACTGAAGAACAGCAGGAGAATGAAGAACAGGTGGCACCTGAAATGGTAATGGTCGATGTGAAAGGTGAAGTGGAAGCTCCAGGTGTTTATGAAATTGAAACGGGCTCACGTGTCAATGACGTCATCCAGATGGCTGGCGGCTTCACGAAGGGAGCAGATCAAACTATGGTCAATCTGGCACAAAGAGTACAAGATGAGATGATTATCATGATTCCTGAAACAGGGAGTCAAGCTTCCGGATCTGTCATTGAAAAGAGCGGGCAGGACAAGGTGCGCATTAATCATGCAGAACAATCAGAAATCGAACAATTAAATGGTATCGGTCCTTCTAAAGCAGCTGCCATTATTCAGTATCGTGATGAAAATGGCCCTTTTAAAGCTGAAGAAGATTTGCTGGATGTTTCCGGCATCGGTGAAAAAACGCTTGAATCACTTAAAGACGACATCCAAATCCCATAATGCAATTGACGGATTTTATACCCTGAATGTAAACTAAAAATGAGAGGTAGCAAAGGTGGTTAAACAATTATGGAACGAATTTCCTGGAATCAATATTTCATGGCACAAAGTCATTTACTTGCACTTCGAAGCACCTGTACCAGACTGATGGTAGGAGCCACAATCGTCCGGGAAAAACGGATTATCGCAGGTGGTTATAATGGCAGCGTCTCCGGCGGTGTGCACTGTATCGATGAAGGCTGTTATGTAATAGACGGGCACTGTGTCCGTACCATACATGCGGAAGCCAATGCCCTCCTGCAGTGTGCAAAGTTTGGCGTCCCGACTGAAGGTGCTGAAATTTATGTTACACATTTCCCGTGCTTGCAATGCTGTAAGCAAATTATACAAGCCGGGATAAAAACACTTTACTATGCGGAAGATTATCGAAATCATCCTTACGCTGTAGAATTGTTTAACGAAGCGGGCATTGAAACGAAAAAAGTAGCATTAACGGATCTGGCTGTAGATTATCACTTTCAGGAAAAAGAAGCCTATATACGAAAGGTTTTGGATGAGCTCAAATCACAAACAAACAATACGAGCAAATATGATGCCTTAAAAGCAGAGGCTGAATCATTGTTCAACTTATAAGGATGCCGGTATGAAGGGTTATTGGCACTTTCCGGCATTAGGTGTTACGGCAAGTTTTTTAGCCGTGATTTTCGCTTCCAAATGGTTCATCATTGTCTTTTCATTCTGGATTTTGTATCTGTACTTCAAACAAAGGTTAAGAGCAATCGTTATACTTGCTTCCTTAACCTTCTCCATTTCCGCTTACATGTACATCCCCGAATTGGAAAAACCCTCAGATGACGCATCTTTCACATCCACAGAATCAGCATTTGCTGGTGAAATCTCCAGTCCGGTAACCGAAACGGCGTCCAGAATTGCTTTTGAGTTTTCAGTGGAGGCTTCTGATGAAAGGTTTATGATTGTTCACTTCAAAGCGGATAATGACGGGGAGCATAACCTGAAGTATGGTGCTGTATGCACGGTTTCCGGCAAACCCGAGCTGCCTGATTCGGCCCGAAACCCCGGGCAATTTGATTATCAGGATTATTTGCTATCACAGGGAATGACGCACCAGATTATCATTGATTCGCTGGAGAAAATTGATTGCACCGGTTCCTCACCTATGAATCACATTTATCAGCTGCGGAGCGATCTGCTTGAATATGTACAGCAAAACGTCAGCTCCGAAACGTCCGCATGGGTAAATGCGCTTATCCTTGGTGATGATACGGAAATGGATGATAGCGTCACCGAATTGTTTCAGCGCTGGAATTTGACACATCTCATGGCTATTTCCGGTTTGCATGTTGGTCTAGTCGTTGGACTGCTTTATTTTCTGCTTGTAAAATTGAACATCCTGACGAAAGAAAAAGCGCAATGGGTGATTATTTTCTTTTTGCCCCTATACGCGGTGCTTGCAGGCGGCGAACCCTCAGTTATGCGGGCAAGTATGATGGTTCTGTTGTTTATGATTGCCGGAAAATTGAATTGGAAGTTCAGTGTTACGGATGTCATCAGCATTGTGTTTCTGCTTTTGATTTTAACGAATCCCCTTATAATTTATCACATAGGATTTCAATTATCGTTTTGTGTAACGCTGGGACTGCTTTTGTCCAAAAATTGGTTTGCAAAAACGAACATTTCCTTCTTCACAGTTCTCAACATCAGTTTTGTTTCACAAATGATGATTTTGCCTCTGCAGGTTGAATACTTCTTTACATTCCAACCGCTCTCAATTTTAGTAAATCTTATCATCGTCCCTTACTTCTCGTTGTTTGTTATTCCGTGTATGTTCTTAATTTTGCTGCTTGCACCGGTTGCAGGTCCGATGGCTGCATTTACTGATCAGTTTTTTCTTATTGTGCATGAATTCGTCATCACCGCTCTCGAATTTATAGATCAGACACTTTTTCTCCCTTGGGTGATTGGTTCTTTTCCCTTAGCAGGTGCTGCTCTATATTATGGGCTGTTTTTGATAATGATGAAAAAATTGGAGCTTGAAGAAATGCGGCAAGCTTTTAAATATGGCTGTTTTCTGACGGCATTAATCATACTGTCTGTTTTAAGACCGTATTTTTCGCCGATTGGCTATGTGACCGCTCTTGACGTTGGGCAGGGAGATGCCATTGTCATTGAATTACCTTACCGGAAAGGCGTGATTTTAGTTGACGCTGGAGCAGAAATGAATTTTGACGAATTCGAACCATCTGACAAAGTCTATAAGCAAATCATCAGACCGTATCTATATTCCCGGGGTATTTCACAAATTGATGCTGTTTTTATTTCTCATGATGATACTGATCATATGGGAAGTTTATTATATCTGATTGAGGATATGCCAATTAAAAATGTATTTGTAAGCACCTATTACACGTTCACACAACCCTTGGCTCAAGGTTTAACTGATAACGGCACAACCGTTGTCAGAACGGATCCTGACGATGCAATAACAGTCGGAGGGCAAATGTTTCATATCTTATCACCTGCTGAGGATTATGGGGGCAGTAATGAGAATTCGCTTGTCCTGCATACGGAAATCGGCGGTAAAAAGTGGTTGCTAACCGGGGATATCGGAACTCGAACTGAGAAAGCCATCCTTAAAACAGTTCCCGGGTTGACTGCTGATGTACTGAAAGTGGCACATCATGGCAGTAATACATCGACTGATGCAATGTTTTTAGAGAAAATCCAGCCAGAATACGGTATTATTTCGGCTGGTAAAAACAATAGATACGGGCATCCGCACAGCGATGTTATCCAATCACTCGACGAGGCTGGTGCTGCAATTCTCAGAACTGATGAGAGCGGGGCTGTTCAATATGTGTTTAAAGGAACGGAAGGAACGTTTATCACATATCTGCCATAGGCTGTATAGAGAAAACGAAAAGAGACTGTAGAAACAGTCTCTTTTTAATAATGAAATGGGTTAACTCGCCGTTTTTTTGAAATTTGACTCCCGGCCTCTGAGCTCTGGAGAAATGAAGCGGCAGCCGATTTTTTCAGAAAATTAGCGAGGTTAGTAATCAGGAGCCGACAACGTTGATGATTGCACCAATAGCAAAAATCACTACAAAGAAAATAAAAGCAAATCCAAAACCTTTAATGGAATCAACTACATCGTTATTTTTTGATTGTACGTCATTTTCGAAATCGTTCACTTTTACCCCTCCTATATAGTTCCCAGTATAAAATAAATACATAAAAAAATCCACTGTTGACTGATGAAAATTAGACTCCCGACTAGAAAGAGTTAACAACTATAGTTTTTTGCTGTAAGGGTTACGCTATAAGTACAAACATCGTTTAAAAATCAGTTCCTAGGGCTGAATTTTAAGCGTTTATATAGATCTGGAGGGAAATGGGTCATTTCCCTCTCCTTTTAAGACACACAAGATCAAGCGCAGGATTTATAAGAATTAAACCCGTCTGAATAAAGCCTTTAAAAATAATTATAAAAAATAGTACTTGCGATTCCGATGGATACGATTTACGATTAATTATATCGTTTCATTGGAGTGAACTGGATGATGTACGAGAAGGTATTGCACGAGGTAAAGCAAAAACAGATTGCACCCGTATACTTATTATACGGAACGGAATCCTATTTTATACAAAATATAACAAAACATATAACAAAAGCAGTATTGGGTGAGGAAACCGAGGAGAATCTGTCCGTATATGATTTGGAAGAGACCCCGGTCCAAGAGGTTATCAACGATGCCGAAACGTTTCCTTTTTTCGGGGGAACAAAATTGATCATTGCCAATAATCCTTCGTTTTTAAAAGGGAAACCTGATAAGTTGCCGTTTGAGCATAACCTTGATATTCTGATTCAATACATAAATCAGCCTGCCGATTACACAGTGCTCGTATTCACAGCATATTATGAAAAAATCGATGAACGAAAAAAAGTCAGTAAAGCAATGAAACAGCATAGTATAACAGCCGAATGCAACCCGATTAAAGACTATGAATTGAAAAACTGGATTAAAAACCTTGCAGGCAGCATGAAGGTAACGATTGAGGATGATGTTTATGATATGCTGGAATCGGAATTGTCGACGAATCTGTATCAAGTACAGAATGAGTTGGCAAAGCTTGCCTCATATGTCGGCGAAAATGGGGTTGTGACAAAAGACATTGCTGATAAACTGATTTCACATACTGAAACCAATTCCTCTTTAAAACTTGTTGATGCTGTTATAAATCGGAAGCTGCATGAGGCGATTTCGATTTATAAGGATTTGGAAAAAATGAATGAGGAACCGATAGCGCTGATAGCATTGCTTGCTTTTCAGTTTCGAACAATTTTAAGTGTGAAATTGCTGTCCCGGAAAGGATACAGCCAATTTCAAATGCAAAAACAAATCGGTGCCCATCCGTTTGTGATAAAAATGGCAGCACAGCGTGAAAGTAAATTTACGGCTGATCGACTGAAGCATATCATTGAGAAATTAACCCAAACAGACACCATCATCAAGCAAGGAAAAATGGAAAAAGGACTTGCATTTGAACTATTGTTATACGATCTTGTGCAGTAGCAGCATATGAAAAAAACGATCCTGTAATGGGATCGTTTTTTTCGTTACGCGCTCTGTAATTCGTTAATTTTTTGAGCTAAACGTGATTTTTCGCGGTTGCCGGTATTTTTGTGGATACCGCCTTTTTGCACAGCTTTGTCAATCTTTTTAAATGTAGCCGGAAGAGCAGCATTTGCGCCTTCAGCATCATTTTGGTCGATCATTTTTTCCAACCGTTTGATTTGGGTGCGCATGTCTGATTTGAATTTGATATTATGCGTCCGTTTCTTCTGGTTGATTTCAACACGCTTAATTGCTGATTTAATGTTTGCCAATTAAGTCACCTCCAACAGTCTGCAATTAATATCTTATCACCGAGAAAATAATTTCTTCAAAGTGCAGCAAGCTAATTTTACCAGACGGCAGGATGCTTTTCAACCGCTTTGTCAACTGTTGTATGGATTACTGCAAAATAGTAAAGCCTGTAAGTAAAAGTTCTTTCATTCCAAAAGGAGGACAACCATGACAGATAAAAGCGAGCAATTTAATGTTCGGACAGACTTAGCTGTTGAATCCAAAGAGATGTATGTTGAAAAAGATAATGAGCAAAAGACGGATGTTAAAGGTGTAACGGTTAAAGAAAAAAAAGAAGATGATATTGCGGTAACATATGTTGATATAGATTCTGAGGGCGAAGAGCGTCTCGGAAAAAAACAAGGATCCTATATAACAATCTATGCGGATGGGGTTAAAAAACAGGACACAACAAAGCAAGAAACTGCCGCCAAAGTCTTTGGCAAGGAATTGGAAGAGTTAATGCTAAAAAATAATGTGCCTGAAGACGGCACCGGATTAATAGTCGGACTTGGCAATTGGAATGTAACACCGGATGCGCTGGGACCTATGTCAGTCGAAAAAGTACTTGTCACCAGTCATTTGTTTCAATTGGAGCATGAATCGGTATCTGAAGGCTATCGTCCGGTGGCGGCAGTTACGCCTGGTGTGATGGGGGTGACAGGTATAGAAACAAGCAATATCATTTTTGGGATTGTTGAAAAGTTCAAACCGGATTTCGTTATTGCCATTGATGCACTTGCATCCAGATCAATTGAGCGTGTGAATGAAACAATTCAGATTTCAGATACCGGCATACACCCGGGTTCAGGAGTTGGCAACAAACGTAAAGAGTTAAGCAAAGAAACGATCGGAGTACCAGTATTTGCCTGTGGTGTCCCGACCGTCGTGGATGCTGTGACGATTACAAGTGACACAATCGATTTCATGCTCAAGCATTTTGGCCGGGAGTTACGGGAAAAAGACAAACCATCTAAATCGTTGACACCCGCCGGGCTCACCTTTGGCGAAAAAGAATTGACGGAAGAAGATTTGCCTGATGACGAGAAGCGCAATACATTTCTTGGAATTGTGGGGGGCCTGTCGGAAGATGAAAAAAAATCTTTGATACAGGAAGTTTTGTCACCAATCGGCCATAATTTAATGGTCACCCCCAAAGAAGTGGATGGTTTCATGAAGGATATGGCGACAGTGATCGCAACTGGGATGAACGCTGCGCTGCATGAGAACGTAACAGTCGAAAATTTTGCCTCCTATACCCGGTAACTTCTCGAGCATCATGTCACTCTATTACCGGTTATCATTTAAAAGAATTGGTTCTAGCTTCTGAAGAGATTTCATAGATTTTAATATCAGGAAATTCTTCCGGGGGAGTGGAACCATGTATCTTGACACGAAACGACGAACAAAAAATAGTAAGCTGTTCACCCATTTTTATAAAAAAAGCAGCATCTATATAATTTGTGTGGCTGTTTTATTTATCGCAGTTGGATTTTTGACAACAGTCTCCCCGGCTTATCGTGTGTCTTCCAATACGATTACGGATTGGACAGGTGATTTGGACAGTTCACTCTTCTTATATTTAATGGGGATGGAAAATAAAGCATTTCGGGACGCTTTGCCTGAAGATGAGCCCTCGCCTGAGGTTTCCAATATGCTATTTGAAATGGCTACGAATATAAGGCCAAGTGACACGAGAAGTTTATTAGGCCAGGAACTGCCGGGTTTTTTAACGTTTCAAAATGAAATTATCGTAGCAGGAGAAGGAACCGATTACACAAATTTACCAGTCGAGTCTTCTCCGCCTCTGGAAGAAGTTTTAAGGGACAGAGATGCGGTCATTGACGAAAATGAGGGTGAAGATCTGGAGCAGCAGGAAGGGGAAAGTCAGCAGGACACGGGCGAACGAGATGTTGTGTTTATTTACAACACGCATAACAGGGAATCTTTTTTACCGCATTTGCCTGACGCTGATAGTCCTGATGATGCACAGCACGGGGAAGTGAATATTGGCAAGGTCAGTCAACGGTTTGCTGACGCACTTGAGGCTAATGGAATTGGGACTGAAGTGGATCAGACAGATATAATGAGTGTCTTAAAAGAACAAGGGATGGCCTATCATGAATCGTATCAGGCTTCAAGAAATGTTGTTCAGGAAGCATTTACCTCAAGTGAAGATATTCAGTATTCATTTGATTTGCATCGTGATGCGATCGCAAGGGATAAAACAACGAAAGAAATAAATGGTAAAAACTATGCCCGGGTGATGTTTGTTGTTGGTGCAGAATACGCTGACCATGATAAAAATCTGGAACTCGCCAACAAACTACACCAGATGATTCAAGAAGAATATCCTGGTCTTAGCAGAGGCGTTATAAAGAAAAAAGGATCAGGAAGTAATGGTGTATATAATCAGGATCTTTCACCCAATGCCATGCTAATTGAATTTGGCGGGGTGGATAATACGCTTGAGGAATTATACAGATCTGCGGATGCCGTCGCGGAAGTGTTCAGTGATCATTACTGGGATGCTGAGAAGGTGAATACCAACTGATAGGAGGGGCTATCATGCGCACGCTTGTTATACTGATATCGTTAGTGCTGTTTTTTTTGACCGGGTTCGTTATGGGAATGGATCGTACACATCAGGAAAATGACGAGGTATCACATGTAGCAGAAGACGTTAGCGATTCTGAAACAATGGAAGCTAGGCAGGTGGTCGTGGAGCAAGAGAGGGGACCTGATCATACCAAAGAGATTGAGGAGCAGGGACATTTCACCCAAAAAGCGGCTACGTTTTTGGAGTCAGGTGTAAAAGGTTTTTTTGAACTAATTGTCAACATGGCATATCAGCTTGTTCGGGTGTTTTTCTAATAACGCTCTTTTTGGGTTGCCGCATGCCTGCATCCTTGAATGTGTACGGGTCAATTGCTATAATCAGTCCTAGTTATGTTTTTGCCCTTTATTAAAAGTGGTAAAGACAGAGTAGGAGTGGACTGCGATTATGATCAAACAAGAGAATGTAAGGAATTTTTCGATCATTGCTCATATCGACCATGGGAAATCAACGCTTGCAGATCGTATTCTTGAAAAAACAAAAGCATTGACCCAACGTCAGATGAAAGAGCAATTTCTCGATGCGATGGATTTGGAGCGTGAACGGGGAATCACCATCAAATTAAATGCTGTGCAATTGAATTATAAGCATAAAAACGAAGAAGATTATTTATTTCACTTAATTGATACACCCGGACATGTCGATTTTACATATGAAGTGTCCCGGAGTCTTGCAGCTTGTGAGGGTGCTGTTTTAATTGTGGACGCAGCTCAGGGAATAGAAGCGCAGACACTTGCCAATGTTTATCTTGCGCTTGACAATGATCTTGAACTTATCCCTGTCATCAACAAGATCGATTTGCCGAACGCTGACCCTGATCGGGTGGCCCAGGAACTGGAAGATGTTATCGGAATTGATAAAGATGAGGTTATCCTGGCATCAGCAAAAGATGATATCGGTGTTGACGAGATCATGGAGAGGGTCGTATCCGATATACCGTCCCCGTCCGGCAAAATGGAAAATCCGCTAAAAGGACTTATTTTCGATTCAATGTATGACCCTTACCGTGGTGTTATTACTTACATATGTGTTAAAGAGGGTTCAGTTAAAGTCGGGGATAAAATCAGACTTATGGCAAATGACAAGGAATTCGAAGTTAATGAAATTGGTGTGTTCAGACCAAATCCTGTACCACAGGATGAATTGACTGTCGGTGAAGTTGGTTTCCTGACAGCGTCGATTAAAAATGTCAGTGATACACGCGTTGGTGATACAATCACGCTTGCCAAGAACCCGGCAGAAACACCGTTGCCGGGATACAAACGGCTGAACCCGATGGTTTTTTGCGGATTGTTCCCGGTGGATTCCAATCAATATAATGATTTGCGTGAAGCATTGGAACGATTGGAGCTTAATGATTCATCACTGCAATACGATGCCGAAAGTTCACAGGCACTGGGCTTCGGATTTCGCTGTGGATTTCTCGGACTTTTGCATATGGAGATTATACAGGAGCGGATTGAACGGGAATTTAATATTAGTTTGATTACTACAGCCCCGTCCGTCATCTATGAAGTCGAAAAAACGGACGGTGAAACAGTTGAAGTGGATAACCCTTCAACCATGCCGGATACTCAGCTCGTCCAGGAAGTCCGGGAACCGTTTGTCAAGGCGACGGTTATGGTCCCGAATGATTATGTCGGTCCAGTGATGGAGATTGCTCAGAAAAAACGCGGACAGTTCGTTGATATGCAATATTTGGATGAAGTCCGCGTCAATGTTGTCTATCATATTCCGTTATCCGAAATCGTGTATGATTTTTTTGATAAACTAAAATCAAAAACAAAAGGCTATGCATCATTCGATTATGACTTGATCGGCTATCATGCTTCGAAACTGGTTAAGATGGATATCCTGCTGAATGGTGATACGATTGACGCGTTGTCGTTTATTGTTCACCGGGACTTTGCTTATGAACGCGGGAAAAATATCGTGGATAAATTGAAAGACCTTATTCCGAGGCAGCAATTTGAAGTACCGGTTCAGGCAGCTATAGGGAACAAAATTATTGCACGATCGACGATTAAAGCCTTGAAAAAGAATGTGCTGTCCAAGTTGTATGGTGGCGATGTTACACGGAAAAGAAAATTGCTGGAGAAACAAAAAGAAGGTAAGAAACGTATGAAAATGGTTGGATCGGTCGAAGTGCCCCAGGAAGCATTTATGGCTGTACTGGAGATGAATGACGATTAAATAAATTTAAAATGGAAAACTTTCGCTATCAAGCGCAAGTTTTCCCTTTTCTGCGCAGAGGAGATAATAATGGAAGCCCAATCGGTTTATATTCATATTCCATTTTGTCAGCAAATTTGTCATTACTGTGATTTCACGAAGTTTTTCTATGATGAGAAACTGGCAACGGAATATATTGAAGCACTCAAAAACGAAATACATTCAAAAGTTCCTGGCACGGAAAATCACGTTAATACGATTTTTATCGGCGGTGGCACGCCGACAGCTTTAAATTTGGAACAGTTGCGTTCATTGCTGCAGCTGATTGATGTGAAATTTGATGTCGCGCATTGTTCTGAGTTTACGATCGAGGCCAACCCCGGCGACTTTGATGAGGAGAAAATAAAACTGCTTAAAGCTTATGGCGTCAACCGAATTTCTTTAGGTGTTCAAGTGTTTGATGATGCCATACTTGAGGAGATCGGCCGCCTGCATAAGGTAAAAGATGTTTATCGCACAATTGACCTGCTCCAGAAAAACGATTTTAAAAATATAAGCATTGATCTGATTTATGCACTGCCTCATCAGACAGCGGAGCATTTCAGGCGTTCGTTAAATGAGGCTGTCTCATTCAATTTGCCGCATTATTCCACATATGCGCTGCAGATTGAACCAAAAACAGTTTTTTATCAGCGGTATCATAAAGGAAAACTCCATCGTCCTCCACAAGAGGAAGAAGTTGAAATGTACGAAATCTTGCAAGACACGATGCGAGCAAAAGGGCTGAGACAGTATGAAATCAGCAACTTTGCCAGACCCGGCAAAGAAAGCCGCCACAATATGGTTTACTGGAAAAATCAGCACTACTATGGATTTGGCGCAGGAGCTCACGGTTACTTGCCGGGCAAAAGGACCGGCAACATTCGCCCGTTGCCGGCATATATAAAAAAAGCGAAAGACGACGGCAATCCGGTTCTGAATACTGAGGAAATCGGTTTAAAAGAAATGATTGAAGAGGAAATGTTTCTGGGCCTGCGGAAGATGGACGGTGTCAACGTAAAACATTTTACGGATAAGTATGGTTTTTCTTTCGAGAAATTGTATGAAGACGAAATTTCTTATTTGGTCAAAAAAGGCTGGCTGAAAGAAAACGGCAATAATATACAATTGACTAATCAGGGTATTCTGTTTGGAAATGAGGTGTTTGAGCAATTTTTATTGGAAGAAGATGACCTGATGCTTGTCCGTTGACAAAAAAATAAGGATTTGATAATTTATGAATAGCATTAGCACTCGGGAAAGTTGAGTGCTAACAGAGGTGATCATCATGTTAACGGAAAGACAGTTGCTGGTCCTGCAAGTCATAATTGATGATTTCATCGAGTCGGCACAACCTGTGGGCTCGCGCTCTATTGCCAAGAAAGATAATATTATGCACAGCTCAGCCACTGTGCGCAATGAAATGGCTGATTTGGAGGAAATGGGTTTCCTTGAGAAAACTCATTCTTCTTCCGGCCGTATACCTTCAGAAAAAGGTTACAGGTATTATGTTGATAATTTAGTTACACCTCAGGATGTGGAAAGCAATGTCCGTATTATCCGCAGTATAATGCAAGAAGGTCTGTTTGAGTTTGAGCAGATTGTTCAAAGTTCTGCCGAAATACTTTCTGAGATAACCAATTATACATCGATTATTTTGGGTCCTGAAGTTTTCGAGACTAAATTAAAACAGCTGCAGATTATATCCCTTACACCGCATACAGCTGTGGCTATATTAGTCACCAACACGGGTCATGTGGAGCACCGGTCGTTTTCTGTACCTGATGAAATTAATGCGTCAGACTTGGAAAAAATGGTTAACATTTTAAATGACCGTTTATATGGGGTGCCGATTTTCAAATTGCATGAAAAACTTAATACTGAAATCGTCTCTCTGCTCGATAAATATGTGACGGATTCTGAGACATCATATGATTATCTGAAGGGGGCATTTTTCAGTGAGAACCCGGTAAAGTTGTATTTTGGCGGCAAAACGAACCTTTTAATGCAGCCTGAATTCAACGATATTGACAAGGTCCGTTCATTTTACGCCATGATTGAAGAGAAGGATGAAATAGCCAAATTGTTGAAAGATGCTTCTGACGGTATCAAGGTTTCAATCGGACATGAAAACAAAGTCGATGCTATTAAAGACTGCAGTCTGATTACGGCTACCTATGATTTGAACCGGGAACATTTTGGCACCATCGCTCTGATTGGTCCAACGCGAATGGAGTACAAGAAAGTTATTGCTCTCTTGAATGCTTTATCAACTGAAATGACAAATGTTCTATATGAATGGTATTGAAACGTTCAGGATTGGAAGGAAATTGGATCAAAGGCCGTGTTTTTCATTTGCAAATTGCATCAGCTTAAGCGGGCTTGACGTCCAGTCAAGTTTTCTAATGTTAAATGATTTATCAATGGCATGAATCATGTTATAGTCTATCTTGGCGATTTTTGATATAGGAGGTGGCAGAAATGGCAGAGGAAAAACAGGAACACCAAACGACTGAAGACAAAGATCAGGAAGAAGTCATCACAGAAGTACTCGATGCTGATGATCAGGATCAGTCGGAAGAGTCCGATTCACATGATACTGAGAGTAATTCGCTTGAATCTGAGGTTGAACAGCTGAAACAGGAAAGAGATGACATGCAGCAACGCGTACTGCGAATACAGGCAGAATTCGATAATTTTAAAAAACGCTCGCAAAAAGAAAAAGAACAAGAGCGAAAATATAAATCTGAAGACTTTGTCAAGGAGTTATTGCCTGCTCTTGATAATTTTGAAAGGGCGTTGCAGGTAGAGGTTACCGACGAGACGAAAAGCTTTGTGGATGGTGTATCAATGGTTTATAACCAAATCAAAGAAGCACTGAAATCGCAAGGTGTAGAAGAAATAGAATCTGTCGGTCAGCCGTTTGACCCGAATATCCATCATGCAGTCATGCAGGTGGAAGATAAAGAGGCTGACTCAGAAACAGTCACAGAAGAATTACAAAAAGGCTATTATTTGAAAGACCGTGTTATACGGCCGGCAATGGTTAAAGTAAATAAGTAAAAGCTAGTGTAGTGAAGGAGGAACTTGATTATGGGAAAAATAATTGGTATTGACTTAGGTACAACAAATTCATGTGTTGCAGTAATGGAAGGCGGTGAATCGGTTGTCATCCCAAACCCTGAAGGGAACAGGACAGCACCGTCGGTTGTTGCATTCAAAAATGGTGAGCGCCAGGTAGGTGAAGTGGCGAAACGCCAGGCGATCACTAACCCAAATACTATCCAGTCAATTAAACGTCATATGGGAACAGACTACAAAGTTGAAATTGATGGTAAAGAATATACGCCTCAGGAAGTTTCAGCCATTATTCTTCAGTACCTTAAATCCTATGCTGAAGATTATTTGGGAGATACTGTTGAAAAAGCGGTTATTACAGTGCCGGCATATTTTAATGATGCTGAACGTCAGGCTACTAAAGATGCAGGTAAAATTGCCGGACTCGAAGTTGAGCGTATCATCAACGAACCAACTGCAGCATCATTGGCATATGGTATCGATAAGGACGATCAGGACCAGACAATTCTGGTATATGACTTAGGCGGCGGAACGTTTGACGTTTCCATCCTTGATATTGGCGACGGCACATTTGAAGTTATTTCAACCGCCGGTAATAATCGTCTGGGCGGCGATGACTTTGATGAAGTGATTATGGATCACATGGTCAAAGAATTTAAAAAAGAAAATGGAATTGATTTGTCACAAGATAAAATGGCAAAACAGCGTTTGAAAGATGCTGCTGAAAAAGCTAAAAAAGATCTTTCCGGTGTAAGCCAAACGCAAATTTCATTGCCGTTTATTACAGCAGGAGAAAACGGTCCTTTACACCTTGAAATGAATATGACACGCGCTAAATTTGAGGAGCTTTCATCAGATCTTGTTGAACGTACAATGGAGCCAACTCGTAAAGCATTGAGTGATGCAGGGATGTCTGCAAAAGAAATTCATAAAGTTATCCTTGTTGGCGGTTCAACACGGATTCCGGCTGTTCAGGAAGCGATCAAACGTGAAACAGGCAAAGACCCTTCAAAAGGCGTTAACCCTGATGAAGTTGTTGCTTTGGGCGCAGCTATCCAGGGCGGTGTTCTGCAAGGTGACGTTAAAGACGTCGTACTGCTTGATGTTACGCCATTATCCTTGGGCATTGAAACAATGGGCAGTGTCACAACCAAGCTGATTGAACGGAATACAACCATTCCAACAAGCCATTCACAGGTGTTTTCAACTGCAGCGGATAACCAAACAGCTGTTGATATCCATGTTCTGCAAGGTGAACGCGAAATGGCTTCAGATAACAAAACGCTTGGACGTTTCCAACTGACTGACATTCCGCCTGCGCCACGCGGCATACCGCAAATTGAAGTGTCATTTGACATTGATGCCAATGGTATCGTTAATGTCAGTGCAAAAGACAAAGGTACAAACAAAGAACAATCCATCACGATTAAATCATCTTCCGGCCTATCAGATGAAGAAGTTGATCAGATGGTTAAAGATGCCGAAGAAAATGCTGAAGAAGATCAGAAACGACGGGAAGAAGCAGATTTGCGCAATGAAGCTGAACAGCTCGTCTTCACAACTGATAAGACCATCAAAGACCTCGGCGAGAATGTAACTGATGAAGAAAAACAACAAGCCGAAGAAGCTAAAGAAGAATTACAAACAGCCATTGAATCTGATGATCTTGACCAAATCAGAGAAAAGAAAGACGCATTGCAGGAACAAGTACAGCAGCTTTCTGTTAAAATGTATGAACAAATGGCCCAAGAACAGCAGGCTGAAGAGGAACAGCAAGGTGAAAGCCAAGGTTCTGATGATGATGTAGAAGACGCCGACTATAAAGAAGTAGACGATGATGAAGAAGATAAAAAATAACATTCTATAGGTGATAAAGGGAGTTCGGTTAAGAAGGCCACTCAACCCAATGCCGAACCAATCTGTACCCTTTAGGTATGGTCAAAGTCAGGACTCTCTTGACTTTGACTTTTTTCTAGGGTTAAAAATATGGGCGATAGACTTCATTCACATGCGCACATGTTGCTGCAGCGGGGTTGTAATCGCCTCAGATTGCAAAGCAATGACAGAGACTGTTTCTTGGTTGCTATCATTATACAGCTAATGATATGATAAAATGTATGCAAAAGTGTCGGGAGAGTGATTCACAAGTGAGTAAGCGCGACTATTATGAAGTGCTGGGAATAGAAAAAGGCGCTTCAAAAGATGAAATAAAGAAAGCATACCGCAAACTGGCGAGAAAATATCATCCGGACGTCAGCGAAGAGGAGAACGCAGCCGATAAATTTAAGGAAGCGAAAGAAGCCTATGAAGTATTGAGCGACGACCAAAAAAGGACTCAATATGATCAATTCGGTCATGCAGGCGCACAAGGTCAAGGCGGCTTTGGCGGTGCACAGGACTTCGGTGACTTCGGCGGTTTTGGAGATATATTTGATATGTTCTTCGGCGGTGGTCGCCGTCGTGATCCAAATGCACCTCAGCAAGGTGCTGATTTGCAATATACGATGACACTGGACTTTGAAGAAGCCATTTTTGGAAAAGAAGCAGATGTTAATATTCCAAAAGAAGAAAATTGTGACACATGCAGCGGTTCGGGTGCCAAACCTGGCACAAAAACAGAAACATGTTCCCACTGCCAGGGTTCAGGTCAATTAAATACGGAACAAAACACACCATTTGGCCGGGTTGTCAATCGCCGTGTATGTCACCATTGTAACGGCACCGGCAAGATTATTCCGGAAAAATGCAATACGTGCGGTGGTGCTGGCAAAGTGAAGAGAAATAAAAGCATTCACATTTCCATCCCTAAAGGTATTGACGAAGGTCATCAAATAAGAGTTGCAGGCAAAGGTGAGCCAGGTATCAATGGCGGTCCTCCGGGTGACTTATTTGTTGTCATTCAAGTACGTTCACATGAATTTTATGAACGTGAAGGCGACCATATCTACTGCGAATTGCCGGTAACATATGCTCAAGCTGCTCTGGGAGATGAAGTTGAAGTGCCGACTGTGCATGGAAAAGTTATGCTCACAATCCCTGCAAGCACGCAAACAGGAAAAGTTTTCCGATTAAAAGGAAAAGGCGCTCCCAACGTGCGTGGTTATGGTTACGGCGATCAGCATGTACAAATCAAAGTTATAACACCAAGCAGCCTTACGGAACGTCAAAAAGAACTACTGCGGGAATTCAATGAAATTGGCGGCAATGAGTCGACTGACGAACAAGGGTCATTGTTCCAGCGATTTAAAAATGCTTTTAAAAGTTAAAACTATAGGTGCTGTACCCCAGCACCTTTTACATAATTTTTATTCCATCCAAGAAACGAGTGGGTAAAATATGAACTGGACTGAAATACGAATACATACGACAAACGAAGCTGTGGAGCCTATCTCCAATGTGCTGCATGAAAAAGGTGCTAGCGGTGTTGTGATTGAAGACCCAGTTGATTTAAAAAAAGAAAGACGTCCACAATTTGGTGAAATTTACGATTTGGATCCGAACGAATACCCTGATGAGGGGGTCTTTATCAAAACATATTTACCCTCAAACAAGATGCTTGATGAGAAGATTAATGAGATGAAAAATGCCATTGATTATTTGCGAAATTTTGGTATTGATGTCGGGAAAAATGAGATAGAGCTGAATAAATTAAAAGAAGAAGACTGGGCTACAGCCTGGAAAAAATATTATAAGCCTGTTAAAATTTCAGAAAAAATTATCATATTGCCAACCTGGGAAAAATATAAACCGAAAGCAGATGAAGTCATTATTGAACTTGACCCGGGGATGGCGTTTGGGACCGGGACTCATCCGACAACGGTCTTGAGTATTCAGGCGATCGAACAATACATAAAGAAAGACGATAAGGTTATTGATGTCGGTTGCGGATCCGGAGTGTTAAGCATTGCTGCAGGTTTATTGGACGCCAAAGAAGTTCATGCATTTGATTTGGATGACGTTGCGGTTAAAAGCACAAAAACAAACTGTGAATTAAATCGTTTGGAAGATAAAGTTAAGGTTAAGCAAAACGACTTGCTGACCGATATCGATATGCAGGCCGATCTCATTGTTTCCAACATTCTGGCTGAAATTATTGTCACGTTTGTTTCTGATGCCTGGAAAAGCTTGAAACCAAATGGTTATTTCATTACCTCAGGCATTATTAAGAAAAAAGAACAAATGGTGAAAGAAGAGCTTCAGCAAACAGGTTTTCATATTATTGAAGTGAATGAAAAGGAAGACTGGGTAGCCATTGTGGCAAAAAAAATCGAAAAAGAAAGTGGTGCCTGAATTTGCAGCGGTATTTTATTCCGGAAGAAAACTGGGAAGAAGATGAAGTGACCATAGCAAATGATGATGCACATCATATCAGCCGTGTCATGCGTTCACAACCGGATGATAAAATTATATGCAACCATCCACGTGGTCAAGCGGCAATTTGTGACATATCGGAAATCACAGGTGATCATGTTCGTGCTGTCATCAGTGAATGGCTTGATGAAACAGCTGAATTACCACTAGAAATAACCATCGCTCAAGGCTTGCCAAAAAGTGATAAAATGGATTTAGTACTTAAAAAAGGAACAGAACTCGGAGCGTATGCATTCATCCCTGTTCAGACAGATCGCTCAGTTGTCTCCTGGGACGATAAAAAAATGGAAAAGAAAATGAACCGGTATAGAAAAATTGCAAAAGAAGCAAGCGAACAAAGTCATCGCAATAAAATCCCGCATATTCAGCCGCTCACTGTCTTGAATGGATTGGTAAATGAAAGCGATTCATATGAGTTCAAGCTGTTCGCCTACGAAGAAGAAGCAAAAACTGAAAAATTCCAGTCATTTGGCAAAATTGTCAACAACATGGCACCGGACGACCGCGTACTGATAGTCATTGGCCCGGAAGGCGGATTTTCGCCTCAGGAAGCAGATTTGCTAAAGCAGAATGATTTCTTGCCAGTGAGACTGGGGCCGCGCATTTTGCGTACTGAAACTGCCGCGATGTACGCATTGGCAAGTATCTCTTATCAATTTGAAGAATTGGGGTGTTAGGTAATGCCAACAGTAGCTTTTCATACCTTAGGCTGTAAAGTGAATCATTACGAAACGGAAGGAATTTGGAATATATTTAAAGACAATGGTTATGAACGAGTGGATTTTGACCGTCAGTCTGATGTATATGTTATTAATACGTGTACAGTAACCAACACCGGTGATAAGAAAAGCAGACAGTCATCCGCCGTGCTGTCCGTAAAAACCCTGATGCTGTCATTTGCGTGACAGGCTGCTACGCGCAGACATCACCCGGCGAAATCATGGAGATCGACGGTGTTGATGTCATTGTGGGAACCCAGAACAGGAAAAAAATGATTGACTACATTGAAGAACATCAACAGACGCGTGAACCGGTTAATGGTGTATCAAATATCATGAAAAACCGCGTATTTGAAGAGATGGACGTTCCTGAATTTACCGACCGGACACGTGCATCATTGAAAATTCAGGAAGGGTGCAATAATTTCTGCACATTTTGTATAATTCCATGGTCCAGAGGCCTTCTGCGTTCGAGAGATCCGGAAAATGTCATTAAACAAGCCCAAAATCTGGTGGATGCCGGCTATAAAGAGATTGTACTGACCGGAATTCATACGGCAGGTTACGGGGAAGACATGAAAGACTATAATTTTGCCAAATTGCTCCAGCAGCTGGAGACAGAAGTTAAAGGATTGAAACGAATTCGCATTTCATCAATTGAAGCCAGTCAGATTACGGATGAAGTTATTGATGTGCTTGATAAGTCTAAAAAAATCGTACGCCATTTGCATATTCCGCTGCAGGCAGGTTCGGACAGTGTACTGCAGCGCATGCGCCGAAAATATTCTGCAGCGTACTATAAACAAAAAGTGGATAAAATTCGCCAAGCATTGCCTGGACTTGCCATTACATCGGATGTGATTGTTGGTTTTCCGGGTGAAACTGAAGAAGAATTTATGGAAACGTATAATTTTGTAAAAGAGGTCGGATACTCTGAGCTTCATGTATTCCCATTCTCCAGACGGACAGGCACGCCAGCTGCCCGCATGAACGAACAAGTTGAAAACGAGGTTAAACACGAGCGCGTTAATCGCATGATCGAACTGTCAGACCAGCTGGCTAAGGCGTATGCTTCGGAGTATGAAGATGAAGTCCTGGAAGTCATACCTGAGGAACATGTTAAAGATGCTGATACAAACATGCTTCAAGGATATACAGACAATTACTTGAAAGTGCGGTTCAACGGTTCGCAAGACTTAATCGGTCAAATCGTACGTGTGAAAATAAATCAATCCGGTTATCCTTATAATAAAGCGACCTTTGTACGTGCCATGGACAATGCGCCAGACGAGAAGGTCGAGATATCATCCTAATTCCCGGCTCAGCCCGGGAATTTTCGCTCTCTTTGTTGTTTGAAAATCTCATTATGGCCAGATCTTATTTTAACGGATGAATTTATGATGAAGACATGCTATGATGGCACAAGAGGTACGAACAACTAAACTTAGGAGGAAAATAAAATGAGTCAAGAACTGGCAAAATATATTGACCATACGCAATTGAAACCAGATACAACGAAAGAAAAAATAACCGAGATTATTAATGAAGCTCGTGAAAATAAGTTCGCTTCGGTCTGTGTCAACTCATACTGGGTACCGTATTGTTATGAGAACCTGAAAGATACTGAGGTAAAAGTATGTACCGTAATTGGCTTCCCATTGGGTGCTATGTCTACAGAGGCTAAAGTTTTCGAGACTGAACAAGCCATTAAAGACGGTGCGACAGAAGCAGATATGGTCATCAATGTCGGTGAGTTGAAATCAGGCAATGACAAAAATGTACAAGATGATATCAAAGCAGTTGTTGATGCTGCCAAGGGCCGTGCGCTGACAAAAGTGATTATTGAAACATCCTTGCTGAATCAGGATGAAAAAGTTCGCGCCTGCCAGCTGGCAAAAGCAGCAGGAGCAGATTTCGTCAAAACATCCACAGGCTTTTCAGGCGGTGGTGCTGCTGTGGAAGATATCAAATTAATGCGTGAAACAGTTGGCAGTGATATGGGTGTGAAGGCATCCGGCGGTATCCGTGATCTGAAGTCAACGAATGAGATGATTGAAGCCGGTGCAACTCGAATTGGTGCAAGCGCTGGTGTGGATATTATCGCAGGTAACACAGGCAACACTGATTATTAATAGATAACTAAAATTTGTCATATTACTAATATTTAAGTTGACCCGTTATGACGGTTGTACTATAATAACAACAGACATGTCATATTTATATTACTTATACATGTCTTTGCTCTTATTTATTGTTTTGTGCTTCGGAGGGAGGGAAATTAGCATGTCAAATTCAACTCGCGTTCGTAAAAACGAGTCTCTTGAAGATGCTCTTCGTCGCTTTAAACGTAACGTATCCAAGAATGGAACTTTGCAGGAATACCGCAAACGTGAACATTATGAAAAACCAAGCGAACGGCGCAAGAAAAAGTCTGAAGCTGCCAGAAAACGCAAGTAAGAAGGTGCAAGTAAATGGCATTAGTTGAACAGCTTAACCGGGATATGAAGCAAGCTATGAAAAACAAAGAAAAAGATAGACTTGCTGTCATACGCATGGTAAAAGCTTCAATGCAAAATGAGTCCATAAAACTTGGCAATAAAAATCTTTCGGAAGACGAGGAATTAACTGTACTATCAAAAGAATTGAAGCAAAGGAAAGATTCCCTCCAAGAGTTTAAAGAAGCTGGTCGTGATGACCTTGTTGATAAGCTTGAAACCGAAATTGATATTATTGAGTCATATATGCCCCGGCAGCTTACAGATGAAGAGCTGGAGCAGGTGGTTAAGGCCACCATCAGAGAAGTAAATGCATCTTCCAAACAGGATATGGGCAAAGTTATGAGCACTATTATGCCCAAAGTCAAAGGGAAAGCTGATGGTGCCCGGATTAATAAATTGGTCCAAAAACATTTAAGCTAGATTTAAAGGTCTTGTCATTTCGGCAAGGCCTTTTAAATTGACCTGATTAGTGATGCCCAAATAGAGAATTATCATCTTTTTGCTTGGTATGTTACGATTTATATAACAAAATGAAACCTTTTATAATGTACATACGTAAAATTAATTACCGGATTTCGGAAAGGGGGGTGCAGTTTGAACGCTGACAGATGCAGACGTCTTGGTCTTATTGGTCTTGTATTTGCTGTCACACTGACAATGATCACTGCGGTTTCTTCTGTTCATGCTAATGAAAATGGCAGCGAACAACTCGTCTATGTGATACCGATTGAAAATGAAGTGGAGAAGGGACTTGAGGCATTTCTAACCCGAACTGCCGAAGAAGCTGAGGCTAAAAATGCTGATCACATTATATTTGAAATAGATACCCCGGGCGGTGCTGTGGCAGCCGCCGAACAAATCGGTGAGTTGTTTCAAGGGTTGGAGACCGAAACAACCTCATTCATTGTAAATCGGGCACTGTCAGCAGGATCTTATATGGCATTAAATACCGATAATATTTACATGAAACCCCAAGCGACAATGGGAGCAAGCGGTGTTATCAATCAAGACGGTACAGCTGCCGATGAAAAAGCGCAATCAGCATGGCTGTCTGCGATGAAAAGCGCAGCCGAATCAAAAGGAAGAGACCCGCAATATGCTGCTGCTATGGCAGATCCGAGTATTGATATGCCGGAATATGCAGCTGGTGAAGGTGAGTATTTAACGCTGGGACCAAGTTCGGCCGAAGAAGTCGGCTATTCCAATGGTACAGTTGAAAGCCGCCAAGCACTTTTAGCAGAATTGGGGTTAGAGGATGCAACCGTCACTGAAGCTGAGTTAACAATCTCCGAGCATATAGCCCGCTTCATTACAAATCCGGTCGTGGTGCCGATACTTCTCTCCCTTGCTAGTCTTGGTATCATGATGGAATTGTTTTCGCCAGGTTTTGGTCTCCCTGGTATAATAGGAGGCATAAGTCTCATACTTTTCTTCTACGGCCATGTAGTTGCAGGACTTGCCGGAATGGAAGCAATCATATTACTACTACTGGGTATTGGTTTAATCGTGGCAGAATTCTTTCTGCCGGGCGGAATTGCAGGTTTAATAGGTGTTGCGGCTATTATCGGATCACTTATTATGTCCGGCCAGGATATAGGGCATATGGCTATGAGCATTAGTATAGCAGTTCTTGTGATGATTATTGCTGCTTTTGTGCTGTTCAAAACGATGGGTGGGGGCAGAAGCGTCTTCAGGCGTATGGTGTTAACAGACCAAACGTCATCTGAGTTGGGTTATGTCTCGCAGGAAAACCGCCTGGAATTAATCGGCTTGGAAGGCAAAACAATGACGCCGCTGCGCCCTTCAGGCAGTGCCTTATTCGGCAGTGAACGACTGGATGTTGTAACAGAGGGAGGTTTCATAGAAAAAGATAAATTGGTAAAAATCGTTAAAGTAGAAGGTGTTCGCATAGTCGTAAGGGAAATTTAAATCAATCAATAACAGGGAGGAATTCATATGACTTTGGAACAGTTGATGCCGATAATCATTATCGCAGTCATTATAATTGTTCTGGCAGTATTATTTACATTTATTCCAGTAATGCTGTGGATTAGTGCCTTGGCAGCGGGCGTTAAAGTTGGCATTTTCACACTTGTCGGGATGCGTTTGCGCCGGGTTGTACCAGCAAGAGTTATTAATCCGCTGATCAAAGCACACAAAGCAGGTTTGAGCGTTACAACGAATCAGCTGGAAAGCCATTACCTTGCAGGAGGAAATGTTGATAGAGTGGTCAACGCGCTGATCGCCGCCCACCGTGCTAATATTGAGCTGTCATTTGAACGAACGGCTGCCATCGACCTTGCCGGCCGTGATGTATTGGATGCTGTTGGAATGAGTGTTAATCCAAAAGTAATCGAAACACCTTTCATCGCCGGTATTGCAATGGATGGTATTGAAGTGAAGGCTAAAGCGCGGATTACTGTTCGTGCAAATATCGACCGTCTTGTCGGGGGAGCCGGAGAAGAGACAGTAATAGCTCGTGTCGGTGAAGGCGTTGTCAGTACAATTGGTAGTTCAGAAGCTCACACGAAAGTTTTGGAAAATCCTGATTCCATTTCCCACAACGTCTTAGGAAAAGGTTTGGATTCAGGCACAGCGTTTGAAATTCTTTCGATTGATATTGCTGATGTGGATATCGGCAAAAATATTGGTGCTATTCTGCAAACGGATCAAGCAGAAGCTGATAAAAATATTGCACAAGCTAAAGCGGAAGAAAGACGCGCTATGGCAGTCGCTCAGGAACAAGAAATGGTTGCCCGTGTTGAAGAAATGCGTGCAAAAGTGGTTGAAGCAGAAGCTGACGTTCCGCTTGCGCTGGCAGAAGCACTGCGTTCCGGTAACTTGGGTGTCATGGATTACATGAACTACAAGAATATTGATGCTGACACTGATATGCGTGGTACAATCGGGAAGCTGACTCAGGACAATGAGGATAATGGTGATGACCAAAATAACCAATAACGCCTCATTTCGTAAACAAGTAGGAGGGTTACAATGGAGATAATCTTCATTATTCTGGCTATCATTGCCTCACTTTCCGGGTTTTTCAAAGACAATAAGGATTCCGATACAAAAGTGCCGCCCCGGCGAAATAATCAGCCAGGGCCGTCACCGTCCACCGGCGGAAACACTGGAGAGTGGACACAACAGGAAGAATTGCCGCAATCGGCAGAAGTTCCAGCCACAATCGAAGAACAGCAGCAAGAACAACGGAAACAATTGGCTGAACGAATGAATACAGCTGGAAAGGAACAAGCGGAAAAGCGGGGACATGATGCGATTTTGCGGCATAACACAAGAGATTCGGGTAATGACCTTTCTCTGGAAAGAAAAAGGGCAAAAAAGCAGATGAGAAATAACCTGACCCGGACCGGTATGATTAACGGTGTTATTATGTCAGAAGTTCTAGGACAGCCGCGAGCTGTTAAACCATATCGGAGCATTATCGCCGAACGCAAAAAATAATAATAATAAAATTAAGAACCAATATCAGGTGAGTGGGAAGACTGCCTGGTGTTGGTTCTTTTTTGTTCTTATCCGGTCTTTAAATTCATAAAGATATGGTGAGAGGGGGCTGTGTAAGTGAAAAAGTGGCAACTGCGAATCGCACCATGGCTATCGAAATGTTTTTCACTTCCTTCTGATGTCATGATGGAATTACCAAGAGTTACCATGATTGGCCAGCTTCATGTTTATATTGAGAATCATCAGGGATTAAGTGTGTACTCCGATAAAGAGCTGAAACTTAAATCCAACAAAGGCTATATACAAATCTTAGGATCTTCCTTTGTGCTGAAGATGATGCTGCCTGAGGAAATATTGCTGGAAGGACATATAAAAGAGGTCAAATTCATACCGGATTAAATGTCATGTTAAGGGGGGAAAAAATGAAACATACACAAGGAACGTCGATTACGGGATATGTTACCGTTCAGGTTAAAGGGGTGAAACCGGAGCTATTTTTCCAGAAGTGCATTGAACAGAATATCATTATCTGGAATATCGAAAAAAAATCTGAAATGATCTGTTCAGGTAATATTAAATTGCAGGATGTTGCCAGCTTAAGACGTCTCAAACGAGGGACACATTACAAGCTTTCTTTTACGAATAAACATGGTTATCCGTTTCTGATGAAGAAATTCACCCGAAAAAAAGAATTTCTGATTGGTCTTGTACTAAGTGTGCTGCTTGTTTTTTTCCTGTCAAACATTATATGGGAAGTAAAGGTAACAGGCGTGCCAAAAGAAATTGAAGAGAAAATCTCAGATCAACTGACAGAATACGGCATACATCAGGGGGCATGGTCATTATCAATTGATTCGCCAAGTGAAATCCAGCAAAATTTAATTAGCGATATACCAGAATTATTATGGGTCGGTGTGCAGCAAAAAGGGACAAGCTATATACTGGAAGGCGTCGAAAAGTCGATTGTCGAGGAAGAAGAAGTGGATGGTCCCAGAAATCTTACAGCGGCCAAAAAAGGTGTTATCCAAAATATGTATGTCTCTAAAGGACTTCCGCAAGTTAATGTAAATGACTATGTGAACCAGGGGGATGTTCTTGTCTCAGGCAGACTTCAGTTTTCTGATGAAGAAGAAACAGATGACGATGACGAGAGCAAAAATGATTCATATGAGTTGGTCACTGCAGAAGGTGAGGTCATTGCAAAAACATGGTATGAAACTGAAGTCAGCGTACCCTTGAAAGCTAATTATGAACAATTAACCGGTGAGTCTGAAACAAATTATCATCTTAAAATCAGCAGTATAGAAATTCCGATATGGGGGTTTGGCAGTCCGGATTATAATGATATTCACCGGGAACGTCACGAGAAGGACTTATACTTTTTAAAATGGAAGCTTCCTCTAACGTTAAAGGAGACAATTCTCAGTGAAAAGACATATTATGAAACAAATCGAACGAGACAGGAGGCTGTTGAAATCGGCATCGAACAAGCTAAGCGTGAACTTCAGCTAAGGCTCGGCCCGGAAGCCGACATAACTTCCGAAAATATTTTGCAAGAAACCACAGAGAATGGTAAAGTTAAATTAATCTTATATATCGCTGTTGAAGAGGATATAGTCAAACATGAACCACTGGACCAAGGAGATTGATTATGCCGAATAACTTGAAAACAATCGAGTTACAGCTTACAAGTCCAAACGAAGCTCTGGCTTTATTTGGTACGAATGATAAATACTTAAAGCAGATTGAAGAGTTGCTTCAGGTTTCAATTGTCACAAGAGGCGAACAAGTAAGTGTTTCAGGGGATAACGAGACTATCGCCCTGGCTGAAAAAATCCTTATGACATTATTGTCCATTATAAGGAAAGGGCTGGATCTTACCGAACGGGATGTTGTTTATGCGGTCGAGCTGGCAAAAAAGGGGGAACTCGCTCAATTTGAAACCCTTTTTGAAGATGAAATAACCAAAAACGCAAAAGGCAAATCGATTCGTGTGCAGACACTGGGACAGAAATATTATATAGATGCGATTAAAGCAAATGATCTTGTTTTTGGGATTGGCCCGGCCGGGACGGGCAAAACGTATCTGGCGGTGGTCATGGCAGTCCACGCACTGAAAAGCGGCGAAGTGAAACGGATTATTTTGACACGGCCCGCAGTGGAAGCCGGTGAAAGTTTAGGATTTTTGCCGGGGGACCTTAAAGAAAAAGTGGATCCCTATCTACGTCCATTATACGATGCACTTCATGATGTTTTCGGCAGTGAGCATACAATGCGTCTGATTGAACGTGATACAATTGAAATTGCACCATTGGCTTATATGCGGGGAAGAACGCTCGATGATGCATTCGTTATTTTGGATGAAGCTCAGAATACGACACCCGAACAAATAAAAATGTTTTTGACACGCCTCGGTTTCGGATCAAAGATGGTTATTAATGGTGATATAACCCAAATTGATTTACCAAAGGGTGTACAATCAGGTCTGCAGGCAGCCAGACAGATTTTAGCGTCCATAAATGGTATTTCTTTTATTCATTTAGGTGCAGCAGATGTCGTACGTCATCCTTTAGTCCAAAAAATTATTGATGCCTACGAAAAAGCAAAGTAATGGATTCAGCTAATGTAAGACCCCAGGAATAGCGGGTCTTATTTCTATATAAACCGGCTGTGGCTGTGGGGGTGGGTTCATGAAATGGCTTCGTAATATGATACGACTCAGTAAAAATGTTTGGGCAAATAAGGTGATGGTTTTATTAACTGTCAGTCTTCTGGGTGCTGCCTTTTTTATTACGGCAATCGGCAATGTTCAGCCTGAAACATATGAAATTGAGCGGTTTTCAATTGCTCCCGAAACAATCCGTTCACCGGTAACGATTGAAAATGAGGAAGAAACAGAACGGAAAATACGCGAGGTTGTTCAATCGGTGGAAGATCGTTTCAACGTTTCAAATGACATTACCGATGAACAAACAGCGTATATTGAGGAAGTTTTTGATGCTGTTGTCACAATGAAACAGTCCCAAAGGCCCAATGATGTATCAAGAACACTCGATGAAGATACAACTGAACCATTAACATCCGAGGAGCAGCTGGCTCAGTTAAAACAGTTGCTAAGGCCGGAAATTACGGAATCAGTCAATGATGGCGTGTTGTATGAACTGCTCCATACAGAAATTGAAACACTTGAAGAAGGCAAGGAACTGCTGATCAATTCTGTAACAGAGGTTATGGAGGATGGCGTTCGCACTGAAAATATTCAAGAAGCCATATCTGAAGTGGAGCAAACCATTCAATTTTCTTCATTTGATGCTGAGATGAAATCGTCTTTGACTGAATTAAGTCACTTTGTTGTTGCCGAGAATTCCTTTTTTGATGCTGAAAAAACAAGTGAGGCTCGTAAAAAAGCGGCAAGTAATGTAGATCCTGTTGTCATACGGGCCGGTGAAGTGATTGTGAGACAAGGCCAGACCATCTCAAATGAAATCTATGATGAGTTGGCGCTTGTCGGGGCTTTGGACAGCCGGCAAAATAAGTTTCCGGTCATTGGTCTGGCACTGATTATTTTCCTTGTCATGCTTATCATGGTTTACGAGATCGGTATATTTGAAAAAAATAAAGACAAAGACATAGACAGAAGTAAACTCGGTGCCATCTTTTTTATCATTCTGATCAGCCTTCTATTTATGAAAGCCGGTAGTCTGTATGCAACTTCGGTGAATCAGTTATATTTTGCCGTTCCGGTTGCCACAGGAGCTTTACTGGTGAAATTGCTGCTTACCGAACGGCTGGCGATTGTCCAGTCGATGCTAATTGCTATACTTGGTTCCATTTTATATAATGGGCAAATTCCTGGTTCACTCAATGTGGAAGCGGGTATATACTTCTTCTTTTCTCAAATGGCAGCTGTTATTTTTCTTGGCCGTGCCACAGACCGGCTGGCAGTTTTAAAAGCAGGAATTGGCATGAGTGTCATGAACGTGCTTGCTATACTTACATTTTTATTCCTTTCAATTGAAAAATATTCCTTATCTGATATATTCATGCAATCAGGGTATGGTGTCATAGCTGCATTTTTATCAACAGTTTTGACATTCGGCCTGCTGCCATTCTTTGAAACCGGGCTCGGCATATTATCCGATTACAAATTGCTGGCACTTGCAAAACCGAATCATCCGCTTCTGCGTAAAATATTAACGGAAGCCCCCGGAACTTATCATCATTCAATTATGGTGGCAAACCTCAGTGAAACAGCATGTGAATCAATTGGTGCCAATGGTTTGCTAGCAAGGGTTGGAGCTTATTATCACGATATTGGAAAGACAGTAAGGCCTCAATATTTTATAGAAAATCAAATGACTGATAACAACCCGCATGATACAATACAGCCAAGAGAAAGTGCTGACATCATCATCAGCCATCCGTATGATGGCGCAGACATTTTAAAAGATCATAAGTTTCCCCAGCCGATTATTGATATTGCAGGGCAGCATCATGGCTCATCTCTGTTGAAATATTTCTATTTTAAGGAGCAGGATAAAAATAAACATACAAAGGAAGAAGACTTCAGATATCCCGGGCTGAAACCGCAAACGAAAGAAGCAGCGGTTATATGTATTTGTGATGCTGTGGAAGCGGCTGTCCGCTCTTTAAAGGAACCTACTGAGAAGAAAATCGATGAGCTTGTAGCATCGATTGTGAAAGAACGCCTGATGGATGGTCAGCTAAATGAATGTCCGCTTACATTGAAAGATTTGGATAAAGTACATCAGACGATTTGTGAAACATTAAAAGGTATGTTTCATTCAAGAATTCAATATCCAATCAAGGAGGCTAAATAATGCATATTGATTTTCATGATCAGACCAATTCCGTGCCGGTGGATGACATTGATTTAGTGCAGCGTCTGCTTATTTTTGCCGGGAAAAAGGAAGCTATAACCAGTGAAGCAGAGGTATCCGTTACATTTGTAAGCAATCAGGAAATTAAAGAAATCAACCGAAATTATCGTCAGCAGGACAGACCAACTGATGTTATTTCGTTTGCAATGCAGGAAAAAGTGGGGGAGGAGCCGGAAATCATCGGCGAAGACCACCCGCTTCTTCTTGGTGATATTGTCATCTCTGTCGATAAAGCAAAAGAACAAGCAGAAGAGTATGGCCACTCGCTGGAACGGGAGCTTGGGTTCTTAACAGTTCACGGGTTTCTTCACTTGCTCGGCTATGATCATATGAATGAACAGGATGAGGTCGAAATGTTTGGACGACAAAATGTGATATTGGGAGAATTTGGGCTTGAGCGATAAGCAAGGAAAATCGAAGTTTGGATTTTCCCATGCGTTAAATGGAATCGGCAAGATTATAAGGACCGAACAGAATTTCAGGTTTCACATGATAGCTTCTTTGTTTGTGATTGTTGCCGGTATTATTTTGCGTTTATCGGCATTTAAGTGGATATTCATTGTGCTGGCGATCGGACTGGTACTAGTAGCTGAAATCCTTAATACTGTCATTGAGAAAATGGTGGACTATGTAAAACCGGACATACACCCGCGTGCCAAAGTCATTAAAGACATGGCTGCAGGCGCTGTTTTAATTGCTTCAATCGTTTCTGCAACAGTTGGACTTCTTATTTTTATTCCGGAATTATATCGCTTGTTCGTGGGCTCTTAAACCTTCAAATGATAGGTTTTTCAGTATTAATGTCATTTTTTGCTGAAATAAAGGTTCTTTTCAAAGGTTTTGTCCATTTGCATGAAACAAACCTAATTTTATAGTAAGATAAAAAATATAACTAGAATTCACATCGGAGGAAACAGCATGGCAGATACATTCAAATCAGGATTTATTGCGATTATTGGCAGGCCGAATGTCGGCAAGTCAACTTTCATGAACCAAATGATTGGGCAAAAAATTGCGATTATGAGTGATAAAGCACAAACAACCCGTAATCGGATTCAGGGTGTTCTGACAACAGACGATGCTCAGATCGTATTTATTGATACACCGGGGATCCACAAACCTAAGCATCGATTAGGTGACTTCATGGTGAAAGTAGCTGAGGACACACTAAACGAAGTCGATGCCATATTGTTTATGGTCGATGCTAAGGAAGGTTACGGGAAGGGAGATCAGTACATACTGGATTTGCTTCAAAAAGTCAACCGGCCTGTGTTTTTGCTCATCAATAAGATCGACCTGGTTCATCCGGATGAGCTATTGCCTTTAATTGATCTTTACAGGGCAAAATATGATTTTGAAGAAGTTATTCCTATTTCGGCACTCCAGGGAAATACGGGACTTCTGCTTGATGAAATTAAACGCCACATTCCGGAAGGACCGCAGTATTATCCTGAGGATCATGTGACTGATCATCCGGAACGATTTATAATCAGTGAATTAATACGGGAAAAGGTGCTGGAATGCACACGGGAAGAAGTTCCTCATTCAATCGCTACAGTAATTGAAAATATAGAGGAAAGAGAGAACGAAAAGGTCTTTATCCAGGCAACAATTGTAACCGAGCGAAAAACGCAAAAAGGCATTATAATCGGGAAGCAGGGTTCGATGCTGAAAAATATTGGAAAGAATGCCCGCAAAGATATAGAAACACTGCTTGGTTCAAAGGTTTATCTGGAGCTCTGGGTTAAAGTCCTTAAAAATTGGCGCAATAAAGAATCCCAACTGCATGAATTTGGTTTCCGCAGTGATGAGTATTAATACTTGGTAAATTTTAATACTCATTCATTCAGTGCCTTATGGAAAATCTAATAATGAAGGTTACATTACAATCATGCAAAGAAAGGCGGGGTTTCTTGTGATCGACTTTACTTGGAAGGTTTTTAGTCAGACAGGAAACATTGAAACCTATTTGTTATTAAAAGAGCTGGAAAAAAATAAAGCAGCTGAAGTTAATGATAACCAGAATCAGATAAATAAGAACACGTCGCTCAATACAAAATTCTAGAAATGCCTTTTCGTGAGAAGGTGATACTAATTGCTTGAGAAACTGCAAGGCATTGTCATGAAAACCCAAGACTATGGAGAAACACACAAGATTGTTACGATATTCACCGGACAAGCAGGCAAAATATCTGCAATTGCCAGAGGTGCAAAAAAACCGAAAAGCAGAATGGCTGCTGTTACGCAGCCATTTATATATGGGGACTTTTTCGTTTATTTGAAGTCAGGATTGAGCACAGTTCAGCAAGGCGATGTGATCAATTCTTTCCGGCGTGTGCGTGAAGATATTATGAAAACAGCTTATGCAGCTTATATTGCTGAACTGACAGATAAGCTGACCGATTCCCATTCACCTGATGGTTATTTATTTAATCAGCTGTACAGGACGATGAATTGGATAGCTGAATATGAAGATTCTGATATTCCAATTATGATGTATGAATTAAAACTATTTAAAAAAGGCGGATTTGCCCCTGCTGTTGACAGGTGTGTGAACTGTGGCGGCAGGGAGATGCCTTTTGCCTTTTCAATTGCAGAAGGCGGCCTCCTTTGTGCCAAATGCCGGCATATTGACTCTCAATCAATTGCACTTTCTGACAAACTGGCGCGATTATTTTATGTTTTTTCTGAGGTTGAACTCGAACGGGTAGGAACCATTTCGGTAAAGGAAGAAAATAAAAAACTACTGCGTGATATTATGGATGCGTACTATGATCATTATGGCGGTTATTATTTGAAATCCAAACGATTCTTGAAGCAGATGGATAAACTGAATTAGGTCTGCTTTTCTTGACAACAGAACTGTGATGTCGTACTATTTTAATACATATTTAACAAATGCCAACATTGCACTGATGGAGAAGAGTACTTGTTGATTCGTGTTGTAAGCGAGTCCGGAATGGTGGAAGCCGGATAACAGAAGATAAGGAATGGCACTCCGGAGCAATCATAATAAAGCGGCTCTGTAACAAAAAGAGCAAGTAGGGTGGAACCGCGGATTGACAACCGTCCCTATACCGGCAAGAGTCCGGTGTAGGGGCGGTTTTTTATATCCAAATGATATGGAGGTTGAAATGATGACAATTCAAGAAATGATTTTAGCACTGCAAAAACATTGGTCAGATCAGAATTGCATTTTGATGCAGGCGTATGATGTGGAAAAAGGAGCAGGGACAATGTCGCCGATGACACTGCTCAGAAGCCTTGGTCCCGAGCCATGGAATGTCGCTTACGTGGAGCCCTCAAGAAGGCCTGCAGACGGAAGATACGGGCAGAATCCGAATCGGTTGTATCAGCACCATCAGTTTCAAGTCATCATGAAGCCATCTCCGGATAACATTCAAGAATTGTATTTGGATTCGCTCAAGGTACTTGGAATTAATCCTTTGGAGCACGATATACGGTTTGTTGAAGATAATTGGGAAAACCCTACCCTTGGTGCTGCGGGGCTTGGCTGGGAAGTCTGGCTGGATGGAATGGAAATCACCCAGTTCACCTATTTTCAGCAAATTGGTGGACTTGAGGCAAGTCCCGTATCGGTTGAGCTGACCTATGGGATTGAACGTCTGGCATCTTATATTCAGGATAAGGAAAATGTGTTTGACTTGGAATGGACAAACGGCGTCACCATTAACGATATCTTTTTTCAGCCGGAATATGAACACTCTAAATATACATTTGAAGAATCTGATACAGATATGCTCTTTCAGTTATTTATGATGTATGAAAATGAAGCGAGACTGACCATGGAAAAAGGATTAGTCTTTCCGGCATATGATTATGTATTGAAATGCTCGCACACATTTAATTTACTGGATGCAAAAGGTGTCATATCCGTAACAGAACGAACAGGCTATATTTCACGGATCCGCAATTTGGCCAGAAGCATTTCAAAAGCTTATGTCGCAGAACGTGAGCGTTTAGGCTTTCCAATGCTGAAAAAAGAGGAGGCACAATAATGGCAAAAGACGTACTGGTTGAAATAGGACTTGAAGAGCTTCCGGCCCGATTTGTGGATAATGCCGAAAAACAGTTTCTGGACAGAACACGGGAATGGTTTAATGAATCACGTATTTCTTATGAATCCATCGTTTCTTACTCAACTCCCCGCAGATTGGCGGTTCTGGTAAAAGCGGCTGCTGAGGAACAGACATCACTTGAAGAAGCGGTTAAAGGTCCTGCATTAAAAATCGCTCAGGATGAAGACGGCAATTGGACAAAAGCAGCAATCGGCTTTACGAAAGGACAGGGTAAAACAGTTGATGATATCTATACCAAGGACATCAAAGGGACTTCGTATATTTTTGTCACAAAACAGATTATCGGCAAGCCGACGAAAGAATTGCTGCCCGAGTTCAGCCAAATCATCACATCCATTCAATTTCCGAAAAACATGCGCTGGGCGGAACAAACATTGCGCTATGCGCGCCCAATACGGTGGCTAACCGCACTATTTGGACAAGAAATTATTCCATTCGAGGTTGCAGGTGTCAGTACGAATAACCGAACTTTTGGCCACCGCTTCCTGGGAGAAGCCGTGAGGTTACGAGAACCTGCTGATTATGAAGAGACTTTAGAAAAACAGGCTGTTATCGTTGATCCGCAAAAGCGCAAGCAAATGATTATTGAGGGAATGAACAAAACGGCAGCAGAAAATGATTTCCATATCCCGGAAGATGATAGATTGCTGCAGGAAGTGGCTAATCTGGTGGAATATCCGACTGTGTTTGTCGGGTCATTCAATCCTTCCTACCTGAAACTGCCGGCTGATGTGTTGATAACGTCAATGAAGGAACATCAGCGTTATTTCCCTGTCAAGTCAAAGAATAAAGAGCTTCTCCCATATTTTGTAGGGGTCCGGAATGGTGATAATCATGCCCTTCAAACGGTTATCAAAGGAAATGAAAAAGTTCTTCGGGCAAGGTTGTCGGATGCACAGTTTTTTTATGAAGAAGACCAGAAACAATCCATTGAATTTTATTTGGAAAAGTTGGAGCGGATTGTGTTTCAGGAAAAACTTGGCACGATTGCTGATAAAGTAAACCGGATCACCGCTATTGCAAAACAGTTATCCGGTGCATTGGAATTGGATGAAGGAACACGGACAAACACAGTAAGAGCAGCTGAAATTTGCAAATTTGATCTCCCGACAAATATGGTGAATGAATTTACAAACCTGCAAGGGATTATCGGTGAGACATATGCCTTGAATGCGGGTGAGACCAAGGCATCTGCACGGGCTGTATCTGAACACTATATGCCCGTTCAGGCAGATGGGAATATTCCCGGAACAGTTGAAGGGGCTATCGTAAGTGTGGCCGATAAGCTGGATACGATTGTCGGCTGTATTTCAGCCGGTCTAATCCCAACCGGCTCCCAGGATCCATATGGGCTGAGAAGGCAGGCAACCGGTGTCTTAAGGATACTTAAAGCTTACAATTGGAATATAAGCGTTGAGTCATTGCTTCAATTGGCCGAACAGCAATATGCAGGGTTCAGTGAAACTGAAGAAGATCAAGCAAGAGAAGAAACAGCACAGTTTTTCAGACATCGTATCACATATCTTCTGAAAGAAACATCCATTGAACAAGATGTTATACAAGCTGTGTTATATAATGAGATTGGTGTTATTCCTTATATGGCTTTGAAGGCTGAAACATTATCCAATGAACGGAATAACCCGGATTTTAAACCGGTTCAGGAAGCACTCGTCCGAGTATTGAATCTGGCTGCTAAGACCGATGAAACAACCATAACCGAAGCTGTATTTGAAACAGAATCTGAACAAAAGCTATATGATACTTACCTGAAAGTAAAAAATGCTTACACAAGCACCAACCAGAAACAGCAAGCAAGAGAGACGCTCAATCAATTAGGCCGTCTTGCACAGCCTATACATGCTTTCTTTGATCACAATATGGTTATGACCGATGATGAGCGAATTCAAAAAAATCGCCTAGCTCTGCTTAACAGCATTGCGACGTTAATTTATGATTATGCAGACCTATCAGCAATTGAATGGAAGCAGCATTTTTAAGGATAGACTGTCATTAATCATTAAAGAAGTCTAAGGATATCATTATTTCCTTTTTCACTTTAAAGCGTGTATAATATTAGAGAGTGGTATGACACATTTAGTTCGCAGGTGGTGGAAAAGTGGAATTATCGAATAGACAGGAACAAATTATTACAATTGTAAAAGAGAACGGTCCGATTACCGGCGAAAATATTGCAGATCGTTTAAACCTGACACGGGCAACGCTTCGTCCTGATTTAGCCATCCTTACAATGGCAGGCTTTCTCGAAGCGAGACCCCGCGTTGGGTATTTTTATACAGGAAAAACAGGTGCAGAGCTTTTTACTGAAACGATTAAAAAATTCAAAGTTTATGAATATCAATCAGTTCCCGTTGTTGTAAAAGAAGGGGCATCTGTCTATGATGCGATTTCAACCATGTTCCTGGAAGATGTGGGCACCTTGTTTGTCGTCAATGATGATTCATGCATAACTGGTGTTTTATCCAGAAAAGATTTATTACGGGCAAGTATCGGCAATCAGGATTTAGATGCTATTCCGGTACATATTATTATGACCCGGATGCCTAATATCACCGTCTGTTATCGTGATGATCTGATAGTCGAAGCTGCCAAGAAACTGATTGATAACCAAATTGATGGTCTTCCGGTTGTCAAAGATACAGATAAAGGAACGGAAATTGTCGGCCGGATTACGAAAACGACAATCACGAAGATATTTGTGGAACTTATTATGGAGGAGCATTTCTAAGGGAGGAGCATTGTCTATGGCAGATAAAAAGCTTGTTTACGTTCTCTCCGACTCGGTGGGAGAAACGGCTGAATTAGTGATAAAAGCAGGTTTAAGCCAATTTAATGATGGTGAATATCAAATTCAGCGGGTTCCATATGTTGAAGACAAAAATACGATTGATGAAATAATGCAGCTTGCCAGAGAAAAACAGGGGATTGTAGGCTTTACCCTTGTGGACCCAGAATTGCGGGAATACATCAATGACCAGGCAAGTGAATCAGGCATGGAAGCCATTGATATTATGGGGCCGATGATGAATGCGATGAAGCGCGCTTTCAGCAGAAGTCCCCGTTTAGAACCGGGACTTGTTCATCAGCTCGACGAAGATTATTTCAAGCGGGTTGAAGCGATAGAATTTGCGGTTAAATATGATGATGGCAGGGACCCGCGAGGCATTGCCCGTGCAGATATAATTTTAATCGGAGTTTCCCGCACTTCCAAGACACCATTATCCCAATATTTGGCCCACAAACGATTGAAAGTTGCCAACGTTCCAATTGTGCCGGAAGTGGACCCTCCCGAAGAATTGTATGAAGTGGACCCTGCTAAATGTATTGGGCTGAAAATCAATTCTGAAAAACTGAATGACATCAGAAAAGAACGCCTTAAAGCTTTGGGACTGGGAGATCAGGCTTCTTATGCCAATCTGGAACGCATTCATCAGGAATTGGAATATTTTGATAAAGTGGTTGAAAAAATTGGGTGTGATGTTGTCGATGTGTCATATAAAGCGGTAGAAGAGACAGCGAATACAATCATGCGAAAGATAAAAAATAAAGCTTAACAATAAGAAAACATCCTGCCCTAACTGCGGGGGGTGTTTTTCTTTGGCTGTATTCGTAAATTTTGATGCTCGTTAACCCTCGTAGTCGATATAAACTGCGACACACAGTGAAAAAAATCTCTGAGTGCTGTAATACCGCTCCGGAAATACACGCCGCGCACCTTAGGGCGGCTGGTGAGCCTCCTCGGGCTAAGCACTAAGGAGTCTCACCTATGCCTCCCGTCCCGCAGGAGTCTGGAGTGTATTTTCTGCGCTAGGCATTGTTCAATATACTAACTTGAAGTATTAGCAAGATTTTTTATTATGGGCTAGTAACTTGCAGCTGGGATATGCGAGCCCCTTGAAAATGGATAAGCATTTTCTGTGTACAATGTGAAGCTGTTTGAAGCTTTCCTTGTAATTAGAATGAAAGCTCGCTAAAGAATTATCATTGGTTCGCATTAGATGGATTTTATGTCAAAAACAACAACCTTTTAGAAAACTGTCTTTGATTTCTGTTTTATTTTTAATTGCATATTTTAGGCTCATGTATTATACTTATATCTTGTGTAAAAAATGGATTGTTAACTTATTTTTCTGCTGATCACAATTCAGAAAAGTAAAACATCGTTTTCCGGGGAGGAATAATCATTATCAATGTAGAATAAAAGGTATGTAAGCATCTGCCCGCAAAGTACGTTTATATAAGTGCTTCAAGAGGTACAATAATACAGTATAACGTCCTTCTAATGGTTGTTCCAAGATCCGAAAAGACACGTTTTTTCGGATAGTCAGTTTTAATTCTTGCCAATGGGAGGTATTTTTTTCGACTTAACCAAAAAGATTGTCGAAATATGAAGGGTTTTTTTTCTAAATATCGAATAATATAAGCATGGTGGTAAAAATGCCTAAACAGGTATCTGAAGAGAATATAGAAGAAATTCGCCGTTCTAACGACATTGTTGATGTCATTGGTGACTATATCCAATTGAAAAAACAAGGCCGCAATTTCTTTGGGCTTTGTCCGTTTCATGGTGAACAGACTCCCTCATTTTCTGTTACGCAGGAAAAACAAATTTTCCATTGTTTTGGATGTGGAAAAGGCGGGAATGTCATAACTTTTATAATGGAAATGGAAGGGTACACTTTCTACGAGGCTTTAAGGCTTCTTTCAGACAAAAGCGGTATTGAACTGCCTGAGGTGTCTGATGAGCAAAAATCATCCATTTCCATGGAAAGTCAAAGTATTCTGTCCGCTTCCGAATGGATCGCTAAGCTTTACCACCATTTATTGCGTTATACAAAAGATGGCAATGAGGGCTATCGGTACTTCAAGGATCGCGGAATAGAAGATGATACCATTGATGCGTTTCAGCTCGGTTTTGCACCGAACGTCAAAGATTTCACAGCTGAGTTTCTTAAGAAAAAAGGATTTCACCAACAGATTCTTGTCAAAGCTGGTCTCTTATCGTTGACTGAGAACAATATTGCTGCAGACAGATTCCGCAGCCGGGTTATCTTTCCAATCCGCAATCACCTTGGTAAAACAGTTGCTTTCGGAGGCAGAACAATTTCAGATCAGGAACCTAAATATTTAAACAGCCCTGAAAGTGAGCTTTTTCAAAAAGGAAAGCTTCTTTATAATTTTGATTTAGCCAAAAAGCATATCCGCAAGCAAAGTGAAGCTGTATTATTTGAAGGTTATATGGATGTTATATCTGCATATCAGGCTGGTGTAAAGAACGCTGTTGCTACCTTGGGCACGTCACTTACAGACTCACAGGCAAGGCTTCTCAGACGTTATGTTGATACCGTCATTATTTGCTATGATGCTGATGCAGCAGGCAATGAAGCTGCTTATAAAGCTGCGGAACTGCTGAAAAAGACCGGGTGTCAGGTTAAGATAGCCAATCTCCGCGAGAACATGGATCCGGATGATTTTATAACAGAATTTGGAGCTGAACAATTTCAGCAGGAAGTTATTAAATCAAGTTTGACTTTCACCAATTTCTATATGCGGTATCTGAAGAAAAACTATAATCTGACACTCGAAGGAGACCGTATACAATATATTGAAAAGGTTTTGGAATACCTCGCGACGGTTGATAGTTCTGTTGAACGGGAATACTATTTACAAGAGATCAATGATGCTTATAATGTGTCAATGGATTCATTAAAACAGGAAATTGCGGGTTACCGCCAAAGAATGGGAATTGGCAAGGATAAGATAAATAAGAACAGATATACTAATAGGGCACCAAATGATAACTATACGAAAAAATTGCTGCCAGCTTTTCAAAATGCTGAGCGACAGCTGATTGCATATATGTTGCAAGATGCGTCCGTTATTGATAAAGTTCAGGAGGAAATAGGCGCGTCCTTTAACGTGGATGATCATAAAATCATTGCGACGTATTTATATGCCTATTATGAAGATCACGAAGAACCAGATGTGAGCATGTTTGTTGAAATGCTGGAAGACGACAGGCTTAAGCAGCTGGTGACTGAAATTGCAATGATACCAGTATATGATAATATAACGCATGATGAAATCAACGACTATATTAAAACAATTCTTGTTGAAAACAGCAACAAGCAGGATGTCCAAACATTAAAAGAGGAGCAGAGAATTGCTGAACAGCAGAATGACCCAATAAAAGCTGCTGAGATAGCAATGCAAATCATCGAACTCCAAAAGCAATGGAAGAAGATAAAATGACTGCAGTTGGAAAGGAGGGGGACTCATGGCTGAAAATAAGCCTTCACAAACAAAAGAAAACAATAACAGTGAAATGACCCTGGAGCAAGCAAAAAATCAATTGCTTGAGATGGGTAAAAAACGCGGTGTATTGGCTTATGAAGAAATTGCTGACCGTCTGTCCGCTTTTGCAATTGAATCCGAACAGATGGATGAATTTTATGAGTACCTGACAGAGCAAGGTGTCGAAATAATAGGTGATTCTGAAGAGGATCCGAAGATGCAGGAAATTGCTAAAGAGGAAGAATTTGATTTAAATGATCTTAGTGTTCCGCTTGGTATTAAAATAAATGATCCTGTTCGAATGTATTTGAAGGAGATAGGAAGAGTTGATTTATTATCAGCGGCAGAAGAGATCGACTTGGCAACGCGCATTGAGAATGGTGACGAAGAAGCTAAAAGACGACTGTCAGAAGCGAACTTGCGGCTTGTTGTCAGCATTGCCAAACGTTATGTTGGTCGTGGCATGTTGTTCCTTGACTTAATTCAGGAAGGCAATATGGGTCTGATTAAGGCTGTTGAGAAGTTTGACTATCGAAAAGGGTTTAAGTTCAGTACGTATGCTACATGGTGGATCCGTCAAGCGATTACACGGGCAATTGCAGACCAGGCTCGTACAATCAGGATACCTGTCCATATGGTTGAAACAATCAATAAACTTATTCGTGTTCAGCGGCAGCTCTTGCAGGATCTTGGCAGGGAACCGACACCTGAAGAAATCGGGAAAGAGATGGAACTTTCACCGGATAAGGTTCGTGAAATTCTAAAAATTGCTCAGGAGCCTGTTTCACTTGAAACGCCAATAGGTGAAGAAGATGATTCGCATTTAGGTGATTTCATTGAAGATCAGGAAGCTGTGTCACCCTCAGATCATGCATCATATGAATTACTGAAAGAGCAATTGGAGGATGTTCTGGACACGCTTACCGACCGGGAAGAGAATGTGCTGCGTCTCCGTTTTGGTCTTGATGATGGCAGAACAAGGACGCTCGAGGAAGTTGGTAAAGTATTTGGCGTAACGCGGGAAAGAATTCGCCAAATTGAAGCTAAAGCATTGCGTAAACTGCGGCATCCAAGCCGAAGCAAGCGTTTGAAAGATTTTCTCGAATAACGCATTTCAGTCATTGAGCACTGTTTCAGTGTGCAATGGCTGTCCTACATAAAATGTTTTACAGCGTTGATTTCGATATGATTCTTTTTTAAAATGTCATAAATGTTTTTCTTTAAATAAGACTGTTTTTGGAGTAAACTATAAATAGTTATGCATCTTTATTTTACAAAGGATTATACATAAGGAGGAACAACGATGAGTAGAAATGCAGTCATACCATACGCTTTAATAGCCGGTATAGGCATCCTGTTAGTTATCGTCATATCATTTGTTGGTCTTAACCAGCAAGAAGCTATACAGGAAGAAGAAAGTGGCGGGGAGCAAAGTGAACAGCAGGAAGGCGGCTCTGGCGATGGTTCCGGCGGCGGTGACGGCTCCGGTGGCGGAGAAACAGCTGCAAACGGTGAAGAAGTCTACCAGAATAACTGTGCAAGCTGCCATGGACAAGACTTATCAGGCGGTGCAGGACCTGCTCTGGACACTGTCGGAGGCAAATATTCCAAAGATGAAATCAAGCAAATTATTGCAGATGGCTTCCCTGATGCCGGAATGCCTCCGGGTCTGGTTCAGGGTGAAGATGCTGAAGCTGTAGCACAATGGCTTTCCGAGCAGCAGTAATAGGTAGTAAATTTTAATGTTAATGCCAAAAGAGTAAGCTTACTGGACTTGCAGCAGGCTTGCTCTTTTATGCTCTTATAGGGTTTGGATTCATAAGGAGAGTGCCATGAATAATACAGTTAAACTTTCCAGACGACTGCAAAAAGTCGCATCATTCATCATGGAAGGAAGCAGGTTCGCTGATATCGGTTCAGATCATGCTTACCTTCCTTGTTATGTCTGTCAAAACGATCGGCATGCATATGCGATAGCCGGGGAGGTGAATGAAGGACCTTTTCAAAGTGCTCAAAAAGCGGTACAAACCTTTGACTTGCAAAACAGGATTGAAGTCAGACTGGGAAATGGGCTTCAAATTTTAGATGATGGTGAGGTGAACCTGGCAGTCATTGCGGGTATGGGCGGTTCACTGATAAAGACGATATTAGATGAAGGGAAATCTCGTTTAGGAAGTGTGCAGCGGATAATTGCTCAGCCAAATGTTGATGAGCGCAGTGTCCGTTCCTGGTTCAGTGCTTATGGCTATTCGATTTCAAATGAGACAATGGTTGAAGAAAGTGGTCATATTTATGAAATAATAGTTGCTGATAAAAATGATGGCCCTCAAAGTCTGACGGATAGGCAATTATTATTCGGTCCAAGTCTTTTAAATCAAAAATCTAATCTGTTTTATGTCAAATGGAACCATGAATATAAAAAACGGCAGCGGGTTATTGAACAGATGAAACGGGCGGCAACACCCGATTATGATAAACTTGATGTATTCAAAAAAGAATTGATATGGATAGAGGAGGTTTTGCACGATGGCAGCAGTTACGCATAATGCAGATGTTTTTAAAGCTATGGAAACCTGGGCACCAAAATATTTGGCTTATGACTGGGATAATGTCGGTTTGCAGATCGGTTCCTTTCAAAAACCCGTGAAAAACATATTGATTTCATTGGATGTACTGGAAGCGACAGTGAATGAGGCTATCGAGAATAATGTCGATCTGATTATCGTCCATCATCCGCTATTCTTTAAATCCATAAAACAAATCAACATGGATACAGCAAAGGGACGTATCATTCAAAAATTGATACAACATGACATTTCAGTTTATGCAGCACATACTAATTTTGATGCGGCAAATGGCGGCATGAATGATATCATGTGTCATTTGCTCGGCATTCAAAACGCGGATGTTCTCGACAAAAACTATACCGAAAGATTGGTGAAAATAGCTGTATTCGTTCCACGGACACATGCTGACGAGGTGCGTGATGCCATGAGCCGGAATGGAGCCGGTCATATTGGGGATTACAGCCATTGTACTTTTCAGTCACAAGGCCAGGGAACATTTAAACCACTTGAGGGGTCTGACCCTTATATCGGAAATCAAGGAGAACTGGAATTTGTCGACGAGGTCAAAATTGAGACAATTATCCCTGCAGCAAAAATGACCCCTGTTATTGATGCTATGATAGATGCCCACCCGTATGAAGAGGCAGCCTATGATGTTTATCCGGTTGAAAACAGCGGTGAAGTTTATGGTGTCGGACGAATCGGCACTTTAGACGAAGAACTGGCATTAAAAACATTATGCGAGCGCGTAAAAAAAGAGCTTAATGTTCAGAATATCAGAGTGACTGGTGATTTGGACCGAAAAGTTAAGACTGTGGCTGTATTAGGCGGCAGCGGCGAAAAATATATTAATAAAGCCAAACACATGGGGGCTGATGTTTATATAACCGGTGACATGACGTTTCATACAGCCCAGGATGCCCGTGAGATGGGACTATCGGTCATCGACCCAGGCCACTATGCTGAAAAAGTAATGATATCCTATACGAAATCATTTTTGGATAATTATTTTGCAGAAGACCTTAACATTTTAGTTTCACAAACAAACACAGATCCATTTCAATTTATTTAATGTTAAGTGAAAGGACTTTATTAAAAGGCGCGTTAAAAGGAGATTAATCTTATGAGTCATCAATTTAATCAGTTTTCTTTTCAGCCTGAGATAAAAACTGTTATCGAACAATTAAATTTTCAAACCCCGACACCGATTCAACAAAAAGTCATCCCGTCTATCTTGAAAGGAACCAGCGTGATTGGACAGTCGCACACTGGTTCAGGAAAAACGCACGCCTATTTACTGCCGCTTTTCAATCAGCTTGATACAAATAAACGGGAAGTCAAATTGGTTATCACGGCACCTACACGGGAGCTTGCAAGGCAAATATATGATGAGGTCAGAAAAGTTATTGACTATGCAGGAATGCAAGGAACCTGGATTGCGAAGCTGCTAGTCGGAGGAACCGATAAGCAAAAAATGATGGATAAATTAAAAAAACCTCCGCATATTATTGTTGGAACACCAGGACGAATACTGGACATGGTAAAGGAAGATGCAATTTCAATTTATAGCGCTTCTTCGTTTGTGATTGACGAAGCTGATCTGATGCTGGACTTAGGTTTCATTCGGGAAGTTGACCAATTGCTATTGCGGGCAGATGAAAACATTCAAATCCTTGCTTTTTCGGCCACTATTCCGCAGCAACTGGAGCAATTTTACAGTAAATATCTTAAAAACCCGCTCCATGTGAAAATTAATGATCAATTAGCACCCGAGCAACTGGAGCATGTCATAGTTCCGATTCGCCATCGTGAAGCGTCAGATATAATTATCGACATTTCGAAAACTATCCACCCTTATATAAGCATCATTTTTGCAAATGGGAAGGATGCAGCGGACAGTTTAGCGGATTCATTACTGCAGAAAGGTCTTAATGTTGGGATTATTCATGGCGGGATTTCACCAAGAGAACGAAAACGAACACTTAAAGACATCCAAAATCTTAAGTTTCAATATATTGTTGCAACAGACCTTGCTTCACGGGGCATCGACATTAAAGGCGTCAGCCATGTCATAAATGCACAGTTCCCTAAAGAGGAAGACTTCTATGTGCATCGGGCCGGCCGGACTGCACGGGCCGGAATGGAAGGCACAGTCATCAGTTTATATGATGAGGCGGATTACCGGCTGTTGGAAAAATTAAAACAAAAAGGGCTGACGTTTGCATTCCGTGATTTAAAGAATGGGGAATGGAAAGAAGCCAAAGCCTGGAATGAACGAACCAAGCGCCGAAAAACAGACAGCAGTACGAATTCTGAAGCTTGGAAAAAGGTTAAGAAACCAAAAAAAGTAAAGCCGGGCTATAAGAAGAAAATGAAAAATGAGCAGGAAAAAATCAAAAAACAAATGACGTCCAAGTCAAAAAAGCATCGAAAATAATTTTGGGGGTGAGGATATGTTAAAAATTGGATCACATGTATCAATGAGCGGGAAGAAAATGCTTCAGGGTTCCAGCGAACAAGCCGTTTCGTATGGTGGCAACGTATTTATGATTTATACGGGAGCACCACAGAATACAAGGAGAAAACCGATTAATGAACTGAACATTGAAGCTGGAAGAGAGCATATGGAAGAGCACGGCATTCTGGAGTTGATCGTTCATGCACCATATATCATTAATATCGGCAACACATCAAAACCTGAAACATTTGAATTAGGGGTCGACTTTTTAAGAAATGAAATCGACCGGACTGCTGCACTCGGAGCTAAACAAATTGTTCTTCATCCGGGGTCACACGTCGGTGCAGGTGCGGATAAGGGGATTGCGAAAATTATTGAAGGGTTAAATGAAGTGCTCGATAAAAACCAGAATGTGCAGATAGCACTTGAAACCATGGCAGGCAAGGGATCGGAAATTGGCCGCACATTTGATGAACTTGCGAAGATATTCGACGGCGTAACACACAATGAAAAGCTGTCTGTTTGTCTTGATACGTGTCATATCCATGATGGCGGATATGATGTTGTTAATGATTTCGATGGCGTTTTGAATGAATTCGATAAGATAATTGGTCTGGACAGGCTGAAAGTTGTACATGTCAATGACAGCAAAAATGAGCGGGGAGCACATAAGGACCGGCACGAAAACATCGGATTCGGACATATTGGCTTTGAAGCACTTCACTATGTCATTAATCATCCTCAATTGAAGGAACTGCCAAAAATTTTGGAAACACCGTTTGTAGGGGAAGATAAGAAAAATAAAAAACCGCCATATAAATTTGAAATTGACATGATCAAAGAAGGCGAATTTGAGAAGGATTTAAAAGAAAAAATAATGAATCAGTAATCATTAGACTGAGAACAATAAAGCTATGGCAGCATTGTTGTTCTCAGTTTTTATTATTTAGCTGTTTCTAAAGGGCCGTTGTTTTTGACACAAAATCCATAAACTGCGAAGTAACTTTTATGTATAAGTTGGTGCGTCGTCTACCGCTTCGGAAATACACGCCGCGCACCTTAGGGCGGCTGGTGAGCCTCCTCGTGCTCGTCGCGTTGCAAGCTATTTCTGTGAAGCATACGCTCCTCGCAGAAAACATTGCTGGCGCACTGCGGGGTCTCACCGATACCTCCCGTCCCGCAGGAGTCGTCGTGTATTTCCTACGCTGGTTTTGCGCTTTATAATCTCATTATTTTGGATCTTAACTAAACTTCTTTTGTGAATGTTGATTGGAGTGGAGGGCAGTCGACTCTTGCGGGAAAGCAAGCAGCTAGACCTGAGCAGGAAGCGGTTTTTGCTTCCGAGGAAGCTGAAGCGTTGCCCTAAGGTGCGCGACTGCCCGCAGCGGAAATCAATCCTGTCACTACGTCGAATTTTACATCAACTACGAAGATTAAAAAGCAACAAAATTTACGAAAAGAGCTTTTATTTAAACAACCCTTCCATGCCATAAGATTTAATGATTTCCACAAATAATTTTTGTGCTTTATCAGCTGTTCTTTCATCAGTGATGCGTGCAAGCTCCTTGAACATTTTCATACGTTCTTCAGGCTCAAATGGGTTAATCGGATTTTGACGCAGATATGCCGTTATTTCTTTAGCTTGATTTTTATCAATTGAAAAACCATACTGATGCGCGTATCGCAACAGTTCATCGGGTGAAAGCTGTTTTAATTTTTTATTGATCAGCTGTTTGATGATGGTTGACATGCACTCATTCCCCTTCAAAGTGTATTATTATTCCATTATATGTTGAAAGCCTGAAAAATTAACTTATACTACAAATTTTTTCCCATTAACTACCAGCTGTATATTTGAAAACCATCCATAAACTATAAGTGCACCTCATTAAAGAAAGCGAGGTCATGCTGATGGATGAGGATAAAAACCGTCTGAATAGTGCAGAAAATGCTCCAAAACCGGAAAATCAGACGGATTCAGATGATGTGGTCGCTACCAACTTTGATGGCGCCCAATCACGTGTGGGAGAAACCCAAAGCAGACGTGATGAGGAATTTGCCAATGAAATGACCGCGGACGACGATGTTAAAGTGCCAGCTGATTCAGATGAAGACGGCAGAGAAGTTAATAGTGCTTTTGGATGGATTGCTCTGGCATTGTCCATTATTTCATATTTCGTGATGCCGATTATTCTCGCAGGCGCAGGGATTATAATGGGATTTGTATCAAGAAACCGAGGTGCGGATACGCTGGGCAACACCGCAATTATTGCAGGTGCCATTTCCATCCTGATCACACTGTTTATACTTCCGTACGTTTAGTAAAAAGGGGCTGAATATAATTTCAGTCCCTTTTTTCCAATGCATACTTTTACTGATTTTTATATAATGGAAAATAATAATATTCCTCTTTTTTAATATCGGTTGGTTTAACTCCATGATTCAATGACTTAAAATCCGCTAAAATTTGCGGGATATCCAGGTTGCTGCTGTGTGGTTCATTTATTTCCTCCACAATGGATAATACTGTCTCCCCCTGGCCTACCTGTACTTTTAGAACTTCCATCTTTTCCTGTTCCATAATATGTAATTTATTTTGCTGATCCGGGGTGCTGTTCAAAAATGTGCCGACTGTCAGATCCCGGTGTATACTCAATAAGAAAAGGATTAGAAATGTATAGAGAATCATTTTTTTAATTGTGTTCATGCTTTTTCCCCCTTAAAATGAAACTAATATTAAATTTAACCGTATAAGTATAGTAAGGAATGGGGGGAGTTGTGATGGAGATATTTTCATTGGATTGGATAGGCTTTATTCTGACCGGATTAGGCACATTATTCCTTATAGGTGAGCTACTCGTTAACATGCGTGGTCTATTTGGAATTATCGGAATGGGCTTTATCATCGTCTTTTTTGCAGCTTATCTCGAAACAGGCTCTTTTATCATTATGCTTATTATTTATCTGGCGGGAATATTACTTATTATGATTGATGGTAAAGTCGTGAATGACGGAACGCTTGCAACAATTGGCGCTTCCTGCATGCTTCTGGCGGTGGCACTCGCTGCACCCAACATATTTGCTGGTCTTTACGCTGTTGTTGGGGTGTTAATTGGCGGATTTTCTTCTATATTATTTTTAAAAGTATTTAAACGCAGGGAAATGTGGTCAAAAATAACGCTGAAAGATCAGTTGACAAAAGAAAAAGGTTATAACAGCATGAACGAGAGTTATGAGGCATTGGTTGGTCAACAAGGCACTACCTTAAGTGATTTGCGCCCTGTAGGGAATATCCGTATTGATAATCGGAATTACAGTGCTGTTTCAAATGCTGAATGGATCCCGAAGAACAGCAGTATTCAAGTCATACACGTCGATGGAACAAAAATTTTAGTTCAGAAAACTGAAGATGAATAAGAAAGATATTACTCATGGACCATAACATAAGGGATTCATGAGTATTTTTTTCGTGTCATGCCACTTTATGGCTGAACAAAGAATTATTTCCGACGGTCATAATTCTTTGGAATGAAAAGCTTTATATCAGGGTAACTAATAAATGATATATGTATGAATGTAAATTTTATGTTAAGTTTTCGCTTAGGGTCTTTACAAAAAAACAACAGTGCATTAATAATGGGTAAGGAATGTGACAAATTTCAGCATGGTTCGAAGGGTGGAATATTTTTGGATATCGATGTGCAGACGCTGATATTTCAATTTGTCGGCGGTTTGGGTATTTTCCTGTTAGGTATTAAATATATGGGGGAAGGTTTGCAGAAATCCGCTGGCGACCGTCTCCGTGACATTTTGGACAAAACGACCAGCAATCCGTTTCTTGGTGTTTTGGCCGGGATTGTGGTGACGATTTTAATCCAGAGCAGTTCGGGAACGACTGTGTTAACCGTTGGGCTGGTTAACGCCGGATTTATGACACTCAGACAAGCTATAGGTGTCATAATGGGTGCCAATGTTGGTACGACTGTAACGGCCTTCATTATTGGTATTGATCTGGGAGAGTATGCACTTCCTATTATAGCTGTTGGTTGTTTCCTGTTATTTTTCTTTAAAAGCCAGAAAGTCAATAATGTTGGCCAGGCAATATTCGGTTTCGGTGCATTGTTCTTTGGACTGGAATTAATGAGCAGTGGCATGTCACCTCTGCGTGAAGTGCAGGCATTTCAGGATCTTACGTTGAGCATGAGTGAACACTCAATTTTAGGTGTGGTCATTGGTACATTATTTACATTTATCGTGCAAAGTTCATCAGCTACAATCGGTATTCTTCAAGGGCTTTTCGCTGAAGGTGCGATTAGTTTAAAAGCAGCGCTGCCTGTATTGTTTGGTGATAATATCGGTACAACCATTACAGCAGTATTGGCTTCGATTGGCGCATCCGTCGCTGCTAAACGCACAGCATATGTGCACGTGATTTTTAACCTAGCGGGTGCCATTATTATAATTTTGCTACTTGGATTCTATACCCAGTACGTAGAATTTTTGCAATCTGCTTTAAACCTTAATCCGGAAATGACAATTGCATTTGCACATGGAAGCTTCAACTTGGCAAATCTTATTATTCAATTCCCGTTCATCGGTGCACTTGCATGGATTGTTACTAAATTCATCCCGGGTGACGATACGATGATAGAATATAAGCCACAACATTTGGATCCGATTTTCATTCAGCAGTCATCAACATTGGCTTTGGATCAGGCAAAAGCGGAAATTATCCGGATGGGCGAATACGCATCCAAGGGGCTTGAAGAATCAAACTTGTACTTAACGACACAGAGTCAAAAGCATTCGGAGATGTCCATGCAAATTGAAGGAGCATTAAATAATCTGGATCGTGAAATCACGGACTATTTGGTGGAAATGTCCGGTGAATCGATGTCCGAAATGGAAGGTGCTAAACACACACTGTTAATGGATTCTGTTCGCGACATCGAACGTATGGGAGACCATTTTGAAAATATTATTGAATTGATTGATTATAAAATCTCCAATAAAGTGTATTTGACAGAGCAGGCACAGGAAGATTTGAATAATATGTTTGACTTAACAATTATGACCGTCAAACAGTCAATAAAAGCGCTTGATGATATGGATCGCGAAGAGGCTCTTGCGGTTGTACAAAAAGAGGATCAGATAGACAGAATGGAACGAAACTACCGCAAAAAACATATCATTCGTATGAACGAGGGGCTATGTTCCGGTTCTGCAGGTATCGTTTTTGTTGATATTATCAGTAACCTTGAGCGGATAGGGGATCACGCTTCAAATATTGCAGAGTCTGTTTTAGGTGAATAATTAATTAAAGGGGTGCATTTGCACCTCTTTAATATGTCAATTATTAATGAATGAAATTTTTACGATTTAATGAAGCGTTGCATATTGAAAACAATTTATGAACATGCTATAGTATTTATTGTCGCTTGCATTATTTGGTAATAAGTGTTGACACAAAAAACATTCTGGTTAGGTTATTGACAGATTGTGTCGGACATGGTAAATTATATTTCGTCGCTGAATAATAACGACTATTTCAAAACAGTTTATATTATTCCACAGTAGCTCAGTGGTAGAGCAATCGGCTGTTAACCGATCGGTCGCAGGTTCGAATCCTGCCTGTGGAGCCATTTTGGCGGTGTAGCTCAGCTGGCGAGAGCGTACGGTTCATACCCGTGAGGTCGGGGGTTCGATCCCCTCCGCCGCTACTATAATAATATTTGACGGCGGTCGTGGCGAAGTGGTTAACGCACCGGATTGTGGCTCCGGCATTCGTGGGTTCGATCCCCACCGGTCGCCCCATATTTCACAGCATTTAAAGTTAATACGGACCCTTAGCTCAGCTGGTCAGAGCTATCGGCTCATAACCGATCGGTCGCAGGTTCAAATCCTGCAGGGTCCACCATTAAAATTCGGAGGTATACCCAAGTACGGCTGAAGGGATCGGTCTTGAAAACCGACAGGCGGGTCAAACCGCGCGGGGTTCGAATCCCTCTACCTCCTCCATACATAATTTACGAATGACAAGTATATGAAGCAGATAACCGATATCATGCAACACGACGAGCACAAAATGCTTCTGATGTGCGAGAACTAATGTTAGAATCAAATCCAAATACGGCTCGGTAGCTCAGTCGGTAGAGCAACGGACTGAAAATCCGTGTGTCGGCGGTTCGATTCCGTCCCGAGCCATCTTTAAACAAGCTAATGCTTGTATTTTTTTTGATCTTTTTTAGAAAAAGCTGCGACGGGCATCTTTTGGATTTCTTTGTAAGCGTGTTTTAAATATCACAGCCTGGGGTATACAACTAAGTAGGATTTCATGACTCACTCTTATAGTGCATTTAACTTGCATGTCCATAAAGGCTTTGATAGCCTTGAATCTAAAGGGTGAATATTCAATCCTTTTAATAAATAATGTTAAAGGAGGACATTAGAAATGGCAAAATTTGAACTACCAGAACTACCATACGCATATGATGCTTTAGAGCCTACAATTGACAAAGAAACAATGAACATTCACCACACAAAGCATCACAATACCTATGTAACAAAACTGAATGCTGCGATTGAAGGCAAAGCAGACCTTGAAAGCAAATCCCTTGAGGACTTAGTAGGTAACCTTGATGCTGTTCCCGAAGATATCCGAACTGCTGTCCGCAATAACGGCGGCGGTCATGCGAATCACAGCCTGTTTTGGAAAGTTATGTCACCAAATGGTGGCGGCGAACCATCAGGTGAACTAGCTGATAAAATCAACAATAAATTTGGCAGCTTTGACAAATTTAAAGAAGAATTTGAAACAGCAGCAAAAGGACGTTTCGGTTCCGGCTGGGCTTGGCTTGTCGTCAATAATGGTGAGATCGAAATTACAGATACGCCAAACCAGGATACACCATTAATGGAAGGTAAAACGCCTATCTTGGGTCTGGACGTCTGGGAGCATGCTTACTACTTAAAATATCAAAACAAACGCCCTGAATACGTTGCTGCATTCTGGAATGTTGTCAATTGGGATCAGGTTGCAAAAAATTACGAAGAAGCAAAATAACTGTTTAAACGCAGAGAAAAAAGACACGGGATTCAATCTCCCGTGTCTTTTTTTGCGCCTGCATATCTGGCTTTGATTTGTTCACACTATAAATGAACGAAAAGGAGCAATAGATATGCCAAAAACCTTAGAAAAGTTTGCAGGAAAAATTGAAATCAGTCGTGACCTCATCTTATTGTTGGTAATCGGAGGACTGTATTCCCTTAGTATTTTTCTTTCCAATACTTTTGTTAATATTTATTTATGGAAGCAAGCAGGTGATTATGTCACCATTGCCTTTTACAATTTGGGAATTTATTTATTCCAGCCGCTCACCTTTATACTGGCCGGGAAAATAGCTAAGAAAGTTGATCGTGTTATCGTTTTGCGTTTAGGGGTAATATTCTTATCTCTATTTTTTTTGAGTGTGTTACTTATAGCCGAGAAGGCTGCAACATATAATTTTATGCTGGGAAGTGTTTTGGGAATCGGGTTTGGCTTTTATTGGCTGGCGTTTAATGTGCTGACGTTTGAGATTACGGAGCCTGAATCAAGGGATTTTTTTAATGGATTCCTTGGTGTTCTGCAGTCTTTTGCAGGTATGGTCGGGCCGATTCTGGCTGGTACAATCATTGCCGGCATGCAGGAGAACATCGGATATAGCGTGATCTTTACGATTTCATTCGTTTTGTTCATCGCTGCTGTGGTCTGCAGTTTTTTCTTGAAACGCAGGCAGGCGGAGGGGCAATTTCACTTTAAGCGTGTCTTATTGGAATGGAATCATAATAAAAATTGGCGAAGAATTTTAAGCGCTCATGTTTCCCAGGGAATGCGGGAAGGGATTTTTTTATTTGTCATTTCCATTTGGGTATTCATTACAACTCAAAGCGAGTTTGCACTTGGGATGTTTAATTTGTTTTTGTCCGGTTTATCGCTTATCTTATATTTCATCGTAACAAAATGGATTAAGCCTTCCATGAGAAAAAAAGCGATTCTAACCGGTGCACTGATTCTATACTTTGCCGTCTACATCATTTTGTTTGATTTAGGCTATATTCAACTGATGGTGTATGCTGTTCTGATCGGTATCGCTTATCCGATTGTAAATGTGCCGTATGCATCGATGACATATGATGTTATTGGAAAGGCGCGGAAAGCTAAAGAATGGCGTGTTGAATATATTGTTGTAAGGGAGCTGTTTGTGAACGCAGGCAGGGTGGCATCAATTTCTGTTTTTCTGATCGCGATTATACTGTTCCGCGCCGAGATCATTATCCCATATTTACTGGCTTTTTTTGGTTTGGGACATTTAATTATTTATCTGTTTGTTAGAAATATTTATCTGGGAAGTGCCGGCAGGGAAAAGATAATGGCAAACGAGCCGGTGACTGATGAAAAAAATCGTTAATTCCTCTTAGAATTTAAGTGAATAAATGATATAATACAATGGTATATGTATGAAATATTGGGGGAGGAATAATGGTTTCCAAAAAGAATAAAAAGAAAAAAGCACAACTTCCCTTTCGCTTAAATATATTATTTTTTATTGTCTTTTTACTATTTTCAGCGTTAGTGCTTCAGTTAGGCGTTGTTCAAATCTTAAATGGGGAAGCATTTCAGTCCGAAATTGACCGAACAACGAATGACTACACCGAGGTGCCCGTTCCTCGCGGCAAAATGTATGACCGCAATGGTGAGTTGATTGTCGGGAATGATGCAGCCTATTCAATCACATACACCCCTGAAAAAGGTATCCAGGCTGAAGACAGGCTGAACGTTGCTGAAAAGCTTGCTGAACATATTTCGATGGATTCAGAAGATCATCTGGATAGTGTCACACTCCGTGACAAACGAGAATACTGGTACTTAAATAATACAGAAGAAGCGAAAGGTCTTCTGTCAAAGAAAGAATCGGAGGAAATGGATAATGGCGAGGCCTACACCGAAACCTTGAAACGTATCGATGAAGACAAGGTTGATGATTACTCCAAACAGCAGCTTGAAGTGATGGCCATTAAAAAAGAAATGGATAAAGCCATGGCCTTGACACCGCAAGTAATCAAAAATGAAAATGTATCGCCTGAGGAATTTGCACGAGTGTCGGCTCATTTGGATGAACTGCCTGGTATTAATGCCACGACTGACTGGAACAGAAAGTATCCTTATGATCAAACTTTCCGCGACTTTGCAGGTTCAATCACTTCCGAGGAACAGGGAATTCCCGCTGATCAGGAGGATTACTACTTGACCCGGGGCTACAGCCGGAATGATCGGGTCGGAAACAGCGGATTGGAAGAAGAATATGAGCGTGTGCTGAGAGGACGTAAAGAAAAAATTCAATATACAACGAATAATGACGGAACGGTAGTCGATTCGGACGTTGTGGTGGATGGACAGCGCGGGAAAGATCTTGTACTGACAGTCGATATGGAATTACAGCAGCAAGTCGATAAAGTTTTGCGTGAAGAAATGCAAGCAGCGATGAATGCAGACCCGGTTGAAAATAGAGAAATGGAGTATGCGACAGCAGTCGTTATGGATCCGAATACCGGGGAGATTTTAGCTGCAAGCGGCCAACGATACGATGATAAGGAAAACGAATTTGTCAGCACTGAAACGGCCTCAATTTTTAATGCCAACGCCCCCGGATCTTCTGTGAAAGGTGCCACGATGCTGGCTGGTTATGAGTCTGGTGTTATTGAGCCTGGGCAGCGGTTTTATGATACGACGATTAATGTTGCTTCGACGCCTCCTAAAAGTTCCTGGACAGATCTGGGATGGGTAAACGATTATGATGCTCTGGAACAATCATCCAACGTTTATATGTTCTATATTGCCATGCGCATGGGTGGTTATTATAATTATGAGCCGAATAAACCAATGCCAGTTGAGAGCGGCACGTTTCAGGAAATGCGCAATTACTACGCACAGTTTGGTCTGGGTGTAGAGACAGGTATCGATTTTCCGCAGGAGTCAACGGGTTTTACCGGGCCGAATGGAAGCGGGAAAACGCTTGACTTGGCGATTGGACAGTACGATACCTACACAACCATGCAAATGGCCCAATATGTATCAACTATCGCCAATGGCGGCAGCCGTGTGCGTCCGCACTTCATGAAAGAAGTTCGCAATCCTATCCCGCATGATGAAGGCCTTGGCCCTGTTCACGAAAGTTATAATACAGATATTATGAACCAGCTGCAAATGTCCAGCAGTGAAATTGACCGTGTCCAGGAAGGTTTCCGCCGGGTATTCCAGGAACCGAACGGCACCGGTTCCAGGCATTTTGCAGATAAACCATATGATGCGGCTGGGAAGACCGGGACAGCTGAATATGATAAATATCATAAAGACGGATCCTATACTTCCACAGAAAATCTGTCATTGGTTGGCTATGCGCCATATGACGATCCGGAAGTTGCGTTTGCCATTATGGTTCCATTTACCGGAAAAGGCAGTGACTATCCGATTAATCATAACATTGGTAAAGGTATACTGGATGCCTATTTTGAATTGGAAAATGACGATGAAGAAGAATAATCTTGTCTCTGCAATAGCCTAAACGCATATTAAAGCGTTTAGGCTATTTTTTTTGTGCTTTTTTAAAAAGGAATACATTTCTATAACACTATATAATCGAAACGGGGCTAATTTAAAATAATACCCCGTTTTTTTGTCTGACAAACGAATGCAGGACGAGAAACCAATTCAACTAATCTATGAACTTTACATAATATTAACATTGAATTAATAGGTGGTTAACACTCATTCGTTATTATAAGAATTGCAGGGAAGAAAACACAAAATCTTTTCTGACAAATACCAACCATTAGGGGGCAAAAACATGAAGTCAAGAGCATTACTGGTATTATTAGCGATGTCTCTGTTGCTCGTTGTTTTAGCAGCATGCGGCAATGCAGAAGGCAGCGGGGATGAAGCCTCAAGCAGCAATACAGAAGAAAGCACCAGTGGAGAAGGCAATAGTGAATCAGAAAGTGAGACAACTGAAGTACTGGTCGATGGCTCATCCACGGTATTTCCTATAATGGAAGCTGTCGCTGAAGAATATCAAAAGGAAAACCCGGATGCTCGCGTGAACATTGGTACTTCCGGAAGCGGCGGCGGTTTTGAAAAGTTCGCTGCAGGTGAAACGCACATTTCAAATGCTTCCCGTCCGATTAAAGAAGAAGAAAAGCAGGCACTTGAAGATGCTGGTATTGAATACACTGAATTTGAGATTGCACTTGATGGCCTGTCAATTGTGGTAAATCAGGAAAATGACTGGGTTGATCAGCTGACAGTTGAAGAACTGAATAAAATGTGGTCAGCAGACGGCGGTGTGACTACATGGGCAGATGTCAGAGAAGGATGGCCGGAAGAAGAAATTGAATTTTACAGCCCTGGCGCTGATTCCGGCACATTCGATTACTTCAGTGAAGTTGTACTTGGAGAAGAAGGACAGATTCGTCAAGATGCTTCATTATCTGAAGATGACAACGTTCTTGTACAAGGTGTAACAGGATCTAAAAATGCTATCAGTTACTTCGGATATGCATATTATGCTGAAAACAAGGATAGTCTGAAAGCTGTACCTATCGTAAACGACAGTGGTGAAGCAGTTACACCGGATCAGGAAACCGTTCAGTCAGGAGACTATAATCCTTTTTCAAGACCATTATTCGTCTATGTGAAAAATGAAGCAGTAGAGAATAATGAATCAGTCTACAATTTTGCAAAGTATGCACTTGAAAATGCAGGTGAAATGGCAGAAGCAGTAGGCTATGTTGCTAAACCTGACAGTGCCTATGAAGATGCATTGAAAAAATTGGATGAAATCGCAGGAAAATAAACTACGAACGAACAATTTATAAAATACAGGTGAATTGTGAGGAAAGTTCGTGCAGAACCTTTTCCTCACTTTCCTCGTTTTTAATGACATTCATTTTTGCCCGGATTTTTATCCCGCATGTAAAGGACAGTAAGCCGTCAAAGTACGGCGGCTAACTGTCCCTAAATGTCCGATTCGTTCATCTAACAATCAGTAGGAAAAACCCCCACTGATTGAAGATTCACTTTATAAAAAGAGGAGATTATTATGGCTGTAAATGTTAAAGACATGATGAAGCAAAAGAAATCAAATCAAATTCTTCCCCGATTGCTGGAAAAATCAGCACCAGTATTCTTTTTGCTGTGTGCCATTATATCTATCTTAACAACAATCGGTATTATTCTTACGTTATTAGTGGAAACCATCACGTTTTTCAACCGTGTTTCATTCACGGAATTTATTACCGGCACACAATGGTGGCCATTTGGTGAAAATGCCAGTTATGGAATTCTTCCATTAATCTCCGGAACATTATTGATCACAGTCATTGCCATGATTGTTGCGATACCAATCGGCCTGGCATCAGCTATTTATTTAAGTGAATTTGCATCGAATAAAGTGCGGAAAGTTGTCAAACCTGTTTTGGAAATTCTCGCCGGCATTCCGACAATTGTCTATGGTTTCTTTGCCTTGACCTTTGTGACACCAATGTTTCAGCTGGTCATTGATGATTTGCCTATTTTCAATGCACTTAGTCCCGGAATTGTTGTAGGTATTATGATTATCCCGATGATTGCATCACTTTCAGAAGATGCGATGAGTTCTGTACCTAATGTCATGAGGGAAGGTGCCCTGGCAATGGGATCAACAAGACTGGAAGTGGCAATGAAAGTTGTTGTTCCGGCAGCACTGTCTGGCATTATTGCGTCATTTGTATTGGGATTATCCCGGGCAATCGGTGAAACCATGATCGTATCTGTAGCCGCCGGTTCAACGCCCAAGCTTACGACAGATGTCACCGAATCGATTCAGACAATGACCGGATATATTGTTCAAGTAACACTGGGGGATGCATCCTATGGATCCACCACTTACTACAGCATATATGCGGTGGGCATGACGCTATTTGTTTTCACTCTGATTATGAATCTCTTATCACAATATATCTCCCGTCGTTTCAAGGAGGATTACTAATATGAATCTGGTCGATAAACAAATTGTTCAAAATAAAATGAATAAGCGAATCATCAGTAACCAGATTATGCGGCAGTTGTTCTTTTTAGCTGCAGCATTTGGTATCGTTGTTCTGGTTGTATTGCTATATCGCATATTTTCGGAAGGTATCCCTTATTTGGATTGGAGCTTTTTCACAAATTTTGCATCACGTTTCCCTGAAGAGGCTGGGATAAAGGCAGCCATTGCAGGTTCGTTATGGCTGATGGCAGTGACAGCTCCTATATCTCTGATGCTTGGTGTCGGAACAGCTATCTATCTTGAAGAATATGCCAAAGAGAATATGTTCACACGTTTTATTCGAATGAATATTTCAAACCTTGCGGGTGTTCCTTCCGTTGTATTTGGTTTGTTGGGTCTGACTGTTTTTGTACGATTGATGGAGATGGGCAGAAGCGTTATGGCCGGCGGTCTGACGATGAGCCTGTTAATACTGCCAATTATCGTTGTGTCTTCTCAGGAAGCGATACGCGCCATCCCTAAAAGTCAGTATGAAGCTTCGTATGCTATGGGGGCTACAAGGTGGCAAACCATCCGGCGTATTGTGTTGCCGGCAGCCATTCCCGGCATTTTGACGGGTGGTATATTGGCATTGTCACGGGCAATCGGGGAAACGGCCCCGTTATTGATGATAGGCGCGCTGTCATTTGTTGCCTATTTGCCGGAAAATATTTGGTCGAGTTTTACGGTATTGCCAATCCAAATATTCAATTGGACCGGAAGACCCCAGGAAGAGTTCCACCTGGTGGCATCAACGGGCATTATTGTCTTGCTGGTCATATTACTGCTTATGAATTCAATCGCTATATTTATACGAAATAAATTTTCAAAAAGCTAATAATCGGGAGGTTTTTAATCATGAGTACAGCAGCAGAGAGTAAGCATGTATCAATAGTCAACACAAATGAACCGGTTAAGGAAGAAACTAAAACCATTTATTCAATTGATAATTTTAATCTATGGTACGGAGATGACCAGGCACTTTATGACGTGCAATTGGAAATCCCCATGAATAAAGTGACAGCAATCATTGGACCGTCCGGCTGTGGCAAATCAACGTTTATCAAGTCATTGAATCGGTTGGTTGAATTGGTGCCATCCGTTAAAATGAGTGGAAGCATTAAATATGATAGCCAGGATATTTTTAGTCCGAAATACAAAGTGGAAGATTTGAGAACAAGCGTCGGTATGGTATTTCAAAATCCGAATCCTTTTCCAAAATCAATCTATGAAAATGTTGTTTACGGACCGAAAACGCACGGTATTAAGAAAAAGAAAGTTCTTGATGAGATTGTTGAAAAAAGTCTTAAAGGTGCAGCCCTATGGGATGAAGTGAAAGATCGATTAAATGAGAATGCATTCGGTCTGTCTGGCGGACAGCAGCAGCGTCTTTGCATTGCCAGATGCCTGGCGATTGAACCTGATGTGATTTTGATGGATGAGCCGACGTCAGCTCTGGACCCGATATCGACCACCAAGATTGAGGAGCTTATCCAAACCTTGAAGAAGGATTACAGTATCGCTATTGTCACGCATAACATGCAGCAAGCTGCCCGGATTTCGGATAAAACGGCATTTTTCTTGAATGGAGAAGTGATTGAATACAGCAACACCGATAAACTTTTCTCCAATCCTGATGATAAACGTACAGAGGATTACATCACCGGCCGCTTCGGCTAAGTGTATAAAGGAGGATTTTAATGGTTGCCAGAGAGCAGTTTGAAACGGATTTAAATAATATTAAAGAAGACATCATTGCATTGTCGAATACGGCGGTGAAAGCCTTACGTGAAGCAGTCGATGCGTTGTATAACCAGGACATAATCCTGGCAAAGGAAGTTATTGAAAACGACAAGATGATCGATAAACAGGAACATGCGATTAACGATCAGACGATTTTATTAATTGCTAAACAGCAGCCGGTTGCAACGGACCTACGTCGGTTAGTGGTCGCTCTGCAAATAACAGCTGACGTAGAACGTATGGCTGATAATGCTAAAAACATTGCCAAATCAACCATTCACCTTGGAGAGGGTCATCTTTTGACGGTCCATCCGAGGATTAAAGAAATGCGGGATATGGCCATTGATATGAATAAGACCGCAACCAGGGCGTTCCATTATGATGATATTTCGATTGCCGGCAAATTATCGGCTATGGATGACCAGGTCGATCAATTATATGAATCGATCATCCAAGATATATTAAATGAAACAGCTACCAATCCGGAAAAAATCCAGTATATCATGCAGATGGCTTTCTGTGCACGGTATATTGAACGATTTGCTGATCATATTACAAATATAGGAGAGAGTATTTTATATCTCGTCAAAGGGGAATCGTATAAATTAAATTGACTAAAGAGGTTCTTGTCTTAACACCAGAAAAAAGCTGTATTATTCAAGATAATACAGCTTAATTTGTTATCGTTTCGGCTATTTCATTATGATCCATATCACTCGAAAGTTCAAATTCTCCAAGCTGAATTAATTGACTGTATTCTTCATCTTCCATAAACGTTGTAAATGACTCAGCATCATCAATGATGTTATTGTCTTCAAGCGTTTGACTGACCTCAGATGGAATGACACCGGATTCTATTGTCAGTGTATAACTGGTCTGGTCAGTTTCTTCAGCATCCTCGGAGTTTTCTTCCTGCTCTTCTTCAGTGTTATTATTTTCATTTGTGTCCGCCTCATCAGATGTATTCTCTTGCGAACTGTCTTCGTTATCTGCTGTTTCTGAATTATTATCTGATTGAACTGATACGGAAATGTATTCGGATTCTGTCAGCACATGATAACCTTCTGATTCAACGGTTTCAATCATCTCTTCTGTGGATAAATTGCTTTGGGTTTCCGATTGGGAATAATCCGCAAAGTAAAAAACTCCAAGCAAAACGAGACTGGCTGTCAACAGACCGATGGCGAATGAACGAATGGTTTGTTTCATATTTTTCCCCTAACTTTCTGTCTATTTATCGGAATTATGTCTCATGTTATTGGAATAGTCATCTGTCAGCAGTTCCTCTTCCAAAACTTTTATTTTTTTCTTCATTTGATAGTTTTCCTGCATCGTTGATATTGATAGTTGTTCAATTTCACTTTCCAGATTATCGAATTTATCGTTCATAAAAAACGATAATATGAGCAGAACCACTGCAATGACGATAATGGAAATGATTGCATACATCATGTTTCTTCCCTCCATTCATCTATCAATACAGTTATAACATAAATTATAAAAAAGAGAAATAATCAATTTTTTATAATACGCTGTCTTGAATCTTTCTTGAACATCTGCTATTATAGTTAAAGTCTGAAATGTCATAAATGATATCTTTTAAAAGCAGTATGAATTGTCTGGAGGGAAACCAAATGCGCGTAAACATTACATTGGCTTGTACAGAAACAGGCGACCGTAACTATATCAGTACAAAAAATAAGCGTACAAACCCTGAACGTTTGGAGCTTATGAAATATAGTCCACGATTGAAAAAGCATACATTGCATCGTGAGACGAAATAATGAATTGAATTCGAAAGAGGCTGGGACAAAACCCAGTAAAATTGAAAAAGCGTGGTACTTATCGATTAGGTAATGTACCACGCTTTTTTTATATTATCGTTAATTTTTAGTAAACAAAAAGGATCGCCTCTGATAAAATTAAAGTAACCACACAATAACCATCGGAGGGATCCTTATGTTTAAACATTATAACATGAACCAAGTGGTTTTGCCTTTAGATTTAGAAATAAAAATAGAGGAAAATGATATTGCCTATGCCGTCAATGACGTCGTGGAAACTATCCCGGATGATGCCTTCACAGGTTTCCGGCGCGAAACAGGCTACCCAGCTTATCATCCGCGCATGATGATGAAGATTATTTTATGTGCTTACACGCAATCTGTTTTCTCCGGCAGAAAGATCGAAGGATTACTACATGACAGTGTCCGTATGATGTGGCTGGCTCAGGGATATGAACCAACGTATCGCACCATCAATCGATTTCGTGTGCATCCAGAGGTTAAAGAGTTATTGCGTCAATGCTTCGTCCAATTCCGCTGCCAGCTTGTACAGGAAAAACAGATTGATGAAGAAGCGATTTTCATCGATGGGACCAAGATTGAAGCGAATGCCAATAAATACACATTTGTTTGGCGGAAAGCGATAGAGAAACACAGCGCCAAATTGGTGGAGAAGTCCAATCAAATGTATGATGAATTGCTGGAAAACGAAATTATCCCGGAGATTGAACGGGAAAGCGAGGACGAATTATCCACCGATGAACTCAGGCAAATAGCTGAGAAACTGGATGAGAAAGTCGAAGCGTATGACAAAGAGATTGAGGCACGTGAAAAAGGAAGCGAACGAAAACAGCTTCGTTCCGAACGTAAAGCACCGAAACAATACCGCAAACGGTTCAGGGCCTTTGTCGTGCGCAAACAGAAATATAAGCAGGACATGAAAATTTTCGGGGAACGCAACAGTTACTCCAAGACAGACCATGATGCCACGTTTATGCGCATGAAAGATGACCATATGAGGAACGGCCAGCTGAAAGCAGGTTATAATGTGCAGCTTGCGACAGAGGGTCAATACGCGCTCGCTTACGATGTATTCCCAAACCCGACGGACACACGTACTTTCGTTCCTTTCCTGGATCATATTGAGGAAGGTTACTTTGAGCTGCCTAAGTATATTGTGGCTGACGCAGGTTATGGCAGTGAACAAAATTACGAAGACGTCCTCGAGAACCGGGAACGCACGCCCCTGATTACATACAACCAATACCGGAAAGAAAAGAAAAAGAAATACAGAAATAACCCTTTCCATTCCGCCAATTGGGAATATAACACGGAAAACGATTATTTTATCTGCCCGAATGACCAAAAAGTAACATTCCGTTACCTATCCCAACGAACAGACCGGTACGGCTATACACGGACCTTCAGAGTTTACGAGTGTGAGGACTGTTCAGGGTGCCCACTGCGTTCCCAATGCACCAAAGCGAAGGAAGGGAATAACCGGAAAATTTATTATAACGCGAAGTGGGAAAGCCAAAAAGCCTACACAAGACAACAGCTTTCGGAAGAAGAAACTGGCGAAGTTTACGGGCGACGTAAAATCGATGTGGAGCCAGTCTTCGGATTTCTGAAGGCTAATTTGCGTTTCCCGCGTTTCTCAGTCAGGGGGCAGGAGAAAGTGAAAAATGAATTAGGATTTGCATTCATGGCGGTGAACTTGAGAAAGTACACCGCCAAAAAGACAAATCCTACCTTAGATAATAACAACCATTTAAATCAAAAAGGTTCCAACCATCAAAAACTGATGATTGGAACCTTTTTTAAGTCATTTTTGGCTAGTTATGTCCCAGCCTCTTTCTTATTTTTCCTGTATTGTATATAATACACTCAGGGGTTGATAAAATGGAAAAAACTGAACTTCGAAACAATATGATACAGCAATTGAAAAAATTACCAGATTCAGAACGTACCAAGATAGAACAGGCGCTGGCAGAGAATTTAACGGATTCAGATGTCTGGAAACAGTCGAATACTATCGGGATAACGGTTTCAAATGGATTTGAATGGAATACAAAACCAATTATCGAAGCAGCATGGCAACAGGGAAAACTGGTATGCGTTCCGAAATGTCTGCCAAAAAAGCGTCAGCTGAATTTTTATGAACTTAACAGCTATGATCAGCTTGAGGTTGTTTACCATAATCTATTGGAACCAAAACCTGAAATAACTGAAGAAATGTCTAAAGACAGAATTGATTTACTGGTCGTACCGGGATTGCTGTTTGATAAAAATGGCTACCGGATCGGGTTTGGCGGCGGCTATTATGATCGCTTTCTGACTGATTTTCCAAACCGTAAACTATCAATGGCAGCAACCATCCAATTAGTAAATAAACTGCCGAGAGATCCGTTTGATATACCGGTAGAGGAGATTATCACTGAGAATGGTTTTTGGCAAAGGGGAGGAGGGTAACGTGAACACAGCTCGTTATTCAAGGCAAATGTTATTTGAACCAATTCAGGAGAAAGGGCAGCAGGCGTTATCAAACAGTACTGCACTGGTAGTCGGTGCCGGTGCATTGGGAACAGTTATAAGCAATCAGCTGGTACGAGCCGGGATAGGAAAAATTCGGCTCATCGATCGTGACTATGTGGAGCTCAGCAACTTGCAACGTCAGATAATGTTTGATGAAGAAGATGTACGTGAGGCAATGCCAAAGGCTCAAGCAGCCAAACAAAAACTAGAGAAAATCAATAGTCAAGTGGAAGTTGAGGCAATTATTGGCAATGTAACGTCAGAAAATATAGATGAACTGATAAAAGATATGGACGTCGTACTTGATGGAACGGATAATTTTGCGACACGTTACCTTCTTAACGATGCCTGTTTTAATCATCAGCTGCCATTTTCATATGGCGGTGTTGTCAGTTCCAGAGGGATGACTGCATTTTTCGTGCCGGGCAAAACCCCTTGTTTGAGATGTATTATGAAAGAAGGGACGGGCGGCGGACAGACTTGTGATACGGTTGGGGTTATTGCACCGGCAGTTGATATGATCGCCTCGTTTGAAGTTACGGAGACGTTAAAATACTTAACAATGAATCATGAGGTGCTGCGAGGCACCTTAAAAACAATTGATATTTGGCACAATCGTCACTATGATATGAAATTGACCGAACCGGCGTCTGATTGTCCGACCTGTCAAAAACAAGAATTTCCTGCTCTAAAGCAAAATGTAAATGACGAAGAAACTGTCTTATGCGGCCGCGATACGGTTCAAATACATCGTCAGCCTGAATTCAATCTGGAAGAATGGGAAAGCCAATTAACGAAAGTTGCCGACGTGAGACGAACGCCATTTTTAATTAAGGCAGCAGTTGGTGAGGAGATATATTTGGTTATGTTCAAAGACGGGCGTGTCCTTGTTCAAGGTACGGAAGACCCTGTTCAGGCAAGAATATGGTATGACCGTTTTATTGGTTCGTAATGCATAATCTCAGGTTAAAAAGCAGATAACTATGACTGACTTAAATTAAGAAAAGGGTGTCAGGGATGAGATTTTTTGCTTTGTTAACGATTGTGATAACGTTAGCTGCCGTTATTTTCAAATGGCGGTTCCGGATTGTGAACACATTATTGGCCGTCAGTTTTTTGCGTCAAGCGGTCGTAACGATATCAATGAATATGCCCGCTATTCGTGAAAAAATTATGCCCGCGTTATTTCAACGGCAAACAGTCAAATAAACTAATTACAAGGAGCTGTTAAGAAAGCAGCTCTTTTATTATTTCCTTTCGCTGCATACCTATAAACATTAGGTGCTGCGTCCACTTGAATCAAGGCTCTGTGTGCGTTCCAGCTTTAAAGGGTTATCAGCCGCCTGAGGAGAAAAAAGCAAAATCCATAATAAAAAAGCGAGAAAAAAGAATTAAACTTTGATACCATGGCGGTGTAAGGGGAATTAGATGTATCTGGATGAAAGTTATACGCTATATAACACAGCGTGGCATCTTATTGAACAAGATAAATTTGAATTAATACATATAAATGAAAATGGCGAATTATGGCTGGAAAAGCTCGACGGAAAAACGTCACGTGTTGTTCGTCTTTTTCACGGTGGGTTTGACTGGAAAAATCATATGAAAAAGGATATCGGACAGGTTTTTCAGAAAGCAAAAGCCATGAAACGGTATTTTCGCAGTAAACATATTGAATTGCATAACGTTTATATTGACTCCCATACGCCGGTTGATGACTGGGAGATGCTGAAAAAGAAAATGCAATTAAATGAAAAAAATCCAATCCAAATGAACGTCTATTATATATCTGACAAAGATAAAGAAGAGGAATTGGCCAGATTTATGAAAGCTGTTGGAAGTACACACACAGCCACCGAAGAAAGCCTGTCTGAAGCTGAAAAAGAAGAAGAAGTTAATCAGATCAGGAAAAAATTAGCAGGACAGTTGAAACAAAAGGAAAAAGAAATTCAAAGTGTCTTTTCATATGGCAAACCTTTCATGACATATATACTTCTTGCGGTCAATATTCTGTTGTTTGTTCTTTTGGAAATAAATGGAGACAGTACCTCTACAGCGACACTGATTGACTTTGGAGCAAAATATAATCCGGCCATTATTGAGAATGGAGAATGGTGGCGGATTGTTTCATCCATGTTCCTGCACATTGGTATTCCTCATCTATTATTGAACATGCTGGCTGTTTTTTATTTAGGAACGGCGGCAGAACGAATTTATGGTTCCCTCAGGTTCACCGTGATTTATTTTTTGGCAGGAATAGGCGGAGGACTGGCGAGTTTTGCATTTACGACCAATGTATCTGCAGGAGCATCCGGAGCGTTGTTTGGTTTATTCGGCGCCCTTTTATTTTTTGGATGTATTCATAAACGAATCTTTTTCCAAACGATGGGCATGAATTTGCTGATTATTATCGGAATCAATATCGTATTTGGGCTAAGTGTCCCACAGGTTGATAATGGTGCCCATATGGGCGGTTTGATTTCGGGTTTTATTGCATCAGCTATTTTGCATCTGCCCAAGAAAAAGAATTATCTTATACAAACTGGTGCTCTGATCATTTATGGTCTGCTTATGTTCGCTCTGGTGCTCTTCGGTGTTAATCATAACGAAAACAGCGCCGCATATCAATTAATGAAAACTGAACAGCTGGTTGCCGCCGAGCAGTACGAAGAAGTCGTGACGATTGCCACCGGGGGCCTCCAGGTTTCAGGTGAATCAGACAGTGACGTGAGAAGCCATTTGTTATTTCAGCGTGCCTATGGTCAAATCAGATTAAACAATTCTGAAGAGGCGATAGCAGATTTGGAAAGATCGGTCGAATTGAATGACACATTAGCGGAAGCTCATTATAACTTAGCTGTTTTATACAACAATAATAATGAAGCAGAGAAAGCTGAAGGATCGATTGAAAAAGCATATGAGCTAAACCCGGAAAATGAGGATTTCCGGCAGCTGTATGAGCAAATTACCGGAAAAAGCCCTAACTGATAAAATCAAACATGCTTGAAGCTCTGTTCATTTAAAAGGCGGAGCTTCTTTAGGATTGGAAGTGGTCTGGGTATTGCTGAATCAGTCGTTCTTTTTGACCGTTCCATTCATATAGAACGATTAAATGGTCTTTTTGTTTATCAAATAATACGAGTGGTATGAAGCTGTTTACGTTGTTATCAGCATTTGGAATTTTTAGGATATAATTTTTATAAAGACCTTCCCATAACTGGCCGATAATCTGGCTTGTCTGGGCTTGCGTGAAAGAGGGGAGCGGCTTGGTGCTGTATTTGTGCAGATTTGTCAGTGGAACTTTCCGGTAGTCATTTTCATCAATATTAAAATGTCTCATGAGCTGTTTCCAGTGATGGTTTAATTGTTGTTCGGAAGTATGCCTTAAGAGATCTGACCACTCTTTTTCATAATCGGTTTCAGCGGATTTAAATGATTCGAGACGTGTCCCTGGTGAATCAATGACGTACAGCTGGTCATGTGTCATCTGATGAATACTTTTAATCTGATCATCCGGGTAATGCACTTCACCGTGATGAAAGGAAATCGATTGAAAATAATTACTGTCTTCATCGCTGATGGTTTGATTTATGTTGATTGTGTCGGCATTTTCCTTCCATTTGCTGCGTATGCCTATCAGTTGGCCATTACTGTATAATAAGGAGGCATCTTGTCGTAAATAAAGCTCGCGCTCACTTACAGAGCGACTTTTCCAAACCATTTCATAGGAGTCTCTCGTTTTTTCCGAGATTAATTCCAACACTGTGTTTGTCTCATTAAAACTTAATGTTTCATCTTCGGGAAAATAAGTGATAGCTGGTGTCACATCATTCTGCCACAAGTATATTAACAGAAATGTACTGATTAACGGAATTACCATCAGCAATAATAAATACTTTTTCATCCTGAACCATTCCTTTAAGCGTTATCCTTTCACAATGAATGTATGAAACAGCTTATCCCAATATGTGCACTCCAGAATAGAAGTGATTGTTTCAGCCAGACTATGACTGAACAATAACTTAAAAAGGTGAGCATATGGAAAAAGAACAGCAACCGTTATTTTCTTCTTATACAAAAAATGTTTCCTATATAAACGAGCGGCTGGCAGTTGATAAAAGTTTTGATGTCATACATTTGGATTTAAAATATGCAGGCAGAAACATGGCATTGTTTCTGATCGACGGTTTTGCCAAAGATGAAATTATGCATTACATCATGAAGCTTCTGGCACAACTGGAACCGGAACAGCTGGATCCTGATCCATTGGAGAAGTTGTTTAAGACGTATATTCCATATATCGAAATTGACCATGTTAAAGATTTGAACAAAGCGTCAGATTTAGTCTTGGGTGGTCCGGCAGCATTAATCGTAGAAGGTATTGATGAAGTAATTATGATTGATGCGCGGACATATCCGGTAAGATCTCCTGCTGAACCTGACCTTGAACGTGTTGTCAGAGGCTCGAGAGACGGATTTGTTGAAACGATCGTATTTAACACGGCTCTTATAAGGAGGAGAGTACGGGATCGGTCATTGCGAATGGAGTACATGCAAATTGGCAGACGGTCAATGACTGATATCTCACTTTGTTATTTGGAAGACATTGCGGATCAGGACCGTGTTGATAAGACAAAAGCCGTTCTGGAAAAGATTGATACGGACGGGCTGGCGATGGCCGAAAAAACAATTGAGGAGTATGTAAGCGGTCGGCACTGGAACCCGTATCCCGCCGTCCGTTATACGGAAAGACCTGATACGGCTGCAGCGCATTTGTTTGAAGGCCATGTGCTGATCATTATTGATGGCTCGCCAAGCGTGATGATAACACCGGCAACGTTCTGGCACCATTTGCAGCATGCGGAGGAATACCGGCAAAAACCGCTTATCGGTGCTTATCTGAGGTTTATTCGTTATTTTGCGGTCTTTGCATCCATTTTTGTACTGCCACTGTATTATTTATTCACGGTTCATCCGGAGTATCTGCCGGAGGGGTTATCATATATCGGCTTGAGTGAAGAAGGGGCAGTCCCTGTGATTCTGCAGTTTCTTCTGGCTGAAATAGGTATAGACGTTCTCAGACTCGCTGCAGTTCATATACCCTCGTCTCTGGCCACTGCACTTGGTCTGGTTGCAGCGATATTGATCGGACAGGTTGCAGTGGAAGTAGGCTTATTCTCATATGAAGTAGTTCTGTATCTGGCGATTGCCGCAATTGGAACATACGCCACACCGAGTTATGAACTTAGTCTGGCAAACCGGCTGGTCAGGATGTTTCTTTTGGTGGTAACCGGAATGTTCGGCATGACTGGCTTTATTGTCGGAATTACGTTGTGGCTTCTTTATATAACACGGATGTCAACATTCGGAATTTCTTATTTCTGGCCGTTTTTGCCATTTTCATATAGAGCTTTTCGTGATGTTCTGATCCGATCGCCGATACCATTGAAAAACCGAAGACCAGTGTTTTTGAACCCAAAAGACCCTGACCGCTGAAGTCAGCGGTCTTTTATTTTGGCTTTTTTAAACAAATGCTTTTTCATAAATTTTGTTTCTCTTTAACCCCTCTGTAGTTGATGTGACCTGTGAATCAAAGTTTAGAAAAAACTTTTTGGCAGCGCAGCTCAGAATTCTCGTTTTCCGTTGGTGCACCATCCGTCCTAAGGTGCGCGGAGTGTATTTCCGGAGCGGTATCATAATAACCAAGTTGCATTATATGGATTTTTCGTCAAAAAACAATGATCAATTAGTAAACAGTATGAAAATTATATTAATCGCTGCAACCCTGGCAAAATAGGCAATGAAAAAAATTTACTTATTCATTATTGTCTTCTGATTTGGTATAATATAAGTTGGTGATTTTAAATGAAGACGATATATGATGTGCGACAATTACTAAAACGGTTTGGCACGATTATTTATATTGGAGACAGAACGGCAGACCTTGAACTGATGGAAAGTGAAATCAAAGAATTGTACCAGCTGCAGTGTATCGGGACTGAAGAATACCAAAAGGCTTTGCTGCTGCTCAGGAAAGAGGCGAGGCGTCTCAGTGAACAAAAAGGGGAATCGTAATGAAAAAGTCAATTGTTGGTGTTGATATTGGTGGTACTACAGTAAAATTGGGCCTCATCGATAATGATGGAAGTATTATAGCTAAATGGGAGATAGCCACTAATAAAGCCAATAATGGCGCATCCATTGTCACAGATATCTGGCAATCAATCAGTGCTAATATTGATAAAGATACAATAAAAGGTATCGGGATAGGGGCACCCGGTTTTATAGACAGTTCTTCCGGTCATGTTTATGAAGCTGTCAATATTGGATGGCACAATACAGCGTTAGCTGAGGAAATGCGATCACTGTCCGGCTTGCCGGTCTTTGCTGCAAATGATGCGAATATTGCTGCTTTAGGTGAAAACTGGAAAGGTGCGGGGAATCATGCAAAAAACCTTATCGCGCTGACACTTGGCACTGGTGTTGGGGCGGCATTATTGTGAATGGAAATATTTTAGACGGGGAAAATGGCACAGCAGGGGAAATCGGTCATACCACAGTTTCTCCCGGAGGTTACCTGTGTAATTGCGGCCGCAGAGGCTGTCTTGAGACAATCGCTTCAGCCACGGGTATGGTTCGACAGGCAATGGACAAAGTCAATCAAGACCAAAAAACTGAACTTGCCCGGAGATATAACCTGAATGGAGCCATTACCACCAGGGATATTTTTGAACTTGCAAAGAATGGGGATAAAGATTGCAGTGATATCATTACGTATACTGCTGATGTTCTGGGATTGTCAATTGCAAATACCGCTGTAATCATTAATCCTTCAAAAATTCTTATTGGCGGCGGCGTCTCAAAAGCAGGTGATGACTTCATTCAGCTTATTGATGAGGCTTTTCGCCGGTATGCTTTAACGAGAGTCAGTGACATTTGTGAACTTAAACAAGCTCAGTTGGGCAATGATGCCGGAATTATCGGCGCTGCTTTTTTAGTTAAGCAGCATCTCGAGAACAGTAGTTTTTAGGTTTTATTTTTACAGTATATTTCATTAAGATAACATTTCGTTCACATTGTAAATTTTTATGAAACTTTTATTGATGAAATACGTCATATATAAGTGTAGGGTAACCATATGTTTTAAAAATATCTTAACGGGAAATTTAAATACAGTTATCATTTGTCCTAAGAGACGTAAATGATTGTCCTGGGAGGAAACGAAAATGGACTTTAAAAAGTTCAGAATACCGTTGTTCATTATAGCCACCTTGTTATTTGGCATTAAAACGTATATCATCTATCGTTTTGCCTTTAATATAGAATTGGAAAATAAAATGCAGGAGTTTATTCTGTTTATTAATCCATTTGTGTCTGCATTTCTGATTTTTGCAATTAGTGTATGGTTTAAAAAGCAGCCACGCCAAATGGCATTTTTACGCTACACGGCATTGATCGGAACGGTTATTATATACTTTAATCTTGTGTTTTACCGGTCGTTTAATGACTTTATTACGATGCCGCAGTTATTCCAGGCAAGCAATATGGGCGATTTGGGTTCGAGCATCCTGACATTGATTGAGTTTTATGATGCCTTTTTCTTCCTTGATGTAGTGATTATCTGGTATTTAAGCAAGAAGAAACCGGAAATAATGACGGTAAGTTATCAAAAAAGCGGAAAAGTATTTGCACTTGCTATGTCATTTCTGTTACTTGCAGGTAATTTTTTCCTCGCAGAAATGGAACGTCCGCAATTATTCACCCGTGCATTTGACCGGGAATATCTTGTTAAAAATATCGGACTATTTAACTATCACATCTATGATGCAGCTGTACATTCCCGTGTAAAAACACAGCGGGTGTTCGCGGATGGGAATGAGCTGCCTGAAATAAAAGAATATGTTGAAGAAGAAGTGAAAAGTGATGAAAAATCATCAATACATGGTATTGCCGATGATAAAAACGTTATTTTTATCACACTTGAATCCCTGCAAAGTTTTGTCATTAACAATGAAGTGAATGGGGAAGAGATAACACCATTTTTGAACAGCCTGGTCGGTGATGAAAGCACTTATTACTTTGAAAATTTTTATCACCAGACACAGCAGGGAAAAACGTCGGATTCTGAATTTTTAATTGAAAACTCACTTTATCCCTTATCCCGCGGTGCTGTATTTTTTACACATGGCGAAAATGAGTACCACAGCATGACGGAATTTTTAGGTGAAGAAGGTTATAATTCTGCCGTCTTTCATGCTAACAACAAGAGTTTCTGGAATCGTGATCAAATGTATGAAAGTCTAGGCATTGATCATTTTTATGGAGAAGAAGCATATGAAGCGAATCAGGAAAACTCAGTTGGCTGGGGATTGAAGGACAAACCATTTTTTGAACAGTCGATCAAGTATTTGCAATCAATGGAAGAACCGTTTTATTCAAGGTTTATCACACTCACAAACCATTTTCCATTTAAACTGAGTGAAGAGGACAGTTCGATTGACAAATATGACTCTAATTCGAGTACGCTGAACAATTACTTCCCGACGGTTCGTTATATGGATGAAGCAGTTGAGCAATTTTTTAATCAATTAAAAGAAGCCGGGCTTTATGAAGACTCTGTCATTGTCATGATGGGGGATCACTATGGCATCAGTGAGAACCATAATAAAGCAATGAGCGATTATTTGAATAAAGAGGAAATTACACCATATGATCATATTCAGCTTCAGCGGGTGCCAATGTTCATTCATATCCCGGGTCATGAAGGCGGAAAAGTTATGTCGAAGGTGACGGGACAGATTGATGTAAAACCAACAATACTGAGTTTACTTGGTGTTTCGGCTGAAAATGATATCCAATTCGGTAATGACATGTTCATTGAAGATCGTAAAGGGTATATAGGTTTGCGCAACGGGGACTTTATCAGTGAAGACTATGTTTCAACCAGCGGCGTTTGTTATGACAGAGAAAGTGGTAACCCTGTAGAGACAGATAAACAACAGGATAATTCAACAGGTAATGAGTCCGTAAAAGAAGCGGTCAATCAATCTGGAAACCAGACAGAATCTCCATGCGTTCCACTTAAGCAGCAAGTTGAGAAGGAATTGGAGCTTTCAGATAAACTTATATATGGTGATTTGTTCAGATTTGTAGATTCTCCTGGAGAAAAATCCGAAGCGAACAATGAATAAGCAAATTTAAAACTGACCCTGAATTGGGTCAGTTTTATTACATATTGCCTAATTCTGTTATAATGGTGGCAACCGAAAAGAATCCGAAGACTAAAACGGTTACTGCTGAAAAGCCGAGTGCAAATAAATTTTTAATTTTAACTGAATAACTGAAACGATTGCCAGCAATGTGCAAAAAGATAAGTGCCAAAACCATTTGTAATACATCCTCCTTGTAATAATAGCACATGTAACTTGTCTGTATTGTTATGTAATCCACTATTTTCTAACTTATTTTATAGTATAAAATGAGTTTTGTCGAGATATATCCTATTGAAAGAGGCAACTATTTATAAGTGAAAGGGGAATTCCCATGAATATAAAACAAATTCCGGCCGGTCCGCTTGAGACGAATTGTTATATTATACATAATAGTGAACAAGCTTTAATCGTTGACCCCGGCGGGGATCCTGACAAGATCATTCAGTATCTGACTGATGAAAACATTGAACCAGAAGTTATTCTTTTAACACATGCACATTTTGATCATATTGGCGGTGTGAGCGAATTAAGAACATATTATAATCTTGAAGTGTATCTCCATGAGCATGAAGCATCCTGGCTGGAAAATCCTCAATATAATGGTTCATCTATGCTTCTGGGAAGTGACATTAAAACGGATGCAGCTGAGCATACATTAACCCCGGGAAAAGCCGAAATTGGCGGTTTTCCAATGGAAATTTTGCATACACCCGGTCATTCGCCGGGAAGTGTTAGTTTTGTATTTCACGAGCATGACTTTGTTGTCAGTGGTGATGTGTTATTCAATCAAGGCATCGGGAGAACAGATTTGCCGGGCGGTGATGTTGAAAAGCTGGAACGGAGCATCCGCAATTCCTTGTATCATCTCCCGGAATCTTTTACGGTATATCCCGGCCATGGTCCAGAAACCACCATAAAAAATGAAAAACGGAACAATCCTTTTTTCCGGGCTTGAATATAAAGTGAATCTTCAATCAGTGGGGGTTTTCTTTCTTCCCCCACTGATTGTTAGATGAACGAATCGGACATTCACTGGCAGTTGATCCCCTACCTAATCTTCATATCGTATACTCGGGACATTTGAGGTGGGGGGGTTACTCCCGGTTACATGCGGGATAAACAAAGTGTACTCAGAGATTTCTATCGTTAGACTTAGTCGTAATTAATATTTGCCGCAGGAGCATAATGAACCAACATAAAAGCGCAAAATAAAAATGTCAGCCATCAAGTATGGCTGACATTTAGGGGGGATGTGCTCTGCTCTTTTGTTGGTTAGGGATAAAAGTTAAGCTACTGTCTTAAGTATAAACAATGAGTTAACACTATGTCAATAGTGAAAACTAAAAAATAAAAAAAACCCTGTAAAATTTTATGTAAGCAGGGTTTTTTTATAATACTGATTAACTTATTAATGTCCGAATCCCGGTACTAGTATAAACTCGGAATACCAGGTAAATCCGACCATAAATACGGTACAATAAGCTCCGAATAAATACATATACATACGTTCAGATAATTTCAGATAGCTTACTGCCAGGAAAAATGCTGTTTGGACAAGAAAGAGCAATGCCACGTTGACCATCTCTCCAACGTAAAACATAACAGTGAATATACCTGTCCAAAAAGCAAGGACCCTAAACATCCGATCCATCTTTTTCCCCTCCTTTAGGTTACCTTATAAATGTTATTATAAACGAGCTGATGAATAATGTAAATAAAACACTCTAAACAATTGAAAGTTTTGCCACGTATGTGCAATTTCCACTGCTCGAAACATCGGTGTTTTAGTGTAATTATTGAAGATTGTACACAACTGGACGGTGCACTTAGCATAGCCGGTTATAGCTATTTTTATTCTGACTGGTAAAAAATCTGATCGTTAACAACGTGCTTAGCGCCGGAGTCTGTTTCAATCGTAAAAAGCAATCGATACTCGTGGTCGTTAAGTTTCCCGTATTCCACGAGAACATCCCCATAGGGAAAAGTGTAAGACATGGTATCATTTGTTTCAGATGCAGTTCTAATCGATTCCTTGGCCTGTGTTCGGGCCATTTGAAATAATGTTTCGATTTTGATTTGTTCTGTCTGGTTTTCTGTGATATGAATCTCATTTTGGTATAGGTGGACAGTTGAAGTAACAATAATCAATGACAGAGCTATGAAAAACAGAACATAAGGAAGGATAAAGCCTTGCTGATTAGTTATAGTAGACAATGGATTTTTCATACTGATCACCATTTATTGTTGTAATTGACGCATGCACGCCATATGAAGAAGATGTGAATGTTACATCCTGAACATCCCGCAAATAAATCTCAAAGCCATTATTGAGCCGTCGTACAATACGGTCATCAGATTTTTCCAAAGTTGCTGTTGATCCATCAGGCTGCTCCAGTGTCAGTTTGCTTGTTTCGATTGTTAAATCAGACGCTGAAATAACTTCGTCGCGCATGTAAAAGAAAAATTGCTGCACTGATAATGCATCATAATTCGAAGTGACATCCACTGCTTTAACAAGATAGACGGTAAAAGGAATCGTCGTAAAGATAATACTGATCATGAAAAGAACTGAAATAAACGTCACACCTTTTTCATTTGGCCGGATAGCCGTATATACAGAATTGTTCAGTTTTGTTTTTAACATTACGCCAATTGACACATCCTTTCATCAGCGTGCCTTCATCAGTCATACGAAATTCAGCCTTGTGTCCGTCAATCGTTTTAGAAAAATGATGGGGGAGGTTGTTATGCCCCTCCCACAAAAAAGGCTGCAATTCGTGGTGCAAGCTGTTAACCATCATTCGTTTCTGCTGTTGGCTTTCGCGCTCATTCTGCAAAAGGTTCATCGCCGGAACGAGTGTTGTAATCATCATCATGAGAAGGCTGGCAGCAACGAGTGATTCTACCAATGAAAAACCTTTATTGTTTTTCAATATAACACCGTCCTTTCCCGAGAGGGCAGATGACGTTATATTGTTCACTCAATGTATGGATAGCAAAAGTGCCGGCTTCGCGTATTGTCCCAAACTGATTGAATGCAACAGTGTTTAATGTGCGTGTATCTACTTGCCATCCAGCGGGAATAGCTCTTTTCCTTAGAATGGATTTACTTTGCTGAACGGTATAAAAACCAGGGTCATCAAAATGCAATTTGTACCTTTTTTTCGAATTAGATGACAGTGATTGCATATACAATAAATCCATCTCCAATGTTTCTATAAAAGTTTCCTCAGTTTTCTTGTCAAGCGCTGAAAATGTGAGCGGAGTACTGATAAGGATCAGCACTGATAAAACGGCCAGGACGAATTGCACCTCAATAAGGGTGAAGCCATCATAATGCTTCATTCCGGTGCCGACACCTCGCCTGAATCGATGCTTAACTCAGTGCCGTCCGGACACGTTTTTTGATCCTCTGTTATATAATCATTACTCGCTAATAGGTCCAGGCTCGGGTATTCATTTTCTTCAATAAAGTACGCGTCAGTCTGCGCTTGAACGACTGTGACAAGCGCACTGCACCCTTTGTCATAGACTTCTTCACTTTTATCGCCTAAATTAGGAACGATTAAAATAATCAGTACTGAGATGATCATTAACACGATCAGCATTTCTATCAGTGTAAAACCCTTTTGATTTTTGAACATTTTGCAACTCCTTTTTGAACAACTTTTTAGATTGTATTGATTAGCTGGAACATCGGCCACATAAGTGCCATATAAATAAAAATGATCAGACTTGCCAATATCAGAAAGAAAATCGGCTGAATGTAAGTAATTGCTTTCATAATTTTGCGGTGGATTTCTTCAGTCTGGAATTCCGCATAAATGGATAGATCTTTTTCCAGTGCTTCTTTGTCTGCATTCTTTTGAAAAATGAGTGAAATTTGGTTATCAATAAGCGGCAGGCTGGCAAGCAAGTTTGTAACGTAAATCCCTTTGGATAATTCTGAGGTCAATAAAGAGGCATAGTATGCAAGAACGGGCTGTTTTTGCTGTTTTGCCATATTTTCCAATATTTCCTTCATGGATAAGCCTGTAGTAAGCAGTGAACTGAGGTGGGAAGCAAATAGAAAGGATACTTCCATCCTTTTGTAATGCCGGTAAACAGGAAGCAGGCTATATAATTTGATGCGATTCTCAATATTTATATTTTTCTCTTGAAATCGCCATAAGAGAAAACCGGTCCCCAAAATTAAACTAAAAAGCATTAAAAAGGTTAATGTCAGATCAATGAAGGTCATCGTCAGCATAATGGTTGAAGACGTCTGGGCACTGTTTTGAAACAGATCGGTGAACGAGGGGAGAACCGACTGTTTGACAAAATAGAGAAGAACCGCAAACACGAGAAGCAATATAAGCGGATAGCGAACAGATTCCTGGAATTTTCGCATGTATTGCAACCGTTGTTCAAACATCGTTATGCACTTTGCAATACTTGTCCTGAGATCCCCGTTGCTCCGGACAAAGTACAAATAAGCTGTTATGGATTGTCTGAAATGAAGTTCATCCAAAGCTTCATCAAAATGTTTGCCTGATTTAAGTGATGCCTTCACCGAAGAGGCGGCTGATTTTAGTTGCGTGTCCCATTGTATGATTTCGAGCGCCTGGACTATTGGATACCCATTATCCATTAATCGGGATAATCGTTTCAAAAACCGTAGTTGCAGTTCTTGTTTAAGTGCATTATTCCTTGACCGATAAAAACGTATCTTCTGCCATAAAACCATATGCAAAAGCCTTCTTTCGTAAGTGATTAAATGTGTGAAAATGTGTTGTATTTCGTATTCTTTTTCCGTTAATTGTGTTCTCAAGCAAATCGCCATCCAGCAATTCCATGATTGCAGCCCGCCTGACAATATTATCGCTGATTTCCACGGGAACCAGCTGCAGTGCTGCTACCGCAATTAAGGATTGCTGCAGATATGTCTGTTTCATCCCCATCTCGAGCAAGCGATGTATTGTCCCTGCTGCGTCTTTGGCATGTAGCGTGCTTAATACTAAGTGACCTGTCAGTGAAGCATCAAATGCAAATTGTGCTGTGTACCGGTCCCTGATCTCTCCAATCATAATGATGTCAGGGTCATGCCTGAGTGCAGCCTTAAGCCCTGTCTGGTATGTTATGCCTGCTTTTTCATTGACCTGAACTTGAAGAATGTCATTAATTTCTTTTTCAATCGGGTCTTCCAGTGTTATGGTCTGATACGACTCCTCCTGCAAAATGTTTTCCAATAAAGCATATAAAGTGGTGGTTTTACCGCTTCCGGTCGGTCCGGTCAGCAGAATGATGCCGCTAGGACTTGTTATCCACTCTTTCAGCTTTTTTAATTGGCCCGGGAAAAGGAATAGTCTATCAAGCGTAAGGTTATCTTCCTGCGGGAGGATGCGGATTGCCAGGCTTTCGACATGGCTGACAGGCAGCGTGGACAGGCGTAATGCGAAATGCTGATGAAGGTGCTCATGGATGATCGTGCCATTTTGGGGTTTGCGGACTTCACCTATATCCATTCCTGATGTAAACTTGAAGTACGTCAGTAATAATTGATATTGGTTTGTTGAAATGGTCTGATGAAGCTTTCTTTTTCCATACACACGGAAGTAAATGTTGACGTGATCGGAGAAAGGGTAGAAGTGAATATCCGAAGCATTGATGTTGACAGCAGACTTGAGAAGTTTATCCGAGAGTCTTGAAGCTGTGTTCAATCATGTGTCACCTCCTTATAAGTGATTATATTCGACATATTTCATCAAACTCCTTCTTTTTTTTAGAAATAATTTTAAAAAATTTTTAAGGCAGGTTAAAAACGTGAAAACACTTTATTTAATTGGATTTATGGGAAGCGGGAAGAGCACGGTGGGGCAACTGCTGCATCATGATACAGGGGCATCATACCTGGATACAGATCAGATGGTTGTTGAAAAGTATGGCGAAATAGCAGCTATCTTTCAGCGGGAAGGCGAACTTCAATTTCGTCATTATGAAACTGACGTGCTAAAGCAGGTTCCTGAGAAAGATTATATTGTTTCGACCGGCGGCGGAATCGTGGAGCGGAAAGAAAACATGGCGTTTTTGAAAGACCGCGGTTTTGTGATATATCTGGACACATCATTTGCTGAGATTACACAAAGGTTGGGCAATGACACGTCGCGGCCTTTATGGGGTAAAGCTGAACCGGACAAAAAAGAATTGTACCAACGCCGGCGTGAACGGTATTTAGAAGTGGCCGATATGACGATAGCCACAGACGGTAAAACGCCACAAGAGATTACAGCAGAAATTCTTCATCGTTTAGATTAAAATCGAATAATATAAGACAAGCTGGATAGAATACCTAACAAATACAACAGGTTAGGTGATTCATATTTCCTTTAATGACTATGTCAAGTATATAACACAGCAGATTACATCCTATATTGACACCCCGTCTGATGAAAAAAAGACTCGTCGTTTAAAAAGCAAAGATGAAGCGACCGCCTATTCCAGCAAATGGCTGGGGGTAGTCCCTTTATATTAAAAGCATCAAAAAGGAATACAAACTGACAGGGCCCGTGAGAATACGGGCTCATTTTTTTATCACGCATTCTCTGCTAAATAAAAAAGGCCGCCATTAATGACTTTAAAATTAATATATGGAGAGTATCGCTTTTTAATTTCATCGACTTCTTTTTGCATTTCTTTTTCTTCAGCATTTTCCCTGTAAAAATGCCTCAGTAAATCGATTTCTTCTTCCATTGTTTTTTGTGATATGGAAGCCCAATCGTGATCCTGATCATCCACATAACTTTCAAGTACCTTTTCAATCCGTTTCAATCCGCTATGCAGTTTAATCATTGGTGAAATGGTATAACAGTAATCGGAAATCGTGTTTTGCATCGTTTTATGCTGCAATTCTTCCATCATTTCCAGCTGCATTACGCCGTTGACAAGGTGGAGCCCGATTGAAACCATTTCATCTCTTTTTTGTCTGCCCTGGTAGCTGATTTTAATATTCGCAACCAGCCACGGAAAAAGCGCCTGTTTTTTGTCTGTTTCAATCCGCTCAAAAAGTTTCGTGTATGTTTCATGTTCATGGAGGTGATTGACAATTTGATGGAGCCGCGGACTGCCATAATGGATCCATTCATGCTTTCCGTCACGCTTCTTGGGATTTGTAATCAGTGTCAGCTGTTTTGGATCACCAGGGTGCCCCATCTTTTTAATATAATGCCAGTAGAAAGGCCGATTCATTAGCTCGCGATCCATTTCTTCAGTCAGCTGGACGGTTATCATACCGTTTTGGCTATATACTATTTCACAGTGATGGGCAGTAAAGTAATCGTGCAAAAAGGTGTGCAAATCATTAATTGCCATAATATTCCTCCTGTTCGTCTTGTTGATTTGTCAGGTTAATAACAGAAGAGAGGTTATCCAACTTTATTTTGGCCTCACCGGTTGATGCTGAGGTGGAAAATATAGACTGGATTTCGGATTCAATATCGTTAATATTCAATTCAGCAAGGATGCTGTCCAAATGGCCGATAACTTGTTCAAATAAATTAATTTTTTCATATAATAGTGTCATAATATGCTCTTCAACTGTTCCTCGGATAGCCATATTATAAATATGCACATCATTTTTCTGACCATATCTGTGAACCCTGCCGATGCGCTGTTCAAGACGCATCGGGTTCCACGGGAGATCGTAGTTAATTAAATAGTTGCAGAACTGCAGATTGATCCCCTCCCCGCCGGCTTCGGTTGCGATCAGCACCTGAGCCTTGTGTTCAAACAACTGTTTCATCCAGTCTTTTTTGCCTTTTTTAAAGCCCCCTCTGTATGGTACAGATAAAATGCCATTTTCTTTCAGATACCATTGCAAGTATACTTGTGTCGCTCGGTATTCGGTAAAGATAATCACTTTTTCATCACCGAATTGTTTAATCAATTCAACAACTTTAGCAGCTTTCACATGCTGGGGGAGATGCTCGATCTCTTCAGTTATCGGTTCAATGACGTTTTCTTTTGATTCATTCATCATCTTTTTAAGTGACAGATAACAAGCTTCTCGTGATGAACAGAGTTCTCTGAGCAGTGTGATTTTTGAAAAGGCAGGGAAAGTATCAGCTGTATTATTTAATTGATCATAAACGTTCCTTTCTTCATGGCTGAAATCAAGCCAGACTGTTTCAATGTTTCGCTTAATGGCATCAAACTGCGTATTTTGTCGTGTGTTACGAATCATCACTTTTTGAATCAGCTGTTTTAAGTAGGCATCATCCTTCAGATTTTTACGGTTTTTTCCATATTGTTTTAAAAAGGAATCATAGTCGCCAAGATGCCCCGGTTTTAAAATGGAAACCAGATTAAATATTTCGACAAGCCGATTTTGGACGGGAGTTGCTGTTAGCAGCAGGCAATATTTTTTCTTCAAAGATTTCACAAACGCGAAATTTTTTGTTTTATGGTTTTTCAGTTTATGCGCTTCATCAACAAGAAGCAGATCATAATCCTGCTCAAGTATTTGTTCACGATGGGGCGAGCGTTTGGCGGTATCAATGGAAGTGATGATCACATCATATTGATCCCATGGATAGCTCTTCCGGAATGTCACAGCCGGAATATAAAATTTTTCATTGAGCTCTCTTGCCCATTGATTGACCAATGAGGCCGGAACAATAATCAATGCTTTTTTCACTAGCCCTCTTAACATGTATTCTTTTAAAATGAGACCAGCTTCTATTGTTTTGCCAAGACCGACTTCATCGGCTAAAATTACCCGTCCGTTCATTTCTTCTATCGCTTGCCTTGCGCTGGATATTTGGTGATCCATAAAATCCATCTCCGGCAAATATTCCAATGCTTTTAATCCTTCGAATGATGGTGTCATGGTTGTTAGTGCTGCCTGATAATTCATTTGAAAAAGTTTCCATGAAGAAAAAGGCCCCTCTGTTTGGAGACTGTCTTCAAACTCATGAATAAATGTGGTATCTTTTTGAATATCGATTTGACTCATTGTATACTCCTTTGTATCAAAGTAATCATTATATGTGCGTGTTCAAAAAGGAGGATAAAAAGACCGAGAAGTTCAACGAAGGAATTCGGAGTGTCATTTTTACCGGACTTTTTAAATAACATCTTATATTTCCTTTTTGTATTGTTCATATGATATAATGGAAGTAACATAGACGATTTTAGATTCATACATAGTATAACCAAAACAATGAATATCATAATGCGAATGATTGCAAGGGGAGAGTTTACTGCAGGTAAAAGCAGTAACGCCGAAGGAGCAAGCGACGTTGTGAATCTCTCAGGCAAAATGACTCTTGCAGGACGCACCTCTGGAGAGTGTTTACACAGTAAACCACCCACGAAGCAAGCACTTTTTCTGTAATGAATCCGATTGCAAAAGTGTGCAACTTTCTGGTTGAAGGACAGAGATTCCCTTGTATGAGGGAGTCTCTATTTTTATGGCTGAGAAGCCTAAGTAAACAATTTCTTCAAAAAGGAGATGGAAGTATGAGCGATTTAAAACGCACACCGATTTTCCCTGAATATAAACAATGGGGAGGCAAAACTGTCGATTTCGGCGGATGGGAGTTACCCGTTCAATTCAGCGGGGTTAAACATGAACACGAAACAACAAGAACAAAGGCGGGCTTATTTGACGTATCCCATATGGGGGAAATTATGGTCCAAGGTCCTGACAGCCTGGTATTTCTGCAAAAGATGGTTACAAACGATATCTCTAAAATGACACCGAAACGCGCAAAGTATACGTTTATGTGTTATGAAGATGGCGGGACAATAGATGATTTCATCGTTTATATGCTGGATACAGATAAATACTTGCTCGTTGTTAACGCAGCAAATACTGACAAAGACTTTGCATGGCTGAATGAACATAAGGAAGGCAAAGTTGATATTGAAAATATAACAGCGGACTACGCACAGCTGGCATTGCAGGGTCCGCTTGCAGAAAAAATTCTGCAGCGCTTGACTGATACGCCCTTAAATGAAATCAAACCCTTCCGTTTTGAAAGTCCTGTCTATTTTTCCGGTGCAGATACTTCCGCCATTGTCTCACGAACAGGTTATACCGGAGAAGATGGTTTTGAGATTTACTTTGATGCTGAAAAAGGCCGGGAGCTTTGGAACCTGATACTTGAAACAGGTAAGGATGACGGCGTTGAACCGATTGGCCTCGGTGCACGGGATACACTGCGCTTTGAAGCTAAATTGCCATTATATGGCCAGGAAATTTCTGAGACAATTTCGCCTGTAGAAGCAGGAATGAAATTTGCTGTCAAAGTGGATAAGGAACAGGATTTTATTGGAAAAGCAGCGCTAAAAGAGCAAGTGGAAAACGGCACCGAGCGGAAACTTGCCGGCATTGAAATGATTGATAAAGGTATACCGCGTACGGACTATAAAGTTTTCGCAGGAGAAACAGAGGCAGGTTTTGTGACAACCGGCACGCAGTCTCCGACATTAGAAAAAAATATTGGTCTGGCAATCCTGGACAGTAAATATGCTGATTTGGGAACCGAACTCCATGTGCAAGTACGGAAACGACTATTAAAGGCCGTTGTTATTGAAACACCATTTTATAAACGGAAGTAAAAAAGGGGAGGAGATGTTTAAATGGAATTTCGTTATTTGCCAATGACTGAATCAGATAAACAGGAAATGCTCGCTGCCATCGGCGTTGAATCGACCGAGGAACTGTTTTCGGACATTCCGGAAAGTGTACGGTTCAAACAGGAATTAAACCTGAAAAAACCGGCAAATGAATCAGCATTAATGCAAGAATTGTCAACAATGGCCGGAAAAAATGCCAACTTGAAGGAATATACCTCCTTCTTGGGCGCCGGTGTCTATGACCACTATATTCCGTCTGTTGTTGACCATGTGATCTCACGCTCAGAATTTTATACGGCTTATACGCCGTATCAGCCGGAAGTTTCACAAGGTGAACTGCAGGCTATTTTTGAGTTTCAAACGATGATTTGCGAACTGACAGGCATGGAAGTTGCAAACTCTTCTATGTACGATGGCGGCACAGCTCTGGCTGAAGCCGTTACCCTCAGCGCCGGTCAGACAAAACGAAAAAAAATCATTGTATCAAAAACCGTTCATCCTGAATCACGCGCAGTCATTCACACCTATGCTAAAGGTCAAAACCTTGAGGTCGTTGAAATTGACCATCATCATGGCACAACTGATCTGGAGCAGTTAGAAAATGAACTGGACGAGGAAACGGCAAGTGTCGTCATTCAGTATCCCAACTTTTTTGGTCAGATTGAACCGATGAACGATGTGAATGAATTAATTCAAAAACAGAAAAAGACAATGTTCCTTGTCTCGAGCAATCCGTTGGCGCTGGGATATTTGACACCCCCAGGCGATTTTGGCGCTGATATTGTTGCGGGAGACACGCAGGTGTTCGGGATTCCGGCACAATTCGGCGGGCCGCATTGTGGCTATTTTGCGACAACGGATAAATTAAAACGTAAAGTACCCGGCAGACTTGTCGGACAGACAACTGATGAAAACGGTGAGCGCGGTTTTGTACTGACATTACAGGCGAGAGAGCAGCATATCAGACGTGATAAAGCGACATCCAACATCTGTTCCAATCAGGCGTTAAATGCTTTGGCCAGTTCAGTCGCCATGAGTTCAATCGGCAAACATGGCCTCCGGAAAATGGCTGCATTAAATATGCAAAAAGCACGCTATGCCAAACAGAAGCTGGAAGAGAAGGCAATATCCGTTTCCTTTAGCGGACCATTTTTCAATGAATTAGTGATTGAACTTTCAGAAAATGTAACAAAGATTAATGAAAAATTGTTAGATGAGGGCATAATTGGCGGTTATGATCTGTCATTGTATTATCCGGAATTGAAAGGACATATGTTAGTTGCCGTCACTGAAAACCGTTCAAAAAATGAGATAGATAAATTTGTTAAAGAATTGGGGGATATTAATGGCTAAGACAGATTTTCCGTTAATTTTCGAACGCGGTAAAGATGGCAGGACGAGCTATAGCTTGCCGGAGATGGATGTTCCGGAAATAAATCTGGAGGACGAATTTGATGATGCTTATATCCGGCGTGAAGCACCTGGACTGCCTGAAGTCAGCGAATTGGATATCATGCGTCATTATACAGGACTGTCGAACCGTAACTATGGTGTTGATTCCGGATTTTATCCGCTTGGCTCCTGTACCATGAAGTATAACCCAAAAATAAATGAAGATGTTGCACGATTGGCCGGTTTCAGTCATATCCATCCCTATCAGGATCCGAAAACGGTGCAGGGCGCGATGGAAGTAATGCATGACCTGCAAACCTCACTCAGTGAAATCACAGGTATGCATGATTTTTCTCTTCAATCGGCAGCCGGTGCACAAGGTGAGTGGAGCGGCCTGATGATGATCCGTGCATTCCATGAGAAAAATGGCGAGTTTAACCGGACGAAAGTGATTGTTCCTGACTCTGCCCATGGGACAAACCCGGCATCTGTCACTGTTGCCGGATTTGACGCCGTTACGGTTAAGACAAATGAGAACGGCTTAGTGGATATTGAAGATTTAAAACGTGTTGTTGATGAGGAAACAGCAGCATTGATGCTGACAAATCCGAATACTCTCGGGCTGTTTGAAACCGAAATAATGGAAATGGCAGAAATTGTTCATGGAGCAGGCGGAAAACTTTATTATGACGGAGCGAATCTTAATGCCATTATGGGCTATGTACGTCCGGGGGATATGGGTTTTGATGTTGTTCATTTAAATCTGCACAAAACATTCACAGGACCGCACGGTGGCGGTGGCCCTGGATCAGGACCGGTCGGTGTAACTGAAGAGTTTGAATCCTTTTTGCCAAAACCGGTTCTATCGAAAAATGATGACGAATTCGTATTTGATTATGACCGTCCGAATTCAATCGGTCGGATAAAGCCATACTATGGCAACTTCGGTATTTATTTGAGGGCTTATACCTATATCCGTACTATGGGAGCAGAAGGCCTTAAGAAAGTAAGTGAATACGCGGTCTTGAATGCAAATTATTTGATGCGCAAACTGGAGCAGGAGTATGCACTGCCATATCAGCAGCATTGTAAGCATGAATTTGTTATATCGGGTAAACACCAGAAGCAGCTGGGTGTCCGCACATTGGATATTGCTAAGCGTCTTCTTGATTACGGTTACCATCCGCCGACAATTTACTTCCCGTTAAATGTGGAAGAGGCTATGATGACCGAGCCTACTGAAACCGAATCAAAAGAAACATTGGATGGTTTCATTGAAGCAATGCTTGCCATTTCGAATGAGGCTAAAGATGATCCTGAACTCGTTCAGGAGGCGCCGCACGAAACAATCGTAAGACGTATGGATGAAGCAACGGCTGCCCGGAAACCGATTTTGCGTTTTCAGTCATAAAATAACGGAATAGCAAAAATGAGGCTGGGACATAACTAGCCAAAAATGACTTAAAAAAGGTTCCAATCATCAGTTTTTGATGGTTGGAACCTTTTTGATTTAAATGGTTGTTATTATCTAAGGTAGGATTTGTCTTTTTGGCGGTGTACTTTCTCAAGTTCACCGCCATGAATGCAAATCCTAATTCATTTTTCACTTTCTCCTGCCCCCTGACTGAGAAACGCGGGAAACGCAAATTAGCCTTCAGAAATCCGAAGACTGGCTCCACATCGATTTTACGTACCCGTAAACTTCGCCAGTTTCTTCTTCCGAAAGCTGTTGTCTTGTGTAGGCTTTTTGGCTTTCCCACTTCGCGTTATAATAAATTTTCCGGTTATTCCCTTCCTTCGCTTTGGTGCATTGGGAACGCAGTGGGCACCCTGAACAGTCCTCACACTCGTAAACTCTGAAGGTCCGTGTATAGCCGTACCGGTCTGTTCGTTGGGATAGGTAACGGAATGTTACTTTTTGGTCATTCGGGCAGATAAAATAATCGTTTTCCGTGTTATATTCCCAATTGGCGGAATGGAAAGGGTTATTTCTGTATTTCTTTTTCTTTTCTTTCCGGTATTGGTTGTATGTAATCAGGGGCGTGCGTTCCCGGTTCTCGAGGACGTCTTCGTAATTTTGTTCACTGCCATAACCTGCGTCAGCCACAATATACTTAGGCAGCTCAAAGTAACCTTCCTCAATATGATCCAGGAAAGGAACGAAAGTACGTGTGTCCGTCGGGTTTGGGAATACATCGTAAGCGAGCGCGTATTGACCCTCTGTCGCAAGCTGCACATTATAACCTGCTTTCAGCTGGCCGTTCCTCATATGGTCATCTTTCATGCGCATAAACGTGGCATCATGGTCTGTCTTGGAGTAACTGTTGCGTTCCCCGAAAATTTTCATGTCCTGCTTATATTTCTGTTTGCGCACGACAAAGTCCCTGAACCGTTTGCGGTATTGTTTCGGTGCTTTACGTTCGGAACGAAGCTGTTTCCGTTCGCTTCCTTTTTCACGTGCCTCAATCTCTTTGTCATACGCTTCGACTTTCTCATCCAGTTTCTCAGCTATTTGCCTGAGTTCATCGGTGGATAATTCGTCCTCGCTTTCCCGTTCAATCTCCGGGATAATTTCGTTTTCCAGCAATTCATCATACATTTGATTAGACTTCTCCACCAATTTGGCGCTGTGTTTCTCTATCGCTTTCCGCCAAACAAATGTGTATTTATTGGCATTCGCTTCAACCTTGGTCCCATCGATGAAAATCGCTTCTTCATCAATCTGTTTTTCCTGTACAAGCTGGCAGCGGAATTGGACGAAGCATTGACGCAATAACTCTTTAACCTCTGGATGCACACGAAATCGATTGATGGTGCGATACGTTGGTTCATATCCCTGAGCCAGCCACATCATACGGACATTGTCATGTAGTAATCCTTCGATCTTTCTGCCGGAGAAAACAGATTGCGTGTAAGCACATAAAATAATCTTCATCATCATGCGCGGATGATAAGCTGGGTAGCCTGTTTCGCGCCGGAAACCTGTGAAGGCATCATCCGGGATAGTTTCCACGACGTCATTGACGGCATAGGCAATATCATTTTCCTCTATTTTTATTTCTAAATCTAAAGGCAAAACCACTTGATTCATGTTATAATGTTTAAACATAAGGATCCCTCCGATGGTTATTGTGTGGTTACTTTAATTTTATCAGAGGCGATCCTTTTTGTTTACTAAAAATTAACGATAATATAAAAAAAGCGTGGTACATTACCTAATCGATAAGTACCACGCTTTTTCAATTTTACTGGGTTTTGTCCCAGCCTCATTTGTTATATGCTTTAAGAGGTTGTTCAAAAAGTCCGGTAAAAATGACACTTCGGTGTTTCTAGTTGGCTTGCTTTTCCGTTCCTCACGTATTAAATGCATACGTTCCGGTACCGGGAGCTTCGCCGCCTCGAACTTCTCGGTCCTTTTTATCCTCCTTTTTGAACACGCACTTTAAGTTACTTTGATTTCACTTTGCCTGTCCACTTTTTAAAACCGCCTTTAAGCTGGCTAATATCTTCATAGCCTTTCTTGTGGAGCAGTTGTGCAGCTCTCCCTGATCTTGAACCTCCCTGGCAATAAAGATAAACCGGTTTATCTTTTCTCAGCTCGACCAGCCGCTGTTTCATTTGTGTCAGTGGTATATTTCGTGCGCCAAGTATATGCCCTTTATCAAATTCGTTTGGTTCGCGCACATCAATAAGTTGTGCTTTTCGGTAGCCTTCGCGGAACTGATCCTCTGTTAAAGTTTTCAAATAGTTTTTTTGCCTGAAATACCGGAACATCCCGACTGCGAGAAGAACTACAGCTGCTATGATTAAAAATTCCATTTTGACTCCCCCGTCAATCTAAATCTCTCCAACACCTATTATATGGCGGATTTAACATTTTTTCAAAGTATTTTTATTGAACTGGATTTTATTTGTTTGATTGATATAAATATGATGACACTAGTGGCGGTGTTTGTCGAATGTTCTTCTATGGATCTGAATGGTAAAGTTTAAAAAACAGCAAAAACATTATATATTTCGGCACAAACGTTGTGTTTCTTGTTTTATCTCGTTTTATTAATGCTTTTTTGGTGTTGACAAATCATGATTAGTGTGGTCTTAACACCATATATTGTACTGTTAAATAAAAATGTGCACTATATCTTGTTTATTTCTTTCAAAATGTGGTATGTTTATAATAGCACATTTATGAAAGGAAGTGAACGCATTATGTCGACTGCTGTTGAAAGCCGGCATAGGATTGATGTACAAGCATTGAACAAAGATATAAAAATGTTCCCGCAAGTACACCCGGTTACAGATGATATGACATTAACGCATAAAGGTGTATCAAGGCTGGTAATGCTTGATCGATATGCATTTAAAGATACCGCAAAGACGACGTTAAAAGCAGGCGATTTTGTTGTGTTGACCGTTAAGGCCGACCCTAAGTTTCCTGCCCGCGGACTTGGGTTTGTTAAGTCTGTTGATTGGAATAACAATGAAGCAATGATTAAAGTTGATTCTGATTTTATTTCAGTGCTTGATGATGAAGAAGAAGCTTCCACAGGAATTATCAGACGCTCTCTCAGTGTGATAGACAAACCGCTTGAAGTTTATTATGAACAGATAGCTCAACGAAATGCCACAGGGCTTTCAAATGTTGAGACAACAAAGAATAAACAGAATGAATGGTATGAAAAATTCAACGAAGAACTGAGCAGGATGAACTTTATTCCTGCAGGTCGCGTACTATACGGTGCAGGAGCAGATACGGATGTGACGTATTTCAACTGCTATGTCATGCCAAATATTAAAGACTCGCGTGAAGGTATTTCAGATCACCGCAAACAGGTGATGGAGATTATGTCCCGGGGAGGCGGTGTCGGTACGAATGGTTCGACACTGAGACCCCGGAACGCACTGGCAAGAGGCGTAAATGGAAAATCATCCGGCTCGGTGTCCTGGCTTGATGATATTGCCAAACTGACTCATCTTGTAGAACAGGGCGGATCAAGACGTGGAGCCCAAATGATTATGTTAGTTGATTCTCATCCTGATATTATTGAATTTATCATTTCAAAAATGCAGAATCCGCGAATTTTGCGTTATTTGATTGAAAACACAGAGGATGAACAAATTAAAACCCTTGCAGAAGAAAAACTGAAATTCACACCGTTAACTGAAACTGAATCCGATCTTTACCAGAGTATTGTCAATTACCGGTCAATGCCGGGACAAGGCGGTTTCACACAGGCTGCCATCCGTGAAGCGGAACAAAAACTGGTTACCGGCGGAACGTACGATGTTCATAATCCTGAGTTCTTAACCGGCGCCAATATTTCAGTCTGCATCACAAAAGATTTCATGGAAGCTGTGGAAAATGATGAGGTGTATGAGCTTCGTTTCCCCGATGTTGAAAACTACTCTGAAGAAGAAATGAAGGCATACAATGAAAAATGGCATGACATAGGCGATGTTCGTAAATGGGAAGAGATGGGGTATGGCATTCGGGTTTACCGGCGTATTAAAGCCAAGGAATTATGGAACCTGATTAACATTTGCGCGACTTATTCGGCAGAACCGGGTATTTTCTTTATTGACAATGCCAACGAAATGACGAATGCGCAAGCTTATGGTGACCAGGTCGTTGCAACAAATCCGTGTGGTAAAGTGGCACAGTTTGCCTCACGTAAAAAATCGGATGAATTGCTGGGAAGCTAAGGGGTTAAACCTAGGCCAATCAGCAGCCAAGCTAGCCAGGGATGGTTAGAAGGTTCAGAGACTAGTCATATACCACTGGAACAGTGATGAAATGGCCACGAGCGTCCGATGCTTCAGACGGTTAAAATGTTTGAAGTAAAGATATAGTCCGACACTCCATTGAAAAATGGAGAAGTCCAGGATAAAGAACCTGGAATATAACGGATGGAACAACCGCTTGCACCATATTCTGTTTGTAATTTAGCAGCCGTTAACCTGGCTGAAATGGCTGACAAAGATTCAAAATCTGTCAACTTTGAAAAGTTAAAGCAGACAGTCAGAACCGGTGTGCGTATGCAAGATAACGTTATTGACGCTACACCATACTTTTTGGAAGAGAACAAAAAACAAGCACTTGGCGAGCGACGGATAGGTTTAGGTGTTATGGGAATGCATGATTTGTTAATCTATTGTGAAACAGAGTATGGTTCAACGGAAGGTAATAAACTGGTGGACCAAATCTTCGAAACGATTGCAACCACTGCTTATCGTGAATCAATTGGATTAGCGAAGGAAAAAGGAAGCTTTCCTTTCTTGGAAGGTGATTCAGAGATCGAAACTAAATCGCTTCGAGAAGCATTCATTAACACCGGCTACATGAAAAAAATGCCGGAAGATATTAAAAAAGATATATTAGAATATGGTATTCGCAACTCGCACTTATTAACTGTTGCGCCAACGGGTTCGACTGGCACAATGGCCGGCGTCAGCACAGGGTTGGAGCCATATTTCTCCTTTTCGTACTTTAGAAGCGGCCGGTTAGGGAAATTCATTGAAGTCAATGCGGATATTGTCCAGGAATATCTGGATGAACATCCCGACCAGGATCCGGACGATCTTCCGAAATGGTTCGTATCCGCTATGGATCTTTCACCCGAAGAACATGCAGACACGCAATGTGTTATTCAGCAATGGGTGGACAGTTCTATCTCAAAAACCGTTAATGCCCCTAAAGGATATACCGTTGATCAGGTCGAGAGTGTCTACCGCAGATTATATAACGGTGGTGCAAAAGGTGGAACGGTTTACGTCGACGGAAGCCGTGACACACAAGTTCTGACCTTGAAAGCGGAAGAGAATGCTTCGGGTGAACAAGCTGAGCTTTTTGAAGACGAAAAACCAAAAGTTGTATTGATGGATACTGTTCAGGAATTGGACAAAACGAATGTTTCCATCGGCTCTGAAATCGGGGATACATGCCCTGTCTGCCGAAACGGAAACATCGAGGATATTGGCGGCTGCAACACATGCACAAGCTGCGGCGCACAACTAAAATGCGGATTATAAATCCAGTATAAATAAGGAACCGGCTGTTAACCGGTTCCTTATTTAGTTAATTCTGATTTCTGAAAATCAGCTGTCTCCGGAGGAGCAAAACAATCAATATTCTTAAGAAGCATTCGGATAAAAAATATTTATGTGCTGCAAGATCCATAACTTCTATTGCTACAGGAATCTAGAGCGTATTTAAGCTTGTCTCAGCCAATAATATATTGTATGCTTTTAAAGAGAAACATTGTTGCACCAGATAAAAAATTATTCATGCAAAGTGAGTGATTCGATGCCAACGCCGAGTATGGAGGACTATATTGAACAAATCCACAATTTAATGGAGTCAAAAGGCTACGCGCGTGTGTCTGATATTGCGGAAGCATTAATTGTTCATCCATCCTCTGTTACAAAAATGGTACAGAAACTGGATAAAGATGGCTATCTTAACTACGAAAAATATAGAGGATTCATTTTGACAACGAAAGGGAAAAAACTAGGGAGCGTCTTGTCTACCGCCATGAATTACTGGAAGAATTTCTGGAAATCATCGGTGTTGACGGTGATAAAATATATGAAGATGTGGAAGGGATTGAACATCATCTCAGCTGGAATTCAATTGACAGAATAGGCAATCTGGTTCAATATTTCAGAGCTGGAGATGAACGTATCAATGAATTGCGAAACATCACACAGTCAAACGCAGAATAATTCATATCAATTATAAGTTTGTGTTCTATTTTTCCTGTTGTGTACTTAAATATATAATAATAAGGCACATCAGGGAGAGAGCAGATGAAGATTGATGGTGTTTTTTCAGGCGGCGGTGTTAAAGCATATGCATTTCTGGGAGCACTGCAGGGGATTAACGCATGGAATCATTCGTTTGAACGAGTGACAGGCTCATCAGCGGGAGCTATTTTGGCAGCGCTGATCGCAGCCGATTATTCCATTGAAGAGATGGAAGCGAATTTCCAGAAACTGAATACTGCAAAACTCTTGGACCCTCCTAAGTGGACTACACTAATTCCCTTCTCCAAATGGTTAAACCTCTATTTTCAACTCGGGCTGTATAAAGGCGACAGACTGGAAAAATGGATTTACAAGCTTCTGGCAGCAAAAAGCATATATACATTCGGCGAGTTGAAGCCTGGTTATTTGAGAGTGGTTGTCAGTGATATATCACTTGGTAAGCTGGTTGTTATCCCGGATGATCTGGAAAGAATCTATGGTATTAATCCGGATTACTTTCCTGTTGCCAAGGCGGTTAGAATGAGTTCAGGCTTTCCCTATTTTTTTATGCCAAAAAAATTGCCCGGTAAATCGAACAAAAAAAGCTTGATTGTTGATGGCGGACTATTGAGCAACTTTCCACTATGGATTTTTAAAAATGAAAACAACCGGAATGCACGTCCGGTTTTAGGTATCAAATTAAGTGGCTCTCCGGAGAATGAAAAGCCGCGCGAAATCCGCAATGCCCTTGATATGTTTCATGGTTTATTTTCAACGATGATGCATGCTCATGACGCCCGTTACGTGTCAAAATCAGATCAGAATAATATTATTTTTATACCGGTTGAGCACGTGGATACAACGGATTTTAAGCTTAATCGGGATACAAAGGAAATATTGATTCAGATTGGGCACAATAGAGCTGAGGCATTTCTAAAGCATTGGCCCAAATAAAAACCGGACCAGTTCAAAGGCTGGCCCGGTTTTTTCTTTTGGATTTATTCCCATCAATGACCCGCAGATGGGAGGGACGTTTACCTGATTTCTTTTTAAACGGAGACGATTTTTCACGTTTAGAAGATGAGGATGATTTAGTTTGTTGCGGCTGCTGCTTATACTTGGCTTTTGATTGTTTCACTGCTTGTTTATACTTTTTCGTTTCATTAGAGGATGCCCCACTCCTTTTTCTGAAAATGAAAAAGTAGAGTAAAGCAAAAATAACGATACCAAATCCAAGCATTGTAAAAATACTTGTCAGAAAGGAAGCTGTATTGCTGAACAATTGTGTGATGACCCCAATTACGGCCAGACCAATAATCGCATAAACCACCAAGGTTCCTTTACTGTTTCCCACCCCGATATCCTCCTTTCTTTTTGCACCTATTATTCTTATACCACGATGAACCACATTTTTATCACTTTAATTAAAAATTTAAGGAAATTGTGGTTTTTGAATATAAAATAATTCTATTTTAATTGTTTCCATTCCTGCTTTAGATATTCATGGTTGCTACAATTTATTTTCTCCTTCTATTTTACTAAAAAAATGCTCAAGTAGCTACTGCCAACCCCATCTTTTAAATGCATGATTGGATTGGCGTTGTTTGGCAACAATACGAATGGAGGTGTTTTTATGGATAATCAAGACAATCAGCTGGAACAAAACAAGCGTGAAGAGCCGGTAAGTATATTGTCCAGATCGCTTTTGACAGGGTTTATCGGAGGTCTGATTGGCGGTTTTTTCGGAGTGGTTCTGTATTATTTTAATTTTTCAGAAGTCGCTCCGAGGAGTTATGTGTTCCGTTCCTGGCTCACGGCGGATTGGATCGATACATGGCTTGGAACTGTTTTATCGATATTGGTTATTGGGGTTATTTCACTGGGGAGTGCGTTAATATACTTTATGCTGTTTAAAAAAATAAATACACTCTGGATGGGAGCAGTCTATGGGATACTTCTCTGGGTGATTGTTTTCTATTTGCTTCAGCCGATTTTCCCTAATATCCCGCATGTGATGGACCTGAAGTCAGATACGATCGTATCAACAATCTGTTTATATATATTATACGGCACTTTTATCGGTTATTCCATTTCATATGACTATAACGAAACATTGAATAAAATGAAAAACAGAGAGGAACAGAAGTGATTTCGGACTTTAGCATTATTCAATCCTTTGTGTTTGTGATAAACTGGAACAGTCCATACCTATTATGAATGATAAAGGGATGAATGAAAATGAGCCGTTTTTTACTTTTGAATGGGCCAAATATTAATTTGCTCGGTAAACGGGAAAAGGATGTATACGGGGACTTCACATTACAGTCAATTGAGAAAGAGCTGACCGATTTAGTAGAGTCGGGCGGCGGTGAACTGGACTGCTTTCAGTCTAACCATGAAGGCGCGTTGGTCGATTCGCTGCACCGTGCGAATGAATTGTCATATGATGGAATCATTTTTAATCCTGCCGCCTACACACATACGAGTATTGCTTTGCGTGATGCAATTGCTGCGATTAATGTTCCCGTCATCGAAGTGCACATTTCTAACATTCACCAGCGTGAAGATTTCAGACATCAATCGATGCTTGCTGCGGTATGTCATGGACAAATAGTCGGCTTTGGGAGAAAGAGTTACCGGCTGGCATTACAAGCCTTCCTGGAAGATATATAGAAAGGAATGATCACATGGGGAAATTAGCTCTACTTCGTCAAAAATTAGAAAATGAGAATCTTGATGCCATTTTAATTAATAGTCCCGTCAACAGGCGATATCTGACCGGCTTTACTGGAACGGCCGGTGCTGCAGTCATCAGTCAAAAGGATGCACGCTTTATTACTGACTTCCGCTACATAGAACAGGCAAATGAACAAGCAACTGAGTTTACAGTTGTTGAACATAAACAACCGATCCATGAAGAAATAAATGCTCAACTAAATCAGATGGGTGTGAAAAGGATCGGATTTGAAAAAGACCATACAACCTTTTCCGTTTATGAAAAATATAAAGAAACTTTCGATGCGGAACTAACACCTGTCAGCGGGCTTGTGGAAAGCCTCCGTCTCATCAAATCAGATGATGAACTCGCGTGTTTAAAACGGGCGGCTAAAATAGCTGATGATGCGTTTAGTCACATCCAACATTACATTAAGCCGGGTGTAAAAGAAGTTGATATCTCAAATGAGCTTGAATTTTTTATGCGAAGGCAAGGAGCAACATCATCCAGTTTTGATATTATTGTTGCATCGGGTTACCGGGCGGCTCTTCCGCATGGTGTTGCCTCTGAAAAAGAAATTCAGTCCGGCGAATTGGTTACAATGGACTACGGCGCGCTGTTAGATGGTTATTGCTCGGATACGACAAGGACGGTAGCAGTCGATGAAATCAGTGATGAACTGAAAAATATTTATAATACAGTTCTTGAGGCTCAGCTTCGTGGTGTTGAGGGCATTAAGCCGGGTATGACCGGCAAGGAAGCTGATGCACTGACGAGAAATTATATTAATGATAAAGGATTTGGCGATTATTTCGGTCATTCAACCGGCCACGGGCTTGGTATGGAAGTGCATGAAGGACCTGCGTTGTCATTTCGCTCTGAAAAAAAATTGGAACCTGGTATGGTTGTAACAGTCGAACCGGGTATTTACGTGCCAAATGTCGGGGGCTGCCGCATTGAAGATGATATCGTTATAACAGAAACAGGCAGTGAACGCCTTACCCGCGCATCAAAAGAACTGGTCCGGCTATAGTAGATAGTAGAATAAGTCTTAACAGATGGCAGTTTTCTAAAAGATTGTTGTTTGTGACACAAAATCCATAAAGTGAAACTTCATTCAGCGGAGCGCACTTTTCCGCTGAATGTTAGTTGAACAGAATCGGGCATTTAGGTTCAGTTAGCCGCCGTATTTTGGTGGGTTACTGAACTTTAGATGCGGGATAAACCGCGACGTAAAGTATTATTTGATTATTTGGGAATGCTTTCTGGCGACGCAGCTCAGAATTGCTCAGCTTTTGAGTGGGCTCACCACGAGCCTCCTCGCTCGCAAAGAACGCTTTTCGAGGAGGCTGAGGCCGTGCCCATGGAAAGCGGGTTTTATTGCCGGAGCGTCTTTAAGTACTTAACGGTAATCAGAAGGCAGAATTTTCACTACGTCGCAGTTTTTATCAACTGCGAGATTAAAGAGCAACAAAATTTACGAAAAGAGCCTAACAGATAAAAAAGGAGGACTTAAATATGATATCCGTGAACGATTTTAAGACTGGGCTAACGATTGAACTGGATAACGATGCGTGGCAGGTCATTGATTTTCAGCACGTAAAACCAGGTAAAGGCGCCGCTTTTGTACGGTCGAAACTCAGAAATCTGCGAAACGGCAATGTTCAGGAGAAAACATTCCGGGCTGGCGAAAAAGTCAACCGGGCACATATTGAAAACCGAAAGATGCAGTATTTATATGCCTCAGGCGACACACACGCATTTATGGACACAAATACGTTTGAGCAGCTGGAACTACAAACAAATCAGATTGAAAACGAGTTAAATTTCATGAGGGAAACTATGGAAGTCTCAATCATTACGTATGAAGGTGAAGTCATTGGTGTTGAACTTCCTAAAAACGTGGAATTAACTGTCGCAGAAACAGAGCCGGGGTTGAAAGGCGATACAGCAAGCGGAGGCACGAAACCGGCAACATTAGAAACCGGATATACTGTACAAGTTCCTCTCTTTGTTAATCAAGGAGACGCCCTGGTCATCAGCACAACAGAAGGCAAATATGTTTCAAGAGCATAGAAGAAGATAAACGATCAAAACCGGTCCTGTAAAACAGGGCCGGTTTTTTGTATGTCTTTGCGGCTTACTAAAGTCATAATTTAATCTGAGAAACATACATTTACTAACAAGCTATTGTAAAGGTGAGGACTTGTGATGGAAGAAATATTAGGATTGTTCCCGGAAAATATAAGACAAACCATTTATAAAACACTGAAAGGTCGTTGGGGCACACTGCAAGAGATTCGTTTCAGAATTCAGCAGCCGATCGAATTGATATTTGATGATCATACGGAATGGCTGGACGGTAAAAGACCGGATAAGAATGACAGCATTTTTGTTCTGAATCAGTTAAGTGAATTTTCGTTATACAAGATGGAAGATGAGCTTCGTGAAGGTTATGTCACCATAGAAGGCGGCCATCGTATCGGGTTATCAGGCAAAGTGAATACCGTTCATGGTCATGTCAAAGCCATTCAGCATATAACCTTTTTTAATATCCGGATAGCAAGCGAAAAGATCGGTGCAGCATTGCCTTTTATGCCATACATTTATAAGAATCAATACCTCAGCACATTGCTTATTGGTCCTCCTCAGACAGGAAAAACCACTTTAATACGAGATATAGCTCGTTTGATTGGTTCAGGATGGAATCGAACAAAGGCGCATAAAGTCGGGATTATTGACGAACGCTCTGAAATCGGCGGCTCAAAAAAAGGGCTCCCCCAGCATGACCTAGGTAAAAGAACTGATGTGATGGATGCTTGTCCCAAAGATGAAGGCATGATGATGATGATCAGATCAATGTCGCCGGAGGTATTGATTGTGGATGAAATCGGGACTGAGTCTGATGTACAAGCTTTAATGGAGGCTATTAATGCCGGGGTGATTGTCATTTGTTCCATTCATGGAGATTCACTTGAGTCGCTGATGAAACGGCCATCGCTACAACCGTTATTTCATCAGCAGATTTTTCAACGCTTTGTCTTATTGAATGGACAAGCAAAACCTGGTCAGATGCATCATATTTACAACCAAACGTTTGAAAACATTAATCAGAAACCGAGGTGCGTAACGAATGCAGTGGATTGGCGCGCTTCTTTTCATAGGGACCACAACGCTGGTAGGGTTTAATATCAGCACTCTCTTAACCGAAAGACCGAAACATATCCGGCAAATGAAAAATGCACTGCAAATTCTCGAAGCGGAAATACTATATAGCCAGCTGGCTTTACCGGATGTATTTGCCACTATAGCACAACAAATTCCGCAGCCTGCAAACTCATTTTTTAAGCAATTAGATGAATCACTTAAACAACATAATGTTGATCTGTACAGTGTATGGACAAAACATGTAGATTCCTTATTGGCAACATCAGCCCTTGGAGCCAGTGAGGGTGAAATATTGAAACAGTTTGGCAGAACACTTGGGCAGCATGATTTCACCCAGCAGCAAAAACAGATTCATTTAACCATTAAACACCTTGATCGTGAGCTGGATGAGGCTCAGGATGATCAGTATAAATACAGCAAAATGGCCAAAAGTTTAGGCTTGTTATGCGGCGTTTTCATTGTACTGCTGCTTATTTAGAGAGGAAGGAGCGCTTCTATGGCTATTGATGCATCCATATTATTTCAAATTGCAGGGATCGGCATTATTGTTGCACTTATACACACCATATTGAAACAAATGGGAAAAGAGGAGATCGCCCAATTTGCCACTCTGGTAGGTTTTATTATCGTTTTAGTCATTGTTGTGAACGGGCTTTCTGATCTATTTCAGCAGATAAAGTCTGTATTCCTTTTTCAGGGGTAGGTCGAGATGGATATCTTCCAGATCGTTGCTATAGGAATCATCACCAGTATACTTTATATGGTATTGAAGGAACTTAACGCTTCATTTGCTTTCTTATTAATTCTCGTCACGACTATCTTGATTTTTCTGGTCGTCATCCAGCAAATCGGCGTCATTTTTCAATTGATTGAATCGTTGGGAAATAAGGCAAATATTGATGGGATGTACATGGAAACCATTTTAAAAATCATCGGAATCGCTTATATCACTGAGTTTGGAGCTAATCTGACAAAGGACGCGGGCCTTCAGTCGGTAGCGGCAAAAGTTGAACTCGCCGGGAAAATATTCATTCTATTGTTGTCCATACCTATTATTACGGCAGTTATCGAAGCAATCCTTAAGTTTATTGATTCGGTTTAGCCGTGGTCCGGAAAGGGGGCGCACGGAGAATGAAGCAATATAAATGGGCAGCCGGAACTATTATCATATTGCTGCTTCTGATGGGATTTACACCGGTTTTTGCTGCCGAAGATCAAAATGAAAAGACGCCGGAAGATATCGAAAGACAAATGCTGAATGATGTTCAGCTTGATGGGATAGAAACGCACTGGGAGACGCTGGTTGATGATTATGGAGGCTTTGTGCCCGAGCTTGAAAAAACGAGTATCTATGAATTTGTTAAAGACAATGGCTCTTTTTCCATAAAAAACACGCTTTTAGGAATTGCTGAGTTTTTACTGCACGAGCTGATCCTTAACGGAAAATTATTAGGGACGCTGCTCATGCTGACGTTATTTTCCAGTATTTTGCAAACGATGCATACGGCATTTGAAAAAAGCACGGTCAGCAAAATCGCTTATTATGTCGTTTATATCGTTTTGATTTACCTTGTCCTCAACAGTTTTTATTTAGCTGTATCGTATGCCAATGATGCGATTGATACAATGAGCAGTTTTATGATTGCTTTATTGCCGCTTGTTCTCGGAATTATGGCGACACTCGGCAATGTTATCACAGTTGCATTCTTTCATCCGATTATCATATTCCTGATTAATGTCAGCGGTGTACTCGTTTCCAAATTCATTTTACCGTTATTGTTTCTTTCTGCACTATTATTGATTGTCAGCAGTTTAAATGAAAATTATAAAGTAACGAATCTTGCCAATCTATTTAAACAAATCGGCATGGGAGCTTTAGGTGTTTTTCTCACAGTGTTCTTAGGGGTTATGTCCGTCCAGGGAGCGTCAAGTGCTGTGCAGGATGGCGTGGCTATGAAAACCACCAAATTCATTACCGGCAATTTTATACCGGTTGTCGGCAGAACATTTACAGATGCAACAGATACAATTTTAAGCGCATCGTTGTTGCTCAAGAATGCTGTCGGTATTGTCGGTGTTGTCATTATTTTATTGGCCGCCATTTTTCCCGCTCTTAAAATATTTGCCATTGCACTGATTTATAAGCTGGCAGCAGCTGTATTGCAGCCGATCGGGGATGGCCCGGTGATTACAACGCTGGATACGATCAGCAAGTATATCGTTTTGATTTTAGCTTGTCTTTTGGCTGTCACATTAATGTTTTTTCTGTCAATCGTCATCTTAGTTGCTGCAAGCAATATAACAATTCTGCTTCGTTAGGGGTTGTAGAATGGATATTTTAATCGATTGGGTAACTCAAATCATCATCTTTTTATTGCTTGCATCTGTGGTTGATTTGCTGGTTCCGGAAACTTCCGTTAAAAAATATATCAATTTTACGGTTGGTCTCATTTTAATTCTTATTTTCTTAAAGCCGGTCTTTTATCTATTTGACATGGACGTCAAAAGCGCAATCGAACAATCAATAAATGAAGTTGAATATCAGCAGAATGAAAACAGTGAAACAGAAAATTTAATAAAAACACAAAAAAAAGAAATACAAGACTCCCAGCATGCATATATTTTAGAACAGATGGCTGTCCAACTGAAAGAGCTGGCAAACGATACCTTACAGGAAGAATATCAACAGGAAATAACGCATATCGACTTTCAAATTGCAAATATGGGTGAAGTTACATATGAAAACCTGAATGAAAATTTGGATAAACTTCACGTAACGCTACAGGAAGCTGAAGAACAGGAAGGGAGCGTGGATGCTGTTGAAGATGTCGCCATTGGTATGGAAGAGTCATCTGATAAGGAAGCGGAAGTTGATGTAAATGGGATTAAACAACTGCTGCAGGATGTATGGAAGGTGGATAAAGAAAAGATCAGCATTAAAGGGGAAGGAGGGTCATCTTGAAAAATTATCTAAAAAAACTATTTAAAAATTCGGATGCAGCAGGAAAACCTTCAAAAAAAGCGGGCTATATTATTGTTATAGGCTTAATTGGCCTCTTGTTGATAATCTTAAGCAATGTGTTTTCAACTGCGGGATCTGATGACAATGATTCAACGATTAATATTGATTCAAATGAAACAAATGAACAGTCAGCAGATGAAACATTTTCAAACAACTCAAGCAAGACCTCAGACGTGGATGAAATTGAAGCAGGTTATGAAGAGGACCTTCAGGAAATGCTGAATCAAATACAAGGTGTATCAAACACCGAAGTTATGGTAAATCTTGAGTCAACCAGAGTAAAAATATATGAAAAAAATTTAATATCCGGTCAGCAAATAACAGAAGAAACGGACACGAATGGCGGCACCAGAGACATTGAAGATACGCAGGAAGAATCCCAAGTTGTATTAGTAAACCAGGGGGATAAGGAAGTTCCATTGCTTGTCCGGACAGAAAAACCGGATGTAAGGGGGGTTTTTATTGTTGCCGAAGGAGTTGATCACGCTTCAGTTGAACAACGGGTTGTAGAAGCAATCTCTCGTGTGTTGGATGCTCCGGTTCATAGAGTTTCAGTAATGCCAAAAAATTAGGAGGGTTTTATATGTTAAAAAAACAGACGGTATGGCTATTAACAATGCTAAGCTTAATGATTGTATTAAGCGTTTATTACATGACATCACCTGGAAACAGCGGGGATCTTGCTTATGTAGATCAGGGGGAGGAGGCTTCTGAAGAGACAGCTTCATCAGAAAATGCAGAAGGTGACGCATCTGAAGACGATGCAAATGCCGAAGTGACCGACATATCAAACGTATCTGAAGATGAGTTGTTTACGACAATCCGAATGGAGATACAAAGCGAGCGCAGTGAAGAAAAAGACCGGCTGAATGACGTTGTTGCCTCCAGTACGGCGAGTACAGAAGAAAAAAACCAGGCAAGAGACGAAATGAATCAGCTTGATGATATCTCAAGCAAGGAATCTATATTGGAAGAATCGATTTTGGCAGCAGCTGATTACAATGACGTCCTTGTACGGCATGAAGATGGTAAAGTTCTTGTCCATGTGAAGGAAACCGAAAAGCTAAGCAATTCAGAAGTTGTCAATATTATGCAAATGGTTCGTGATGAATTCGGCGACATTACAGTAGATGTTGACTATCAGGCAGTTGAAAGCTAATTAAAATAAATGGGATGAAGCCGGGTGATACAATCTACCCGGCTTTTAATTTTTAATTTTAAATTCCCTCTATAAACTAACATTCGCATATTTCGGGTGAAATTGATATAATAGCTATATTGCAACCGTTTTACATATTAGTCTGGGTTGATGTTTGAATAACGGTTATCGTAAAATATTAAAAGAATCATGACTTAATCTGTAATAAATGAAGGAGTGCCAGACATGTTAAAAGTACAGGAAATACGCGAATTAATAAAACTGGTTGATCAATCAGCAATTGATGAATTCACCTATGAATCGGATGGGACAAGTGTTTCAATGAAAAAATCAAATGGACAGACGGTTTCTTCCGCTAATCCAAAACCGGCTGAAGCACCTGAACAGCCTGCTGAGCCGGTGAAAACAGCGGAACCTGAAGTGAAAGTGGAACCGAAATCAGAAAATGTTCCGGCTGAAAAGCCTGCTGAAGAAAATACAGCTAATTTTGATCATGAAATAGTTTCCCCAATGGTTGGGACATTTTATGCTAAGCCGACCCCGGAAAGTGATACATACGTCAAATCAGGTTCAAAAGTTGAAGCTGATACGGTGGTCTGTATTGTTGAAGCAATGAAACTGTTTAATGAAATCGAAGCAGAAACGACTGGTGAAATAACCGAAGTACTGGTCGAAGATGGTGAATTGGTAGAATATGGTCAGCCATTATTCAGAGTGAAGACTAAATAAGGGGATGTTGCAGGTGATTAACAAAGTATTAATTGCGAACCGGGGTGAAATAGCGGTTCGCATCATAAGGGCCTGCAAAGAGATGGATATTGCTACCGTTGCAGTCTATTCTGAAGCAGATAGAGATGCCTTGCATGTCCAGCTGGCTGACGAAGCTTATTGTATAGGCCCTGCGCTGAGCAAAGACAGTTACTTAAATTTTACAAATATCATGAGTGTGGCCACATCGACAGAAGTGGATGCTATCCATCCGGGTTACGGCTTTTTGGCGGAGAACGCTGACTTTGCCGAGATTTGCAGTGCTTGCAACATTATATTTATCGGTCCTCCTGCTGAAGCCATTCAAAAAATGGGGGTTAAAGATGTCGCCCGGGAAACGATGAAAGCAGCTGATGTTCCAATTGTCCCCGGTTCAGAAGGCGTTATTGAAAATGAAGATGAAGCAATTGGCATAGCCGGGGAAATAGGCTATCCGGTTATCATTAAAGCAACAGCCGGCGGCGGTGGAAAAGGTATCAGGGTCGCTCAAAATGAAGAGGATCTTATTAAGGGAATACGTGTTACTCAGGAGGAAGCTGAAAAATCATTTGGTAACCCAGGTGTTTATCTGGAAAAATTTATTGAGGATTTCCGTCATGTGGAGATTCAGGTGCTGGCAGATGAACATGGTAACACGGTTCATCTCGGAGAAAGAGATTGTACAATTCAGCGAAGACTTCAAAAATTGATAGAGGAAGCACCTTCTCCGGCCTTGACACCTGAAATCCGGGCAAAAATGGGAGAGGCAGCGGTGAAAGCTGCAAAAGCTGTTGATTATGTTGGGGCAGGTACAATTGAGTTTATTTTTGACCGGGGGAGCCAATCATTTTATTTTATGGAGATGAACACTCGGATTCAGGTTGAGCATCCCGTTACGGAAATGATTACCGGAATTGATTTGATCAAAGAACAAATCAAAGTAGCCAATCATGAAGCATTGTCTTTTAAGCAGGAAGATATTAATTTTGATGGCTGGGCAATGGAATGCCGAATTAATGCAGAAAGTCCGTTTAAAAATTTCATGCCGTCACCCGGCAAAATCGATCTGTATCTTCCTCCGGGCGGTTTAGGTGTACGGATAGACTCCGGGGCATACCCCGGCTACAGTATACCGCCGTATTATGATTCAATGGTTGCCAAATTAATATCATACGGAAAAACAAGAAAAGAGACAATTGATAGAATGAAACGTGCGCTGGATGAATTTGTTGTGGAAGGTGTTGATACGACTATCCCATTCCACCGGCGGATTATGGACAATAGCGTTTTTGTTAATGGTGATTTTAACACGAATTTTCTTGAGGAAAATCCGATTACAGAAAAGGATGATGATTGATGAGTGAACAGCCTTTGTTGAACGTAAGCGACAATACGAACCTGGGTACCGTTGAAATTGCACCGGAAGTTATTGAAGTGATTACAGGTATTGCAGCATCTGAAGTTGACGGTGTTTCTGCAATGCGCGGCAACTTCGCAACAGGGGTTGTGGAACGATTCGGAAGAAAATCTCATGGTAAAGGCGTTAAAGTTGATCTGACTGAAAATGGTATCCTTATTGACCTGTTTGTTGTTTTGAATTTTGGTGTTTCGATTCCAAAAGTGGCGCAAAAGCTGCAGGAAAATATCCGTCAGACACTCAAAAATATGACAGCTCTTGAGATTGACGAGATCAATATCCACGTTGTCGGCGTTCATATGGAAGGAACAGAGGAAAGTGAGTAGGGTCAAAAGAATTTTTCTTTTGCCCTTCTTTTAGTTTGGCTCTTCTTTTTGCGAATTTTGTTGCTCTTTTTTACAGCAGACTCTTTCTGGCTTCAGGGTTATAATCGTGATATGATTTTAAAAAGATATCAGTAAAAACATGTTTTAAAAGACTTTAAAAACGTATCTGTTTGGACAGACAGGAATCGTCTTCATAACATGTTGCAAAGGAGTTATGGGTTATGAATCGCCATGCAACAAGAGAAAATGCACTGAAAATATTATTTCAATTGGATATCAATGACAAACATCCTGAAGAGGCTATTGAAGAGCAGTTTGAATCGCTGGAAGTTGACACATATTTGAAAAGCCTGGTTGAGGGAGTAGCGAATTATAAAAATACGATTGATGAAAAAATCGCTGAACATATGGAAAAATGGTCAATTGACCGGATTGCCTCTGTTGAAAAAACGATTTTAAGGATTGCCGTTTTCGAAATCAGCTACCGGGAGGATATACCGGTAAATGTTGCCATTAATGAAGCGGTGGAACTCGCAAATTCATACGGGGATGAAAAATCCGGAAAATTTGTGAATGGCGTTTTATCAAAAATAATTGCGTAGAAAGGGGAGCAGAAAACATGTCAGCAAATACAATCAATGGAAAAGAACTTGCTCATAAACTTCGGGAAGAAATGGCAGAAGAAGTGTCGCGGTTGAGAAGTGAAGGGATTGTACCTCATTTAACGGTAATCATTGTGGGAGATGATCCTGCATCAAAATCGTATGTGAATGGGAAAAAGAAAGCTTCAGCACAAACCGGCATCTCTTCTGAAGTCATCGAAATGCCGTCTTCGCTTTCTCAGGATCGTCTTCTGGAAAAAATTGAAGAACTAAATAATGATGAAGCAGTTCATGGGATTTTAGTACAGCTGCCGCTTCCTGAGCATATCGATGAACAACTTGTGATTGAATCAATCAGCCCTTATAAAGATGTTGATGGTTTCCACCCGTTCAATATAGGCAAAATGATGACAGGGGATGCTGCGTTTCTTCCGTGTACCCCTTATGGCATCCTAACGATGCTTCACTCATATGATATTCCGATCTCGGGCAAACACGCTGTCGTTCTTGGGCGCAGCAATATTGTCGGAAAACCGGTGGGTCAATTGCTTCTTAATGAAAACGCGACTGTTACATATTGCCACTCAAGAACAGATAACTTATACGATTATACCCGCAGTGCCGATATCCTTATTGCCGCTGTCGGCAAGCCAAATATGATTAGCGCTGATGATATAAAAGAAGGTTCGGTAATCATCGATGTCGGCATCAATCGCCAAGAAGACGGATCACTGACTGGAGATGTGGACTTTGCCTCAGCTGCTGAAAAAGCCTCCCATATAACGCCTGTACCAAAAGGCGTGGGACCAATGACGATCACAATGCTTCTGCAAAACACGATTAAAGCAGCTAAAGGACTCTCACGCCGTGGAGGATAACTATTTAACCGTTTCAGCCCTGACCAAATATATAAAACGCAAGTTCACAACAGATCCGCATTTGAAGAATTTATGGCTAAAAGGCGAAATTTCGAACTTTAAACATCACAGCCGCGGCCATATGTATTTAACAATTAAAGATGATAATGCACGCGTTCAGGCTGTCATGTTTGCCGGCAATAACAGGCGTTTGAAATTCCAGCCTGAAAACGGGATGAATGTCTTAATACGCGGTGATATCGGGGTATTTGAGCAATTCGGACAATATCAGTTGTATATTCAACAAATGGAACCTGATGGAATCGGGTCATTATATTTAGCTTTTGAGCAACTGAAGGAGAAATTGAGCAAAAAAGGTTACTTTGATGAACAACGCAAAAAGGAATTGCCAAAATTTCCTGAACATATCGGCATCATTACGTCACCAACGGGAGCCGCGGTTCGTGATATCATTACGACAATTAAACGAAGATACCCAATCGTTCAAACAACGATTATTCCTGTCCTTGTGCAGGGAGAGAATGCACCTTCCTCAATCGCAGGTGCGATAAATAAAGCCAATCAAATTACCGGCTTTGATGTTTTGATTGTCGGACGTGGCGGTGGCTCTATTGAAGAATTATGGGGGTTCAATGAGGAAATTGTGGCTAATGCAATCTATAATTCTCAAATTCCCGTCGTTTCCGCGGTTGGTCATGAGACTGATATGACGATCAGTGACTTTGCAGCGGATGTGAGAGCACCGACACCAACGGGAGCAGCTGAAATTGCCGTGCCGTCAACACTGGAACTTTTACATAATGTCAGCAGTATGCAACGCTCATTGACAAGAATAATCAGTGAAAAGACAGCCACGGCCTCCCAACACTTAAATCGCATTAAACAATCGTATGCATTTCGATATCCTGAACAATTAATTGCGCAGAAAGAACAGGAACTGGATAAATACGTTGAACGGCTTGGAACGGCTTTTAACCACGAACGGCGCAGAAAGGATGAACGGCTCTCCGGTTTAAATGCACGTTTAGAGGCGCTTCATCCGCGTCGGCAGATTGAGCGCACGATTAAAGACCTAAAGCAATTGAATAAACAGCTTAATTATGTGATGACAAAACAGTTGGAACAAAGTCAAGACAGACAGCAAAATTCACTTGAAAAATTAACGCTGCTGAATCCGCTGGAGACGATGAAACGCGGGTATGCTATCACTTATTCATCGTCAGGCAAACTGCTTAAAACTGTTAAAGATGCAGCTGAATCAGATGAAATTACAGTAAAATTATCTGACGGAAAATTGGTTTCCCGAGTGCTGGACATAGAGGAGGAAAAGGATGGAGAAGGATAGTAATTTGTCATTTGAAGAGGCAATGGCTGAATTGGAGAAAATAGTAGAAAAACTGGAAAAAGGCGATGTACCGTTAGAAAAAGCAATCTCATACTATCAGGAAGGAATGCAGCTTTCCAAAGTGTGCAACGATAAATTGTCCAATGTCCAAGAAAAAATGACAAAAATCATGAACGAACAGGGCCAGTTTGAATCATTTGAAATACAGGAGGACGAATGACGGTGCAGCAGGAACTCAATGAATTTATTTCTAACAATCGGGAGCTTATCGAGCGCGAACTAAAGCGGCATTTAGTTCAGCTCGACATCCCTGCCCGACTGAAAGATTCAATGATTTATTCGGCAGAAGCAGGCGGAAAAAGGCTAAGACCTGTCATTTTAATGGCCAGTTTTAATACTTATAATAATGACATGAATCGTGTGCTTGCCTCAGCTGTTGCGCTGGAGTTAATTCATACCTATTCTTTGATTCATGATGATCTGCCTGCTATGGATGATGATGATCTGCGCCGCGGATTACCGACAAACCATAAAAAGTTTGATGAAGCAACAGCTATCCTGGCCGGTGACGCTCTGTTAACTTATAGTTTTGAACTGGTCACAAATGATCCGTTGTTAACAGACAGACAAAAAGTGCAAATCACACAGCTTTTGTCAGAAGCCAGCGGTCCACAAGGAATGGTAGCGGGACAAATTCTTGATATGGAAGCAGAGGAAAAAGATGCAACATTGAAAGAGCTTGAAACAATTCACACCTTAAAAACGGGTGAGTTATTTCGTTTTGCCATACGGGCAGGCGCTTACCTTGGAGGAGCGAAGGACGATCAAATCCGTCATTTGGATCAGTTCGCCCATTTCCTTGGTCTTATTTTTCAGGTTCAAGACGATATTTTAGATGTGACGGGTGATCCTGATATAATCGGCAAACCTGTTGGCAGTGATGAAGGCAATGAAAAAACAACCTACGTTAAGTTGCTCGGGCTGAATGGAGCCATTGAAAAAAAGAATGAGTATGTCTCCAAAGCTAAAGCAGCTTTGCGGGAAGCCAGTGCTGAGGACTCTCACTTAATGTCGCTGACAGACTATTTCAGTACTCGTGAGCATTAATGCCTGTTGTTTTTCGCCAACATATGTTATAATAAAATTATTAAAGGGATGGTGCAGTATTCTAGTCAGTCCTCCGCTCCTGAAGGCGGGCCTAAAAATCCGCTAAAGGGCACATCGATGAAGTTCCTTGTGCCGGCTTGAGGCGCCCAGCCTTGGGTCGGTGCTGGGAGTTAAGGTTTTCGGGCGATCCGCAAAGGCATGTGGGCGTTGACCCGATTACCGTGGAGGCCCATATCTGTAGTGTGAACTAAGCCTAGGTTACATTATGGAGTGGGGTATGAACCTGTGTAATAGGGTAAGGGTAATCCTATTTGCAGCGTAGCCTGCCTTGAGTGACGATGAGGGAATTAGAGTTTTGAAATGCAATCCAAGTGGCCATTGGATTGCAATGTGTCTCTATGAAATCATCTTTGCAAAAGAGGATAGGGAACGGTTAAAGACTGCCGAGGAAAACTCCTAGACTGTTCATTGACGTTTAAAGGGCATTATAGTGCGGACTAAGTGGCAATCCAGTCCGGCATTCGGTGACGGTGCCGAGGTGGAATTAAAGGGGAACCGCCTAAATGGCAACATAGGGTATCCACTTGGGAAAACCTACTGGACCTAAGCCGCAGTTTTTACCTTTTAAATGACCATTCCTACTTACATAAAATGACAAACAGAGGTTAAAATGAATCCGCAAACTAAAAAATCATTAAAATTCAGTGTTACTATTGCCGTTATCACGTTTGTGCTAGCGGCTATTTTTTCAGTTGTTTCAGAATCCGTCCTTACTAATGTTATTTGGATAATTGGCTTAATAATCGTATTTATTATAGTATTTGTCGGGGTTATATTTGATATGCTGGGAATAGCTGCCACTGCAGCCACAGAAAAACCATTTCATGCTATGGCGGCAGAAAAAGTCTTCGGTGCCAAAGAAGCAGTCAATATTACACGAAATGCAGACAGGTTTGCCAGTTTTTGCAACGATGTGATTGGTGATATAGCCGGTGTTGTCAGTGGTACAGCCTCAGCAACCGTCGTGCTGCAAATTGCTAACATATTCGGTGAGGGTGACGGTTCTTCCATACAGATTGTCCTGTCGGTTATCCTGACGAGTCTCGTCGCTGCATTGACTGTAGGTGGAAAAGCAGTTGGAAAATATGTGGCCATCAATGCATCAACCGATTTGATTTTTTTTGCTGGAAAAATTGTAGCCTTTATTGAAAAAAATTTCAAAATCAGCATACTCCCTAAAGATAATAAGGGAACAAAGAAGTAACTTTAAGAGGTTATTTATATGCTGTAAATAAAATTAAACAACAAAGGGTAAAGTTTATGACAAAAAAACGTTTGGATGTTCTGCTGGTGGAACGGAATCTGACTGAAACAAGAGAAAAAGCAAAGCGGCTTATTATGGCGGGACTCGTTTTCTCAGATCAGCTCCGCCTGGATAAACCAGGTATGAAAGTTGAGGCGACAGTGCCTCTTAGGGTCAAGGGAAAAACAATGCCATACGTCGGCCGTGGCGGGTTGAAACTTGAAAAAGCATTACAGCATTTTTCCATAACAATGAAAAATCGGATCATGATGGATATTGGCTCTTCAACAGGGGGTTTTACAGATTGTGCACTGCAGCATGGTGCGCGTTTTTGTTATGCCATTGATGTTGGCTACAATCAGCTGGACTGGAAACTGCGCAATGATGAACGCGTCATTGTAATGGAAAGGACCAATTTCCGGTATGTAACACCTGATATGATACAGTATGGCACACCTGACTTTGCAACGATTGATGTTTCATTTATTTCGTTAAAATTGATATTGCCTGTATTGGCCGAATTGCTTGCGTCCGGCAGTGATGTTATTGCGCTTATCAAACCTCAATTTGAAGCGGGTCGAGATCAGGTAGGCAAAAAAGGTATCATACGTGATAAACAGGTACATAATCACGTTTTGAAAACGATTGTTTCATTTGCCGAACAACAAGGGTTTGATCTGGTTAATCTAACGTATTCGCCGATTACGGGCGGCGATGGTAATATAGAGTTTCTTATGCATCTGGGCTGGGATAAAGCAAAAGCAAAAGCAAAAGCCAAAAAGACTGATGTCGAATTAAAAGAAGTGGTGGAGGATGCCCACAATAATTTTTAGAAAAAAGATTCTGAGTGACCGATCAGCATTGGAGGTCTTTTAATGAGTAAAATTCAGCGGCATATTAAAATACGTGACCTTATAACGAATAATGAAATTGAAACACAGGACGAGCTAGTCGATGAACTGAAAGCACTTAACTACAATGTCACACAGGCGACTGTCTCCCGTGACATTAAAGACTTGCATCTTGTCAAGGTCACTTCATCTAATGGGCGTCATAAATACAGTCTGCCTGCTGATCAGCGGTTCAATCCTTTTGATAAATTAAAGCGATTAGTCAGAGATGCCTTTGTGAAGATCGAACATACAAGTCATTTTATCGTTTTGAAAACGCTGCCGGGTAATGCACATGCGCTTGGTGCATTAATTGACAATCTCGAATGGGAAGAAATTATGGGCACTATATGCGGGGATGATACATGTTTGATTATATGCCGTACAGAAGAGAATGCAGCTGATGTTGAAGACCGTTTTATAAGTATGCTTTAACAACTTTGGGGTGATACGTGTGCTGACCGAATTATCAATCCAGGATTTTGCGATTATCGACGAGATATCCATGACATTTAATGAAGGTCTCACCGTTCTTACGGGCGAAACCGGCGCAGGAAAATCCATTATTATCGATGCTGTCCAGCTGCTGGCAGGCGGCCGCGGTTCTGTGGAATATGTGCGCCATGGAACAAAAAAAGCTGGAATAGAAGGTCTCTTCACATTGGATTCAAACAATCGTCAAATATACGAGACGGCTAAGTTGTATGGAATTGAAATACAGGATGAGATGGTGGTGTTGCACCGGACAATAACTTCAGGCGGCAAGAGTATCTGCAGGGTTAACGGCAAGTTGGTGACACTGGCCATTTTAAAAGAATTCGGCAAAAATTTAATTGATGTGCACAGTCAGCACGAGACCCAGTCTTTGCTGGATACTGACAATCATATCCAGCTGCTTGACTTGTATGATGAGGAACAGATAGAAAAAGCAAAAAAAGAATATACGAGCTTATTTAATAAACTTTCCGGATTGCAAAAGCGGTACAAGGAATTGAGCGAAAATGAGCGTGAGAATTCACAGCGTCTTGATTTGCTGAAATTCCAGAAGAATGAAATTGAACAGGCAAAGCTAGTTCCGGACGAAGATGAGAAGCTGGAAGCAGAACGCAGCAGACTTTCAAATTTTGAACAAATTTACAATGCGCTCCAAGACGCTTATAATGCGCTCTATGGTGAACAGAAAGGAGTGGAATGGCTGAACATTGCCAGCCAGGCGCTTCAAAACAGCCGGGAGCATGATACATTCATTGCAGAAAAAGCTGAAGAAATGGCTAATCATTACTTTTTAGTTGAAGAATTGATGTATGAGCTTCGAAATTATACCGATACATTGGAGTACGAACCGGAGCGCCTGAACGAAATTGAATCAAGACTGAATGAAATCAGCCTTTTAAAGAAAAAATATGGTTCAACCGTCAATGAAATTCTGGAGTACTTGGGAAAAATTGAAGAAGAACTGGAAGAGATTACAAATAAAGATTCACATTTATCAAAGCTGGAAAAGCAAATTGAAGATGTATATCATGATGCTTACCTTGAGGCGAAACAGTTACACGACTTACGCAATAAAGCGGCCGAGTCATTAACCAAACATATTCAGGAAGAGCTAAAAGATCTTTATCTGGAAAAAGCGTCTTTTTCTGTATCATTTAAAACACAATCCAAGGCTGGTGATTGGCCTCTATTGCACAAAAATGGTTTCGATCATATATTTTTCCAAATATCAACAAATCCGGGCGAGCCGCTGAAACCGCTGCATAAAGTAGCATCCGGGGTGAAATGTCACGGATTATGCTCGCTTTAAAACGCATTTTTGCCCGGCATCAGGGTGTAACAAGTGTTATATTTGATGAAGTGGATTCAGGTGTGAGCGGAAGAGTTGCCCAGTCAATAGCTGAAAAGATCCAGCAGGTATCCATTCAATCACAAGTGTTATGCATTACACACTTGCCTCAAGTAGCCGCTATGTCTGATACCCATAAACTGATAAAAAAACATGAAGAAGATAATCGAACGTCGACCAGTGTTGAAGAATTAACCAAGAGTGGAAAAATAAATGAGTTGAGCCGGATGATTACAGGCGCTCAATTAACAACCACTGCCAAGGATCACGCAACAGAATTGCTTGATTCAGCATCCAATTACAAATTACAAACATAAAAATGAACCAGCCAGAACTTTTACGGTCTGGCTTATTTTTTCATACATTATTCCCAAAGTCATTTGGCTTTATCATAAATATAACAGGAAATGTTACACATCTTTTCTTGAATTTCACCAGTTTAAAACGAGACAGGTTAGGTGAAATTAGAAATACAGAAAGAAAAAGAACATGAAATGGTATGGCGTTAGGATTAGGAGAGTGAATTGGGTGGATAATCAACGAAAACTTCGATATATAGCAGGTATTCTGCTTCTTATAACCATATTGGCAGCACCACTTATTGCACCGGTGAACCATTACCTTTCCATTCCTAATCAAGTTATGGCTTTCGATCACGATTCATCACCTATAAATGTACAAGATCTTGGCAAAAGTGAGGCGGTTGCTTCCTCAGGGAAGAGTCTGCAGGCGATCGATTCTGAAGAGTTTTATGCGAAAGAACCGGGAGGAAATGAACTTAATGAGGCTATGGGCATGCCGCAAAATAAAGCGGATGCATCCGCCCCTGAGGATATTAAGGTGGTACCCGGCGGACAGTCAATTGGTGTCCAGCTTCATACACTTGGCGTTCTCGTAGTAGGACACCATCAGGTCAAAGGTGAAAATGGTTCGGTCTCACCCGGAGAAGATGCCAGCATAGAAGTTGGTGATGTCATCTTAAAAATAAATGGAGAAGAAGTAAAAGAGATGGAGGATGTTAAACCATTTGTAAAGAAGGCAGGCGAAAGTGACAAACAATTGGATGTAACAGTGAAACGTGATGATGAAACAATTGAAACGAAGCTTGATCCGGTCAAAGATAAGAAAGAAGATGAATACCGGATTGGGTTATATATACGTGATTCTGCTGCAGGTATTGGCACTATGACATTTTACGATCCGAAAACTAAAAATTATGGTGCACTGGGGCATGTCATATCCGATATGGACACGCAAAAACCAATTGAAATTCATAACGGCTCCATTGTACGTTCAAATGTCACCTCAATTGAAAAGGGGAATAACGGCACACCCGGCGAAAAACAAGCCAAATTTTCCATGAAGGATGAAAAGATTGGAAACATCACAAAGAATAGTCCGTTTGGGATTTTTGGCCAGCTGAACAAACCAATTAAGAATGGCAAATATGATAAACCAATGCCGATTGCTTTGTCTCATGAGGTAAAAGAAGGGCCGGCGAAAATACTAACGGTTCTTGAAGATGAGAAGGTGAAAGCATTTGACGTAAAAGTTGTCAGCAGTGTTCCGCAGAAGTTCCCCGCTAAAAAAGGAATGGTTATACAGATTACTGATGATGAGCTTCTTAATGAAACCGGCGGTATTGTACAGGGGATGAGCGGAAGCCCTATTATTCAGGAAGGAAAAGTTATTGGGGCTGTTACTCATGTTTTTGTTAATGACCCGACCAGCGGTTATGGTGTTCATATTGAATGGATGCTTGAAGAAGCCGGTATAAGTGTGAAAAACGAGGAAGAAGAGGATAAAGCGAGCTGAAAAGGAACACATGACTTGTCAAAGGCAACAATATCTTTGGCAGGTCATTTTTTTAGTCATCGTTAAAAGAGGATTGTTGTAAAAGCCGTTTTTGTTAGGAACTTTATGTTATAATTTGTGTAATTTATAAAGAAAATTCGACAAAATTAAACAAATATTGTCGATACAAATCGAATCTCATCGATATTTAGAGTAAATACTAGGAATTTTAAGTATAACAAGAAAATTTCAAAGTTTTTTAAACAAAAAAAGGATATTTGGTTCTTATGTCGAATACATTACGTGGAGAATGCTCGAATTAAAGGAGGAACCTTTTGTGGAAAAAATTTCAGTTTGCTTAGTTGATGATAATCGGGAACTTATCGAATTAATGGAGAGTACTTTAGCGAACAGTCGGATATTGAAGTTACAGGAGTCGCTTATAATGGCCGGGAATGTTTGGAAATGCTTGAAGAAACTGAGCCGGATGTACTCGTTTTAGATATCATTATGCCGCATATTGATGGTCTGGGTGTGTTAAATGCAATTCATGATTCAGAAAATGGACATAAACCAAATGTTATTATGCTTACTGCTTTCGGACAGGAAGAAGTGATGAAAAAAGCGGTTGATTTAGGGGCTTCATATTTTATTTTAAAACCATTCGAATTGGATAATTTGGCAGAACAAATCCGGCAAGTTCAAGGTACAAAATCCGTTAGCCAGTCAGTTCCGAAAAAAGCAAATGGCAAAGAACGAAAAAAGCGGGATTTGGAAGCAAGTATTACAAATATTATTCATGAAATTGGCGTACCGGCTCATATAAAAGGATATATGTATTTAAGAGAAGCCATTACAATGGTGTATAATGATATCGAACTTTTAGGTTCTATTACAAAGGTGCTTTATCCGGATATTGCCAAAAATTTTAATACCACGGCATCACGTGTTGAACGGGCAATCCGTCATGCGATTGAAGTCGCGTGGAGCCGTGGCAATGTTGAATCCATTTCAGCCATGTTTGGGTATACTGTGAATATTTCAAAAGCAAAGCCGACGAATAGTGAGTTCATCGCCATGGTCGCTGACCGTCTGCGGCTGGAACATAAAGCAAGTTAAATTCTCGCTGCCAGCAGAAAGTGATATGTAAGTGCACTGCGGGATCTCACCTATGCCTCCCGCCCCGCAGGAGTCTGGAGTGTATTTCCTTCGCTAACATGGTATTGATTGGAGCGGAGGGCAGTCGACTCCTGCGGGAAAACGGGCAGCTAGACCTGAGCAGGAAAGCGATCTTTGCTTTCCGAGGAGGCTGAGGCCGTGCCCATGGAAAGCGGGTTTTTATTGCCGAAGCGTCTACAAGCATTCGGGTAGTAATCAGAAAGGACTCACAGTACGTCGCAGTTTATGGATTTTGTGTCACAAAAAAATAGCGTAAATTAAAAACTGTATGCGGAATCCCCGCATACAGTTTTTTATTGGAAAAATTTGTTATACAGTGCTTTTATAGCTAAATTCAGTTTGTCTTTTCGAATGCCAAACATGACAGAGACTTCAGAAGAGCCCTGGTTGATCATTTCAATGCTGATGTTAGCTTCAGCAAAAGCAGCTGTTGACTTTTCGGCAATACCGACTGCATTCATCATGCCTTCACCGACAACCATAATCATTGCAAATCCGTAATCAATTGATATGGTTTCCGGCTTCAGTTCACTTTTAATACGATTAATAACATTCAGTTCCTTTTCAGCATTCAGCTGGTTGTCACGTATGATAACGGACATATTATCAATCCCTGAAGGCGCATGTTCAAACGAGATGCCTTCTTCCTCCAGAATCTGCAACAATCTGCGTCCAAAACCGAGTTCCCGGTTCATTAGATATTTGCTGACATATAAGTTGGAAAAGCCTGTATCAGCAGCAATACCAACTACACATCGGGTTTTCGGATCTTTTTCAGAGACAATCATTGTGCCGGAATTGGCCGGATTATTGGTGTTTTTTATGCATACGGGAATTTCTGCCTGAAATGCAGGCATCAGTGCTTCATCATGGAATACACCGAAGCCGGAATATGACAGTTCACGCATTTCCTTATAAGTCAGTTTTGTCACTTCCTCAGGATTCTCAATCACTCTTGGATCAACAACATAGACGGAATCGACATCTGTAAAATTCTCATATAAATCAGCCCGTACGCCGGCAGCAACAATAGACCCGGTAATATCCGATCCGCCTCTCGGGAATGTCATCAATTGACTATCGTTTGTATAACCAAAGAAACCGGGTATGACACAAACACCGTCTTTTTCCCTCATGTTATATAATTTTGCATAACTTTCCTGCAGAACTTGCGCATTTCCCGGTTCATTGCTGACAATAATCCCTGCGTCTTTCGGGTTGAGGTATTGGGCATTCAATCCCTGTGTTTTTAAATATTCACTTACAATTTTTGCAGAACTGTCTTCTCCGATTGATTTGAGCCCATCTGTTTTCATTTGTCCTGTCCATTCGCTGTTCAATGTACTGTAAATGGTATTTTCAATATCATCCAAAACAGTTTTGGACACTTTAAGTTCTTCAACAATCTCAGAAAACCGCTTCATAATTTCCGTTATTTTATATTGATAATCTTTGCTTTCTCCAGCAAGTTCATCCAGCTCAATTAACAGGTCCGTTATTTTGACATCATCAGAAAAGCGCTTGCCTGGAGCTGATACAACGACAAACTTCCTGTCCGGATCATCAGCAATAATTGATCCGACTTTTTTGATTTGTTCACTGCTTGCTACGGAACTTCCTCCGAATTTTGCTACTTTCATGCTACACCTCTCCATAATTAGTCGTAAAAATACATAAAAAACATGATTCATTCATCATTTTTATTCTGTTGTTTCTTTTGCTTTTTTCTGTCGCGGTAAACGATAAAACCGCCGATAAACCAAATCCCGCCGATAAAAAATACTAAACCGGCTATGAATTGAATGCCGTTGTGGAAAAAGATCGGATGGAATTCATTGAACAAAGTGTCACGCATTAACTTAATGCCGTATGCGGAAATCAGCCCGGGAATCAGCAGCATCAGTACTGCAATAATTCGAATCATGGTGTTGCACCACTTCCCCTTTTTATAGCCCTGTCAACAAAGTACGATTAAACTTATGTAAGACAGACTGTTTTAAGTATAGCAAAATCTAAAAGAAATATGAACAGACAGTTGAACATTTTCATTCGAATTTGATTTGATTAATCATGCAGATTAGCGTATGCTTGAACTGTGCAATATATTGCAGTGATGGGGGATAATTGTGAAGCGTGTGCTTATTGTGGGAGCTGGTAAAGGCGGCAGTACTCTCTTAGACATTTTATATAATACTGAAAAAATGAACATTGTTGGCATAACTGATATCAACCCGGATGCACATGGTCTGAAACTGGCAGCCGAATATGGTATTCCTGCAGATACCAGTTTTGATAGGTGGCTGAGTGACGATATCGATATCATTGTTGAAGCAACAGGTGATGAAGAAGTGCTTGAACAATTGCTGGAAAAACGAAACAGGAAAACAGTTGTGATCCCGGGCAGTGTTGCTTATATCATTTCCGAATTGATGGAGGAGAAGGAATCACTGCTTGAACGGTTGAAACTGCAGACAAATAATCAGGAACTTATCCTTAACAACATTCATGATGGTATGATTGTTGTGAACGAACAAGAAACGGTTCAGTTCGTCAATAAAAGTGCCGAACGGATAGTCGGGATAGACAAGGAAAAATTCGGTGGACGGGATATAAAACACCTCATCGCTGATACACGGCTGCCTCACGTGATGCGGACCCGGAGAAAAGAAGTTAACCAGCGACTCGTTCTGGAAAATGGCAAAGAGGTGATTACGACCAGAATTCCGATCATAAATGCAGAGGAAGTGGTTGTCGGCGCCTTTGCAGTATTTAAAGACATTACAGAGGTCATGAACCTCGCAGAAGAAAATACGGATCTTAAAGAAATTAAAATACTGCTTGAAGCAATCATCCATTCGTCCGATGAGGCGATAAGTGTCGTTGATGAAAATGGGACCGGCATCATGATTAACCCTGCTTACACACGTATCACGGGCCTCGGGGAAGCTGATATTATAGGAAATCCTGCCAATGTTGATATTTCTGAAGGAGAAAGCATGCATATGAAAGTGCTTCAGACGCGGCGGGCAGTTCGCAGGGTACGCATGAAAGTCGGGCCTGCAAAAAAAGAGGTGCTGGTTAATGTTGCACCCGTTATCGTCGATGGTAAAATCAAGGGCAGTGTTGGTGTTCTGCACGATGTAACAGAAATTCAGGCATTGACGAGTGAGCTGAAGCGGGCCAGGCAGATTATTCGTAATCTGGAAGCCAAATATACGTTTGATGATATTATTGGTTCTTCTACTGAGATGCAGATAGCCCTTGAACAGGCTAAGGTTGGAGCAAGAACTCCGGCAACCGTCCTTTTGCGTGGGGAATCCGGCACAGGAAAAGAATTGTTTGCTCATGCTATACATAATGAAAGTGATCGCAAACATAATAAATTTATCCGGGTGAATTGTGCATCTATTGCTGAAAATATATTGGAAAGTGAATTATTCGGCTACGAAGAGGGAGCTTTCACGGGGGCAAAGCAAGGCGGTAAAAAAGGACTGTTTGAAGAAGCGAATATGGGGAGTATCTTTCTGGACGAAATTGGCGAACTGTCGTTTCACATGCAGGCAAAGCTGCTTCGTGTCCTTCAAGAGGGGGAAATAATCCGTGTTGGAGCCACATCGCCTATAACTATTGACGCAAGAGTGATTACAGCAACCAATGTTAATCTTGAAAGGGCAATAATGAAAAAGGCATTTCGCGAAGATTTATACTACCGGCTGAATCGACTACCAATTTATATCCCTTCACTTAAAGAGCGGATTGAAGATCTTCCTGAACTGATTGATTTTCTCATCCAAAAAATTAATCAGGACTATGGCAGAAATATGAAATCAATCGATGAAGAAGCGATAACCTACTTAAAACGTTATGAATGGCCGGGAAATGTCCGTGAACTGGAGAATATCATCGGACGGGCCATGATATACATGGATATGAATGAAGAAACAATTAGAAGAGTACACATTCCACACTTATCACCGTATGAAACACCTGTTCAGTCATCACGTCCGGCACCGGCCAATGATGAGACATTGCGGGATGCGATGGAAAAGTATGAAAAAGACTATATTAACCATGCTTTAGAACAATACCACCAAAATAAAACTAAAACGGCTAAAGCACTGAATATATCAATTCGTAATCTTTATTATAAGATTGAAAAATATGGAATTGAATAAAATGGCATGCAATATTTTTCACTGCATGCAAATTACTTCACGCTAAAAGCCTGCCAAATGAAGCGCTTTCATAGTTTTGGTGTTGGCACGTTTTTTGCTAGTATATAATTGTGGTGATACATCCGCTGGCACTGGCAGTGGTTTTTAGCAAAGACGTTTAAAATAAATAATCATGAAGAGAAATCAACTATTTTTACAATTCATAAGGGGAACCAATAATGGAAATTTTTAATGATATGGAAACGCATGATTACGAGCAGTTGTTGTTCTGTCAGGATAAAAACTCCGGATTAAAAGCGATTATCGCCATTCATGATACAACCATCGGCCCGGCATTGGGCGGTACGAGAATGTGGACATATGATTCTGAAGCTGATGCTATTGAAGATGCTTTAAGACTTGCCAAAGGTATGACTTATAAAAATGCTGCTGCAGGGCTTAATCTCGGAGGCGGCAAAACGGTGATTATTGGAGATCCTAAAAAGGATAAAAATCCGGAAATGTTCCGGGCTTTTGGCAGATATATTCAGAGTCTTAATGGTCGCTATATCACGGCTGAAGACGTTGGGACAACTGTAGACGATATGGATCTGATTCACATGGAAACCGACTATGTAACCGGTATTTCGCCCGAGGATGGTGCTTCAGGCGGCAATCCTTCACCAGTAACCGGCTATGGTATATATAAAGGGATGAAAGCAGCGGCTATGGAAGCGTTCGGCGATGATTCGCTGGAAGGCAAAACCGTTGCTGTTCAGGGTGTCGGCAGTGTGGCCTATGCATTGTGCACACATTTGCATGAAGAAGGTGCGAGTCTGATTGTTACAGATATTAATGAAAATGCGGTTAAACGCGCTGTCAATGATTTTGGTGCAAGAGCAGTTGATCCTGATGCGATATATAGTGTGGACTGTGACATTTATGCACCGTGTGCACTCGGTGCGACCATAAATGATGAAACGATTCCGCAGTTAAAGGCTAAAGTTATTGCAGGATCTGCCAACAATCAACTTAAAACAGATGCACATGGTGATATGATTCATGAAATGGGAATTGTCTATGCACCGGATTACGTCATTAATTCAGGCGGTGTCATAAATGTCTCTGATGAATTAAATGGCTACAATGAAACAAGAGCCATGAAAAAAGTGGAATCAATCTATGATAATTTGAGCAGTGTTTTTGCCATTTCAAGACGTGATCAGATACCAACCTACGCTGCAGCTGATCGTCTGGCTGAAGAACGAATCGAATCATTGCGAAAATCGCGGAGCCAATTTTTATTGAATGGCCACCACACATTAAGCAGACGCTAACGGAGGTATGTTGCTTTGTCACAGAAACCAATACGGTTCTTAGTGATAAATCCGGATTCAACCTTAGTTTTTTCAAATGATTACTAACCGTATTGACTGGACTGAAGATACAGTTATCTATCCCGGTGAAGATAAATTGGAAGCACTTAATAAAGGGGCTTTACGTGTGCTGACGGGTCAGGAATACGCAAAGACATACCCCTCGATTCATAAGAGAGAGGAGCATGCAAATAATGGCAAAGGAATATGATCTCGTTGTTCTTGGAGGAGGCACAGGCGGATATGTAGCAGCTATTCGCGCATCACAGCTTGGAATGCAAACAGCAATCGTTGAAAAAAGCGACCTCGGCGGCACTTGTCTGCACCGCGGTTGTATACCATCGAAATCCCTTCTCAGAAGTGCTCAAGTTTTTAAACAGACAAAGGAAGCAAGTGACTATGGAGTTTATACTGATAACGTGACATTGAACTTCCCTAAAGTCCAGGATCGGAAAGACCGGATTATCAAAACGCTGCATCAAGGTGTGCAAGGACTTATGAAAAAAGGGAAAATTGATGTGTTTGAAGGTTTTGGCCGTATATTGGGACCAAGCATTTTCTCGCCTATGCCAGGAACTATTTCAATCGAATATGAAAATGGTGATGAAAATACAATGATTGTCCCCAAAAATGTATTGATTGCAACCGGCTCTAAACCAAAATCATTGCCGGGTCTCGAGATTGATGGCGAATTTGTCATGAGTTCGGATGAAGCACTTCATATGGATCGATTGCCATCATCGATGATCATAGTCGGCGGCGGGGTAATCGGAATTGAGTGGGCTTCAATGCTGGCTGACTTTGGTGTTGACGTAACCGTTATTGAATATCTTGATCAAATTTTACCGACCGAGGACGAGGCCGTTGCAAAAGAAATTGAAGCACTGCTGAAGAAAAAAGGTGTTCGATTTGTCAAAGGAGCTAAAGTGTTGTCTGAAACGCTTCGAAAAGAAAATGGCGTTGCAATCGAAGCTGACATAGAAGGTTCCAATGAAACATTCAACGCTGACAATATGCTGGTTTCTGTCGGACGGCAAGCGAACTCATCTAATATCGGACTGCAAAACACCGATATTGTTACAGATAATGGTGTTATTCAAACGAATGAATTTTATCAGACGAAAGAACCTCATATTTACGCGATTGGCGATTGTATTGGCGGTATGCAGCTGGCACACGTTGCATCACATGAAGGGATTACTGCTGTTGAGCATATGGCAGAAAAAAATCCGTTGCCGCTTGATTACAACACTATTCCATCTTGTATTTATTCCAATCCGGAAGCTGCCAGTGTCGGGGTCACCGAAAAGCAGGCCCTAGATCAGGGGTATGATGTTAAAATCGGTAAATTTCCATTTCAAGCAATTGGCAAAGCATTGGTTTATGGTGAAGCGGATGGTTTTGTCAAGATTATTGCGGATAAGAAAACCGATGACATTCTTGGTATCCATATGGTTGGTCCTCATGTGACTGATATGATATCTGAGGCAGGCTTGGCTAAAGTACTTGATGCAGCACCTTGGGAGGTTTCGCACAGTGTTCACCCGCACCCGACACTGTCAGAAGTCATGGGTGAAGCAGCAATGGCTGTGGAAGGAAACCAGATTCACGGATAAAAACCTTGTACTTAAAGGGAGGGAATATAAATGGCAAAAATTCGCCATGAAACGTTAGGTTTAACAGATGAACAGGCAATTGATATCTATAAACATATGCTTTTGGCCCGCAAGCTTGATGAGCGGATGTTGCTCTTAAACCGAGCGGGTAAAATCCCGTTTGCCATTTCGTGTCAGGGACAGGAAGCTTCACAGGTTGGCGCCTCATTTGCCCTGAACAGAGAAGAAGATTATGTTGCACCCTATTACAGAGATATGGGTGTTGTTCTCGCATTTGGGATGACAGCAAAAGAGTTAATGCTGTCGGCATTTGCAAAAGCAGAAGATCCCAACTCAGGAGGAAGACAAATGCCAAGCCATTTTGGGCAGAAGAAAAGACGGATATTAAGCCAGTCTTCACCGGTTACAACCCAACTGCCCCATGCTGTCGGAATAGCATTAGCAGCCAAGATGGAAAAGAAAGATTTTGCTTCATTTGTGACACTTGGTGAAGGATCTTCCAACCAGGGCGACTTTCATGAAGGTTTGAACTTTGCCGGTGTTCATAAACTGCCGGTCATCACAATGGTCGAAAACAATAAATATGCCATTTCAGTTCCTGTGGAAAAACAAATTGCAAGTGCCAATGTTTCCGATCGGGCACAAAGTTACGGAATGCCTGGTGTCACGGTTGATGGCAATGATCCGCTGGCAGTATTTGAAGAAGTTCAAAAAGCAAGAGAACGTGCAGCAAACGGAGAAGGACCAACATTGATTGAAGCCATTTCCTACCGGTTTAAGGCCCACTCAAGTGATGATGATGACAGCCAGTACCGTGAGAGTGCAGAAGTCGAAGAAGCAAAGAAAAAAGATGCCATTTTTTCATATGCTGCCTATTTAAAAGAGGCAGGCATTATGACAGAAGAAATGGAAGAAGAAATCCTGACTGATATAGCCGAAACGGTAAATGAAGCAACGGACTATGCAGAAAGTGCAGCCTATCCTGAACCGGAGTCGGCACTTAAATACGTATATGAAGAATAGGGGGGAAGTTTGCCATGCCAGTTATGTCGTATATTCAGGCAGTTACAGCTGCTATACATGAAGAAATGCAACGAGATGAAAAAGTGTTTGTTTTAGGGGAAGATGTTGGAAAAAAAGGCGGTGTCTTCGGTGCCACCAAAGGACTTTATGAGGCGTTTGGCGAATATCGTGTGCTTGATACGCCGCTTTCGGAATCCGCCATCGCAGGAGTCGGTATCGGTGCCTCTATGTATGGCATGCGTCCTATAGCCGAAATGCAATTTGCCGACTTTATTTTGCCTGCCGTGAACCAGATCATCTCTGAAGCAGCTAAAATGCGGTATCGTTCGAACAATGACTGGAATGTTCCAATGACAATACGTGCGCCATATGGCGGCGGTATTCATGGGGCATTATATCATTCACAATCGTTGGAATCGGTGTTTGCGAATCAGCCGGGTCTTAAGATTGTTATGCCATCGACACCGTATGATGTAAAAGGATTGTTGAAAGCTTCTATTCGTGATAATGACCCGGTACTATTCTTTGAACATAAACGGGCTTACCGTTTGCTTAAAAGTGAGGTTCCGGAAGACGATTATGTCCTTCCGATCGGAAAAGCTGATATTAAGCGCGAAGGCGCCGACGTTACGGTTATTACGTACGGACTGGCGGTTCATTTTGCGTTGCAGGCTGCTGAAAAACTTGAAGAAGAAGGAATAGACACCCAGATTCTTGATTTGCGAACAGTCTATCCGCTTGATCAGGAAGCAATTATTGAAGCGGCAAAGAAAACGGGGAAAGTGCTTCTGATCTCTGAGGATAACAAAGAAGGCAGCATTATTGGAGAGGTGGCTGCAGTGATTGCGGAGAATTGTCTGTTTGAATTGGACGCTCCGATTAAGCGTCTCGCCGGCCCGGATATCCCATCCATGCCGTTTTCACCAACAATGGAAAAATATTTCATGCTCAATCCGGAAAAGACAGAACATGCCATTCGTGAACTGGCTGAATTCTAAGATTGGTTACGAGGAGGGTTAAAGATGACAGCCGAAAAAATAAATATGCCGCAGCTTGGCGAAAGTGTTACAGAAGGCACAATCAGTTCATGGCTGGTTTCAGAAGGGGATAAAGTCAATAAATACGACCCCATCGCAGAAGTCATGACGGATAAAGTCAATGCTGAAGTTCCGTCATCGTTCACAGGTGTCATCAAAGAACTTGTGGCGCAGGAAGGAGACACCATTCAAGTTGGTGATCTTATGGGTTACATTGAAATAGAAGGCGGATCTTCAACTGACGAATCCGCCGAAACTGATAAATCGGAAGAGAAGCAAGAGCAAACAGCAGAAAAAGATAAAGAAGATTCATCTGATGCACCCATGAAAAAACGTTACTCACCTGCTGTTATGCGACTGGCACAAGAGCATGATATTGACCTGCAGCAAGTTGATGGCTCAGGCCGAGGCGGACGCATTACCAGAAAAGATATGGAAAAATTGATCGCTTCGGGTGATAAACCCGAACCGGCTTCAACTAAAAGCCCACCGGGAGAAAAAGAAACGAAAGCCATTCAGCCCGAACAGCCTTCAGAATCACAGCCAGCTGGAAAGCCGGGTGATACTGAAATACCGGTAACCGGCGTTCGAAAAGCTATCGCTCAAAATATGGTGAAATCCACAACTGAGATACCACATGCATGGATGGCGGTGGAAGCTGATGTCACTGATCTGGTAAGCTACCGCAACAAAGTAAAAGATGAATTTAAACAAAGTGAAGGCTACAGCCTCACCTTTTTCGCATTCTTTGTAAAAGCTGTTGCACAGGCTTTGAAAGAATATCCTCAGTTAAACAGCACATGGGCAGGGGATAAAATCATTCAGCATAAAGATATTAATCTGTCCATTGCCGTTGCAAAAGACAACGAGCTGTATGTACCGGTTATTAAAAATGCCGATGAGAAAAGTATCAAGGGCATCGCAAGAGATATTAATGACCTGGCAGTGCGGGCCCGGTCCGGCAAGCTAACCTCAGAGGATATGCAGGGCGGCACATTTACTGTCAACAATACTGGCTCATTTGGTTCAGTGCAGTCAATGGGTGTTATCAATCATCCGCAGGCTGCCATATTGCAAGTGGAATCGATTGTGAAACGACCTGTCATTATAAACGATATGTTTGCTGCGCGAGACATGGTGAATTTATGTCTGTCCCTGGATCATCGTGTGCTTGACGGTCTGATAGTCGGACAATTTCTGGCGAGAGTGAAAGAACTGGCAGAAAACACCAATGCTGAGGCGACGAAAATATACTGAGCGATCCAGCGTAATCTTGGTGGTTCAAAAGCAGAATTGAATGGCAAAGAACTTTATGGCATTTATGAAGCCAGCTTACAGAAGTTTTTAAAATTGAAATCAGTCTATAAAATTGATAAGCTTATTTTAAGCAACATCAATTACTATTTAAAAGGGGATGGACACATATATGGATTTTAACGTATTCATGAACGACGTTGTGAATGCTGCTCGTGAGGACGTCCGGGAAGCAGGGTATGAGGAACTGACCTCAGCTGAATCAGTTGATGAAGCAATGAAGCGCGATGGGTCCACATTGATCATGGTCAATTCGACATGTGGCTGTGCTGGCGGTATTGCACGTCCGGCAGCGGCTAATGCCATTCATTATGATAAGCGCCCTGATCATTTAGTCACTGTATTTGCGGGACAAGACCGTGATGCAACTGAGAAAGCGAGAGAATATTTTGAAGGCTATCCACCGTCATCACCGTCATTTGCATTCATGAAGGATGGGGAAATCGTTACAATGCTTGAACGTTCAGATATAGAAGGCTACAGTGCAATGGATGTTGTCGGCAAACTGCAAAAAGTTTTTGACGATAATTGTGAAGAAGTTTAAACATAATTAATGATATGGAATGAGGCTGTCTCAAAACAACACGGGTCAGCCTCATTTTGTTCACCCCGAATTTGATGAATCAGCTAAGGAGAATCTGATGTGAAAATTGGCTCGCGCACCATCAAGACAGCTATTGGCACGCCGATCTCAATTTCGATTGCCCAAGTTTTGGGGCTGACGAATTTTGTTTCAGCAGGAATTTTAACCATTTTATGCATTCAGCCTTCACGAAAACGCTCAGTGCTAAGTGCCTGGCATCGTTTCCTGGCGTGTATTGCAGCTGCGTTATTTTCAATTGTATTTTTTGAACTGATCGGCTATCATCCTTTAGTGATCGGTGCTATGCTTGTTTGTTTTATACCTGTGACTGTTTTTTTAAAAGTAACACCTGGTATTGCAACCAGTTCTGTCATTACTTTAAATTTATACAGTGCTCAAAGTGTTTCATTTTCATTGTTAACCGAGCAATTTCTGATTATCATTATTGGAATTGGTACAGCGTTGATCCTGAATTTATATATGCCGTCTTTGGAAAACCAGCTTAAGCAAAAACAGGAAGAGCTTGAGCACTATTTCCAGATAATACTGAATGAAATCGCTTTATATATACGTGATAAAAATGAAAATTGGTCCGGAAAAGAGCTAAGAATTTGTGAAGATATATTGCAAGAGGCCATGGATTTGGTATTATTAGAAAAGGAGAACCATTTACTGAGAAGTGAGCATCCATATCATGATTACTTCCTGATGCGTCAAAAGCAGCTGGAATTGCTCGAGAAAATGCTTCCATTAGTTACCCGGCTCCCGAACAGGGACAATATTTCATTAAAAATTGCCGACTTTTTTGAGAACGTCGGTGATGCCGTTCATCCTGGTAATACAGCGAGTTTGTATTTAGATGAATTGGAAGATTTGCGCCGAAAATTTGATCAGGAAGATTTGCCGGAAACCCAGGAAGAATTTGAAACACGGGCTAATTTGTTCCGATTATTGCATGAAATAGAGGATTATCTGCTGTTGAAGAAAAAGTTTAAAAAAAGTGATGTGAATGAGAAAAAACAAAAAACAAAAAAGACCGGGGCAACGTAGTCGTCCCCAGTCATTGGCTTTGTCGTGTGTTACGCTGAAATCGTCTTTATCAAGTATGGTGAAAAGCGTATTTTATATAAACATTGACAATCCCATTGTCATAGTAGATAAGATCATTGCCAGAATCATTATATAAATGATGACTTTTATTCTGCGTTCGCGCTTAGACTTTTTTCTGGGCGCCGGTGATTTGGTTTGGTTTTTAGCCAATTATATTCCTCCTTAAGTCCTTATCCTGCTAGTATTGTATCGTTAATTGCAGAATTGGACAAGTGCTCTAACTCGAATATTAAATTAATACAGGGGGTTTTCTGTTTATGAGTGATAACACGTTTCAATCAAAAAAAGAAAATTGGAAGCGATCTGTCAATAAAACGCTGGACCGTTTTCCGGAACGAAAAGATCCATTTACCACCTCATCTGATATTGAAGTGGAACGGCTGTATCACCCAGCTGAAGATGAAACGTATGAGGAAAAATTGGGTTATCCGGGAGAATACCCGTATACCCGCGGAATCCAGCCGACTATGTATCGCAGCCGCCTTTGGACAATGCGCCAATATGCCGGATTCGGTTCGGCCAAGGAAACGAATGAACGCTTCCGTTATTTGCTTGATCAGGGGCAGACTGGTTTGTCGGTCGCATTTGACCTGCCGACCCAAATTGGGTACGACTCCGATGATGTCATGGCAGAAGGGGAAGTCGGCAAAGTCGGGGTGGCAATAGATTCGCTGCATGATATGGAGCAATTGCTTGATCAGATTCCGCTTGGAAAAGTCAGCACATCGATGACTATTAACGCGCCGGCATCTGTTTTGTTATGCATGTACCTTGCTGTCGGTCAAAAGCAGGGTGTGCCGCTTGAGAAACTTACAGGCACAATCCAGAATGATATCTTGAAAGAATATATTGCACGCGGTACATATATTTTTCCGCCTAAGCCATCAATGCGCTTAATCACCAACATATTTGAATTCTGCCACGAGCATGTTCCTAAATTTAACACGATCAGCATTTCAGGTTATCACATCCGTGAAGCAGGTTCAACGGCAGTACAGGAAGTGGCGTTCACCCTCGCTGACGGGATGGCGTATGTGGATGCTGCTCTGGAAGCAGGACTTGAAATCGATGCCTTTGCACCGAGGCTTGCCTTCTTCTTTAATGCACATAACAACTTCCTGGAAGAGGTCGCCAAATTCCGTGCTGCCCGGCGTATTTGGTCAAAGGTCATGAAAGAACATTATCAGGCAAAAAATCCAAAAAGCTGGAAATTGCGTTTTCATACTCAAACAGGTGGTTCGACATTGACTGCCCAGCAACCTGATAACAATGTTGTCCGTGTGACGATGCAAGCACTTGCTGCTGTTCTTGGCGGGACACAAAGCCTTCATACCAACTCCCGTGATGAGGCATTGTCATTGCCAACTGAAGAATCGGCACGCATAGCTCTCAGAACACAGCAAATTATTGCACATGAAAGCGGTGTTGCAGATACAGCTGATCCTTTGGGCGGCTCGTATTATGTTGAGTCACTGACAGACCAAATTGAGGAAGAAGTTAATAAGTATCTTGATCAAATTAACGAAATCGGCGGTGCTGTAAAAGCTGTGGAAGAAGGCTACATGCAGCGGGAAATTCAGCGTACAGCTTACGAAACACAAAAGGACATTGAAAATAATGAAGAGATCATTGTCGGTTTAAACGAGTTTAAATTAGATGAAGAAGTTGATCCGGACCTTTTGAAAGTCGATGAAACACTTGAGGCCGAACAAATCGCTTCGCTTGAAAAAGCCCGTGCTGAGCGGGAACAAAGAGCAGTAGACAGCGCACTGGAAACACTTCGGGAAAAAGCACAAGATTCGCATGCTAACTTGATCCCTCATATTTTAGACGCCGTAAAGGTTTATGCCACTGTCGGAGAAATCTGTAACGTATTGCGTGATGAATTCGGGGAATATACAGGCATGTAATTTAGAAACTTCAAAAGACAAATGTGATCTATCTGTTTGTTAAAAAGGGGGAGACAAGATGGGAAAAATACGAGCACTTATCGCTAAACCCGGTCTTGATGGGCATGACCGGGGAGCTTTAATCATCGCCCAAGTATTGCGTGACCATGGAATGGAAGTAATTTATACCGGACTTCGACAATCACCGGTGCAAATCGTCCAGGCCGCCATTCAGGAAGATGTGGATGTTATCGGATTGTCGTCACTTTCAGGTGCCCATAAAACCTTATTCCCGAAAGTTATAGATGCATTGCAAAAGCAAAATGCAGCTGACATCCCGGTAGTCGGCGGCGGCGTAATACCAGCTGAAGATATTCCGTATTTGCTGGAGAAAGGCGTCCGGAAAATATTTACGAGCGGTTCTTCGACTGAGGCGCTTGCAGCATATATTAAACAGCTGGTCGACCCCGAAGACAATAAAATAAAACCACCTGAAAAAATTGCACATATTGGCATAGCTGTTCGGGAGATTGACCATGTGCTCCCATTCTACACAGATGCGCTCGGACTTGATTTGGAAGGTGTTGAAACCATTGAATCAGAAGGGGTCAGGACAGCCTTTTTGAAGATCGGTGAGTCCCGAATTGAACTGCTTGAACCATTAAGGGAAGATTCTCCGATACAGCGTTATTTGGATAAAAAAGGGGAAGGGATACATCACATTGCATTAGAGGCAGATAATCTCAGCACGCGTCTTAATGCTATGAAAACTGAGGGTATACCTCTGATTAATGAGGAACCAAAACAAGGCGCTCATGATAGTCAGGTCGCCTTTATCCATCCAAAGGCTGCAAATGGCGTCTTGTTTGAATTGTGCCAGCATTCGGAGGGAAGTGAACAATAATGGATATTTTTGATAAAATAAACGAACTATATGATAAACGAAGGCAGGTTGAGCTTGGCGGCGGAGATGACCGAATTGATAAGCAGCATTCCAAAGGGAAATTGACAGCACGCGAACGAATTGATTATTTGCTGGATGATGGTTCATTTGTTGAACTTAATCCGTTTATCGAGCACCGGGAAACTGACTTTGGCATGAATAACAACCATGCTAATGGTGAAGGAGTTGTCACCGGTTATGGAAAAATAAACGGACAGGCTGTCTATTTATTTGCCCAGGATTTTACGGTTTTCGGCGGTGCCCTTGGTGAGATGCACGGGAAAAAGATTGCAAGCGCAATGGATCTTGCCGCCAAAACAGGCACACCATTTATTGGTCTGAATGATTCAGGGGGCGCGAGAATCCAGGAAGGTGTTTCCTCACTTGACGGTTACGGACAGGTTTTCTACCGTAATTCCATTTATTCAGGTGTCATTCCGCAAATCTCTGTCATCATGGGTCCAAGTGCAGGCGGAGCGGTTTATTCACCCGCGATTACTGATTTTGTCATCATGGTTGAAGAAACCTCTCAAATGTTTATCACCGGACCAAAGGTAATTGAAACCGTAACAGGGGAGCAAATTTCCTCTGAGTCTTTAGGCGGTGCAGACGTCCACAACGCCAAAAGCGGTAACGCACACATTAAAGCTGCAAGTGAAGAAGAAGCACTTGATGCTGTCAGAAATCTGGTTGACTATTTGCCGGCCAATAATCAGAAAAAACCGCCATTAAAACAGTTTGAATTAAATGATGAAACACGTCCGGATCTGGCCGATATTGTGCCATTCAACGCGACACGTCCATATGATGTTAAATCAGTGATCGATCAAGTGGTCGATAAAGACAGTTTTTACGAAATACATAAAGACTTTGCCAAAAATATTGTCGTGGGCTTTGCACGGATTAATGGTGAAACAGTCGGGTTCGTATGTAATCAGCCGAAATACCTCGCAGGCGGCCTTGATATTGACTCAAGTGATAAAGCATCCAGATTTATCCGGTTCTGTGATTCGTTTAATATACCGCTCATTACATTTGAAGATGTCACCGGGTTTTTCCCCGGCGTGAAACAGGAACACGGCGGCATTATCCGTCATGGTGCCAAGATCCTTTATGCTTATTCCGAAGCAACCGTACCTAAAATAACGGTCATTACACGGAAAGCTTATGGCGGGGCGTACGTTGCACTTAACAGTAAGTCGATTGGAGCGGACCTTGTTTACGCTTGGCCAAATGCAGAAATAGCTGTCATGGGTCCGGACGGCGCAGCCAATATCATTTTTGCCAAGGAAATAGCGGAAAGCGAGAATCCTGAAGCTACCCGTCAGGAAAAAATCAGCACATACAGAGAAAAGTTTGCAAATCCATACGTAGCAGCTGGTCTAGGTATGATTGACGATGTGATTGATCCAAGAGAAACACGCGTTAAACTTATACAGGCACTGGAAATGCTTTATTATAAAGAGGAAGACAGACCAACAAAAAAACATGGCAACATACCTTTATAATGATTTCAGGAGGCATTAATTATGATTTCCATCAACAAGAATAGACTGCTTGATGAATTTTTTGAACTGGTTCAAATTGATTCAGAAACCGGTCATGAAACAGAAATAGCAGAAATACTGACAAATAAATTCAAACGTTTAGGCTTGGACGTTACTGAAGATGACAGCAAAGAAAAAACAGGTCATGGGGCAGGGAATTTAATTTGCACATTGAAAGGCACTAAAACAAATGCTGATACGATTTACTTCACGTCGCATATGGATACGGTTGTTCCGGGAAACGGGATAAAGCCATCGATAGAAGACGGTTTTATCGTTTCGGATGGAACCACAATCCTGGGCGCTGATGATAAGGCCGGACTTGCAGCCATAATCGAAATGATCCGCACCTTAAAAGAAAATGATATTGAACATGGCGATGTTGAATTTATAATTACCGTTGGTGAAGAATCGGGTCTGGTTGGAGCGAAATCCCTTGACGGCTCGCTCATTAAGGCAAAATATGGCTATGCGATTGACAGTAACGGTCCTGTCGGTGACATTATCGTTTCGGCACCTACTCAAGCCAAACTCTATTCGGTGATGAAAGGGAAAACTGCACACGCAGGGCTTGCACCGGAAAAGGGGGTTTCAGCGATTACACTTGCTGCTAAGGCAATAGCTAAAATGCCGCTGGGCAGAATTGACGATGAAACAACAGCGAATATTGGCCGTTTCGAAGGTGGAAAACAGACAAACATCGTCGCCGATCGTGTCAATATTCTGGCAGAAGCACGCTCACTAAATCCGGGAAAAATGGAGAAGCAAGTAACTGCTATGAAGGAAGCTTTTGAAAATACAGCAGAAGAGTATGGCGGCACTGCTGAAGTGGATGTTGAAATTATGTATCCGGGCTTCAATCAGGATTCAAATGATGAAGTTGTGGAAGTTGCACGGAATGCCGCCAGATCTATTGGCCGTGAAAGTAATCTGCAGAAAAGCGGAGGAGGCAGTGACGCGAACGTGATTGCCGGTCTGGGCATCCCAACTGTTAATCTCGCTGTCGGCTATGAAGAAATCCATACAACGAATGAACGGATACCTGTTGAAGAACTGGTTAAAATCACTGAAATAGTGACAGCTATTGTACAGGAAGCGGCTGAAAGATAACTGAATAACACATCAAATGTTCGCGTATACGATGAAGATTGGTGGGGATCAACTGCCAGTACATGTCCGATTCGTTTATCTAACAATCAGTGGGGAAGAAAGAAACCCCCAACTGATTGAAGATTCACTTTATATGATATAATGGAATTATCATATTTAAAAGGATGTCCAGCGATGTCACAATGGTATCCGAAAAAAGGAAGGATCATCTTTCACGTGGATATGAATTCTTTCTATGCCTCTGTTGAAATGGCCTATAATCCAGAATTAAAAGGCAAGCCACTTGCAATTGCCGGTAACCCGGAAGAGCGTAAAGGCATTGTTGTCACAAGCAGCTACGAAGCTCGGGCGAAAGGGGTTAAGACAACCATGCAGTTATGGCAAGCCCGCCGTCTATGCCCGGAATTAATTGTTTTGCGCCCGAATTTTGATCGGTATCGAACCGCCTCAAAGGAAATATTTCAGATGCTTGCGGAAATAACACCGTATGTTCAGCCTGTGTCGATTGATGAAGGGTATATGGATGTGACCGCTGCTGAACAGCATGGTAACCCGGTTGAAATAGCTCAAAATCTCCAGGAAAAAATCAACAATAAATTGGATCTTCCCTGCAGCATTGGTATCGCCCCCAACAAATTTTTGGCGAAGATGGCTTCAGACATGAAAAAGCCAATGGGAATCACGATATTGCGGAAACGGGATATCAGTGAAAAACTTTGGCCTTTGCCTATTGAGGAAATGTATGGGGTAGGGGAAAAGACGGCAAAAAAACTGCGCACATTCGATATTAACACCATTTGGGACCTGGCAAATGGTGACAGCTACCAACTGAAACAAATACTTGGTATCAACGGGGAAAGACTTCAGAACAGGGCGAATGGTGTTGATACACGCGCGGTGGATCCCGATGCGGTTCATGAATTTAAAAGCATCGGCAGCTCCCAGACCCTTGCTGAGGATACGACAGATGATGCGGAGATCCGAATACTGATGCACAAACTGGCTGAAAATGTTGAGCGGCGGATGAAACGTAAAAAGGCAGCAGGAAAAAGTGTGCAAATCATGATCAGGTATCATGACCATAAAACAGTTACGAGAAGCCGAAAATTGCATCAGTTCATTGAAAACAAGGATGATATTCTGTACTTTGCCAATGAGTTATTTCAAAAACATTGGAATTCAGAACCAATCAGGCTACTTGGCATTACTGTCCAGGATGTTGATGAGAAGCAAAACATTGCTAAACAGCTGGATTTATTTACGTATGAAAAAGAAGCCGAAAAAGAGAAGTTATACGAGGCCATTGACAACCTTTCCCAAAAATATGGCAAAAATACGTTTAAACAGCTGCAGAATGATGATAAAAATGAACAGCCGCGGACAAGCTTTCAAAAAGATTTTCTGGATGATTTTAAAAAATAAGCGCTCCTTACCGTGACCGGGAAGGGGCGCTTAACTTATTTCATCAGCCGCTTGACAACAGCCTTTGCAAGTTTTCCGCCGGGGTACCTGAACGGAATATCAAATTTAGTCGTTTGTTTTAAGACGCTTTTTTGGTGAGAGAATGTATCAAAACTGTACTTGCCGTGATAAGCACCCATCCCGCTGTTGCCAACACCCCCGAATGGCAGGTGTGGATTGGCCAAATGATAGAGTGTGTCGTTGATGCAGCCGCCGCCAAACGATATACGTGTCATAACTTGCTGCTGTTTTTCTTCATTTTCGCCAAAATAATAAAGTGCGAGCGGCTTATCCTTCTGTTTTAGTTCTAAGATAACGTCATCAATTGAGCTAAATGTCATAACCGGTAAGATTGGCCCAAAAATCTCCTCCTGCATGATGGCGTCATTCCCGCTTATCTTATCCAGGATGGTCGGTTCGATACGCAGCTTTTCATCATTGGTACAGCCGCCATGAACTACCTCGCCTTCTGTCAGAAATGTATTCAGCCTGTTAAAGTGTTCTTTGCCGATAATCTGCACAAAATTCGGGTTTTCGAGCGGTTTTTTACCATAAAATGATCTTGTATGTTTTTTCATCGCTCTTAACAGTTTTAGCTTCACTTTTTCATGTACGTATACATAATCCGGTGCGACACATGTCTGACCGGCGTTCGTAAATTTTCCCCAGACAATACGCTTGGCTGCCAAATCAATTTTTGCATCTTTATCAACGATGGCAGGGCTTTTGCCGCCCAATTCCAATGTCACTGGTGTGAGGTGTTTGCTTGCTTGTTCCATCACAATTTTGCCGACATACGAGCTGCCGGTGAAAAAGATGTAGTCCCATCGTTGTTCCAGAAGCTCCTGACTGATTTCTTTGTCACCTTCAACAACAGTAAAATAGGACGCGTCAAACGTTGATTGTACCATTTCCGATAGAATGGCTGAGGTCGACTGTGTGAATTCAGATGGTTTCACGACAATGGTATTGCCTGCTGCGATGGCTCCGATTGCCGGTGCTATGGCCAGATGCAGTGGATAATTCCATGGTGCCATGATCAATGTAACACCATAAGGTTCTTTGTGAATGAAACTTTTACTCCCCTTATGGGTGATGGGAGTTGCTACTTTTTCCAGTTTCATCCAGTCTGTCAAGTGTTTAAGGGCAAAGTCAATTTCACTGTACAAAAATCCCAATTCGGTTGTAAAAGCTTCATACTCCGACTTATTCAAATCATTTTTTAAAGCATGGTAAATTTCACCCTCATATTTTTCCAGCATGCCTTTCAGCAAGGTCAGCTGCTGTTTGCGAAAAGTGACATCCAATGTTTCGCCTGATTGAAACAGGCTGCGCTGACGATTGACGATTGTTTCTATTTCTATCTTCCCCATGTAATATTTGCCTCCTATTTGGATTCAATGCTTACCTGATGAAAATCATTTGCAAGTTCAGTCATCGGGAAAATTTTTCTTGCCTCTTCAGTCAGCTTATCATCATCACCCTGCTGGTAGCGGGATGAAATATGCGTCAATATGAGTTTTCCGATATCGCTATCAATAGCGAGACGGGCTGCCTGTTTTGCCGTTGAATGACAGTAGGCTTTGGCCAAGTGCTTTTTTTCATCGCCGAATGTAGCTTCATGCACCAGTACATCCGAGCCTTTGACAAAGGATTGATTTTTCTCCGGTGACCGTGTGTCGCCCAGTATTGTCACGATCCGGCCCTTTTTTACCGGCCCAAGGTAATCATCACGGCGGATAATGCGGCCATCGTCTGTATGAACGATATCATTGTCCTTGATTTGCTGATAAATCGGTCCCGGCTCGACCCCGGCAGCTTTCAATTTGTCAACGAGCAGTTTCCCGGGTTTGTCTTTTTCTCTGATTCTAAAACCAAAACTCGGCATACCATGCTCAAGTTTTTTGCATGATACCCTGAAATGTTCATCCTCAAACAATTCACCTTCCGTAAATTCAATAATGGAAAGGGGATAGGTGAGAGACGAGCCGCTGACCGATAGACTGGTTTCAACAAAGTCTTTAATGCCTTCAGGGCCATAAATGGTTAAAGGGTCTGTCCCGCCTTGAAATGATCGGCTGCTTAAAAGGCCCGGCAACCCGAAAATATGATCACCATGCATATGGGTAATAAAAATCTTTGTGATTTTGCGTGGTTTGATAGTCGTATGCAAAATTTGATGCTGGGTCGCTTCACCACAATCAAACAGCCAAATACTATTCTGTTCCTGAAGCAATTTTAAAGCAACACTAGAGACATTGCGCTCTTTGGAAGGGATGCCTGATCCGGTCCCAAGAAAAAAAAGTTCCATTATTTCCAGCCCCGTTCATACTGTTTTGGCGGCGTAATCGTTTCGTTTAATTCATCGGCGGCTGCTTTTGGCCAATATGGGTTTCTGAGCAGAGCGCGGCCGATAAAGATAAGGTCAGCACGGTCATTTTGCACAATTTCTTCTGCTTGAATGCCTGTTGTAATCAACCCTACGCCTCCAGTGGCGATGACTGTTTCCTGCTTAATGATCTCACAGCGTTTCAGCTGATAACCCGGATAGCGATGAATGGATGCCGGGACAACGCCGCCTGAACTGCAGTCAATGAGGTCGATGCCTTGCTGTTTCATTTGGTCGGCAAAATAAAGCATATCATTCAGTGTGCTGCCGTCCGGGTCATATTCATCGGTAGATATACGGACAAAAATCGGGCCGTCCCATTCGTTCTGAACAGCTTTAATCACCTGCTGCAGAAAACGATAACGATTTACTCGGCTGCCGCCATATTCGTCGTTTCGTTTGTTCGTGAGGGGTGAAAGAAATTGATTAATCAAATAGCCGTGGGCACCGTGAATTTCGATAATGTCAAAATCGGCTTCTTTAGCCCGCCGTGCGCCATTTTTAAAGGCTTCGACCGTTGTTTCAATATCTTTTAAAGACATTTCTTCCGGGGTTTTCGATGATTCATTGAATGCAATCGCTGCAGGTGCATAAATAGTTGAGTCGAGTCGTGCTTTCCGGCCTGCATGAGCCAACTGAATGCCGGTTTTGGCACCATAGCTGTGGATTTGTCCGTTTAATTGTTTTAAACCATCGACATGCTCGTCATCCCATATGCCTAAATCTTCATGGGAAATCCGGCCCTCAGGTCTAACGGCTGTCGCTTCGGTCATGACGAGTCCGGCTTGACCGGCCGCCCGTGAGATATAATGTGTCATGTGGAAAGGTGTGATTTTTCCGTCTTGTTCCAGACAGGAGTACATGCACATCGGTGACATGACAATACGGTTTTTTAGTTCAACATTTTTAAATTTGAAAGGGCTGAAGAGTTTAGTCACATTGATTCCTCCTTGATTTGCGCACGACACTGAATCGCAATCTTGGGTACGTCTGTAAATATCCCGTCGCATCCTGTACGGAAGCAGTGGAGCATTTGTTTTGGCTTGTTTACTGTATACACACGTACAGCCATATCCCTGTGATGACATGAGTTGACAAGCTTCTGCTGCAGCCGCTGGTATTTAATATGGACAGCATTCGCACCCAGCTGACCGGCAGATGAGACAAGGTTTTTATCCCGTTTGGAACTTAAAAGGGCTGTTCCGATTGTCTGGTTCAGTGTTTTTAACTTTTTTATACTGATTGGATTAAACGTTGACAGTATAGTACGATGTAATAAGCGATAATTTGAAAGCCTGTCATAAACAATCGTTTCCAAATGCCTATAATCTATTTTATTATTTTTCAGTTCAATATTTAAATATAATGACTTATCGTCAATCCATTCCAGCAGCTCATCCAGCCTTAAAATTCGGGCTCCGGCAAAGTCGGGTGAAAACCATGCACCGGCATCCAGCTTTTTCAATTGGCTGAATGTATAATCTTTTATATAGCCGGTTCCATTTGTTGTCCGGTTGACCCGTTCATCGTGCATCAACACGGGAACACGATCTTTTGTCAGATGGACGTCTGTTTCAATACCGTCAGCCCCCTCTTGATAAGCAAGGGTGAAAGCATCCATTGTATTTTCTGGTGCATGTTTGCTGGCACCGCGATGTGCAAAAATTTTTGCCTGCAATCGACTCACCTCGCTTTGATTGTGTTTGATTTATCGAAAGAAGTCAATTTATACAGGAGGAATTTGATGAAAACATGGCAAACAAAAGACCAATTGATTGAATTGCTTGTGTCACTTGTCGGTCACGGAAGCATTACCGGCAGCCATGCAGAAATTGCACAGGCAGAGTATTTGAAACGTATGCTCATGCAGAAACCATATTTTGAAAAGAACCCGGGTCATGTAAAATTACATCCCTTAGAAGATGGCCGCAGACTTCTAACAGCCTTGGTGAAAGGGAACGATACATCAGAAACAGTTATTCTCTTGAGCCATTTCGATGTCGTGGGCGTTGAGGATTATGGTTCATTGAAGAGTCTGGCTTTCCGTCCTAAAGAACTGACAAAGCAAATGAAATACATAAGAGAGCGGTTTCCGAAAGATGTACAAGCGGATATTGATTCAGGTGACTGGCTGTTTGGCCGCGGTACGATGGATATGAAAGCAGGCATCACGTTGCATTTGTCCATGCTTGAAAAAGCAATGAACGGTGAATTCAAGGGGAATCTTCTTCTGCTTTCGGTGCCTGATGAGGAAGTGAATTCACAGGGGATGATGACAGCACTTCCTGTGTTAGACCAATTGAAACAAGATGAAGGTTTAACGTATAATGCTTGCTTAAATGGCGAACCGATATTCAGCAAATATCCCGGCGACAGCCATTATTACACCTACACGGGTTCAATCGGAAAAGTTTTGCCCGGTTTTTATTGCTACGGAAAGGAATCACATGTCGGTGAACCGTTTGCCGGCATCAGTCCGAATTTAATGGTGAGCTTTTTATCACAAGAGATTGAACTGAATGAAGCTTTCATCGAAAAGGCCGGTGATGAAGTGGCGCCGCCGCCTGTCAGTTTAATGCAGCGTGATTTAAAAGAAGAATATTCGGTACAGACACCACACACAGCCGTTGCTATGTATAATATTCTATATTTAAAGCAGACGCTGCAGGAGATAAACGATAAATTGCTCAAGGGCGCTCAGAAGGCAGCTGACAACATTGCGAGCTACGTGCAGCAAAAAGCATATTATTTTGGCAGTATGGCAGAGGATTTTATGGTGCCGGATTTTCAGGTCAATGTCATCATGTATGAAGATTTATATAACGAGGCTGTCAAACGTTATGGCACAGAAGAAGTGATACGCAGGCAAAACCTGATCGTTAATAAGCGGGATCAGGGGGACCGGGATTTTTCGACAGTATTGGTTCAGGAACTGGCTGATATGTGCAAAGATTTGGCACCAATGATTGTTGTATTTTACAGTCCGCCTTTTTATCCAGCGGTATCGTCATTTGATGACCCGTACATTCAGGATGTGATGAAACATGTCAAAACCTTTACGCAGTCTAATTTTCAGCTTGATTTGACGGTAGCTGAATTTTTTACCGGACTTTCTGATTTGAGCTTTGTTGGACCTGTTGCTTCTGAAAGTCATTTGCAGCAGCTGACAGCCAATTTACCGCTGCAGAATAACGGATTTTCCTTCCCTGAGGATGCAATGAAGCAGCTGACGATGCCGGTATTAAACATTGGTCCTTTAGGGAAAGATCCGCATCAATGGACAGAGCGCCTTGAGCTTACTTATAGTTTTGAATACTTGCCATCGATATTAACTGAGGCAATTCACCGGCTTTTTGAGAAAGAATAGCTGACTTTTTACCGGGAAACGTTTATAATTGCATTCATAAACTGAATTGCTATTCATTTTTGGAGGCCGTCAAATTATGAAAGTATTGGACAAAACAATCAGTCAGCTTACCATACCGACGCCATTTGCGGTCGGGGATGTACACATGTATTTGCTTAAAGGCGACACATTATCATTGGTCGACGCCGGTGTTAAGACAAAAGAGGGATGGGAAGCACTAAGGATACAATTAGATGAATTGGGCTACAAGCCAAATGATGTTGAACAAATTATTTTAACGCATCATCATCCGGATCATACGGGTTTAATTGAATTCTTTCCCCGGGCTGAGGCGATTGCCGCTCATGAAAATGTGGATTTATGGCTGAAGCATGATGAAGCATTTTTGGCCCGGTATGAACAATTTTTTGAAACGTTTTTAAAGGCTTGCGGTGTACCGGAGCAATTGATGCCAAGCTCAAGTGAATTACAAGGAACGATTGAATTTACGGGGAAGGCTCAGCTGACGCATAAACTTGAGGAAGGGAACCGACTGCCCGGCCATGAGGATTGGCGAATCATTGAAACGAAGGGGCATGCCCAGACTCATTTATCGTTTTTGCGTGAAAGCGACGGGGCATTTATCGGCGGCGACCATTTGCTTCATCATATTTCCCCGAATCCGCTTTTGGAACCGCCGGTAAGGGACAAAGAACGTCCTAAACCAATGCTGCAATACCGTGCCAATCTGATCAAGTGCCGCTCACTGGGGATTCAAACGGTTTATCCGGGCCATGGTCAAATATTTTCAGATACAGATAGGATAATACCCTTGCGTCTGCGGCGTCAGGAAGAACGGGCAAATAAAGTATATCAGCTCTTACTGACCAATCGTCAGACGCCATTTGACCTTTGTAAACAGATTTTTCCGAAGCAATACGAAAAACAATTAAGTCTGACAATGTCCGAAACAATTGGGCAGCTCGACTATCTTGAGGATGAAGGTCTTGCCCGCAAAAGGCTGCAGGGTGATATCTATGTTTACGAAGTTGTAAATTACTAACCATTGGACTGGAAATCGGTATCTTAGCCGGTTTCTTTTTATTTACCAAAGGCTGTTGTCTAAAAGCTTGTTGTTTTTGATACAAAATCCATAAAATGCGAAGTAACTTTAGGTATAAGTTGGTGCGTTGTCTACCGCTTCAGAAATACACGCCGCGCGCCTTAGGGCTCGCGCTGAGCCTCCTCGCTCGCAAAGAACGCTCGCTGTGGGGTCTCAACGTCTTCGCTTTCCCGCTGGAGTCTTCGTGTATTTCCTTCGCTATCGCGGCATTGATTGGAGCGGAGGGCGGTCGACTCCTGCGGGAAAGCGGGCGGCTGAAGATCTGAGCAGAAAGCGGTTTTTGCTTCCGAGGAAGCTGAAGCGTTGCCTTAAGGTGCGCGACTGCCCGGAACGGAAATCAACATAGCACTTACTTCGCAGTTTACATCACGAAGGTTAACGAGTAGCGAAATTTACGAAGAGCCCGGCCAAAAGCTTGTTGTTATCGACTCCGCAGCCGGTCTATGCCTGGTGGCCGCCGATTTTGCTGCTCCGTCCGATCGCAATGCCTGCACCTGTGTAGCTTGAAGCCCGAAGTATGGCCGTTGATCCATATTTATCACGAATGGCGTCCATAACATAGCCAATATCTTTTTTCTGGGGGCGGTTATCGAAAAGGTCCAATTGTGTTTCACCATTCTCATAAAGGTTACCAAGCGTTACATAGACGTGCCGGATATCACTGATGCCATCGTAGAATTCATGAAATAACTGCATACAAACATCGTAGACGTCCATTGTGATGTTGGTGGACAGGCTGACTGATCGTGACCGGCTGAAACCGCCGCCTGACTCTTTCGCGTATGAGATGCCAAGGTGGATGGTCTTACCGGCCTTATTGGCACTCCTTGCCCGCCGGCACGCTTCTTCACATAAATCAAGAATGCAAATGGCAACCTCGTCTGCGGAATAATCGCGCAGCAAAGAGATGCCATGCCCGAACCCTTTCTGTTCTGTTTTGGTGAAATTGCCGAACACAGGGCTTAAATCAATTCCCCATGCATGCCAATACAGCTGTTCACCCATGATGCCGAACCGTTTGGTTAATTGTTTCATGGGGAAATTAGCAAGCTGTCCAAGAGTAACAATCCCCATTCGGTTAAAATTGCGCTGCATCCGGCGTCCGATTCCCCAAATGTCCTGAACCGGAACTGGCCACAATTTTTCCGCCACATCTTCATATGTGCATTCAGCTATACCGTGTTTTTTAGCATGCAGATCCATGACGACTTTAGCCAGAAATTTGTTGTCGCCTATACCGATGGAGCATGAGATTCCGAAGTTTTTCAGGATATCCTGTCTGATGGCATCTGCCACTTGCCATCTGTTGCCGAATAATCTTTCCAGACCATTCACTGTCACCCAGACTTCATCAACTGAATATTGATGAATCGCTTCTTTCGGGACATATTGATTAATTAGTTTGGTGATTTCCATCGATACTTCCAAGTAATCCGCCATATGAGCCGGCGCAACCACAATATCGGAATCGGCAGGCAGTTCAAAAAAACGGCTGACATTGCTGATTCCGTGTTTTTTCTTTAGGGCGGGCGAGGCAGCCAGAACGATGCTTCCCGGCCTTTTGACATCTCCTACGACGGCCAGCTGCACAGTCATCGGGTCAACCCCTCGTTTGACTGCTTCGACACTTGCATAAAAGGAACGCATATCAATACATAACACATCATTCCGCTGATAATTGGAATAATCCATGAGTGTTCTCTCCTTAATATAAGAACTCTTGTTCCTATATTATATGAGTATGATGGATTATTATCAATGGAATTTTATGGAACCATACAGGGTTAAAAGTACTTCTTTACCATTGCAGACGCAGGCCGAAAGCAAAAGCGGCATGAAAGTTATATTTTCATGCCGCTCTTGACAGTAAAGCTTTCGATTATAGTCGCAGGAGGAACCTACCGATGACTGGTGTATTGAAGTGCTTTTGTGATTTTCCGTATTTTGCGATAGGTATCATCAGACAGTGGTGAGAGATCATAACGGGTGTTATCATCAATTTGGCCGAAAGAACTTGCACCAAAAACAGCACTCGCGACTGCAGGATGCGTCAGAATATAGTTTAAGGCAAGTGTGTTCATCGAGTTTTCATGGTTAATTTTTTTAAGCTCTTGCTGTATCGTTCTCAGTTCATCATGCGAATAATCGAGAAAACCATCTTTGCCTTTTTTCTCAATTTGGTCAGAAGCCCGGTCGCTTAGCATACCTTTTGCCAATGGACCCCGGGCAAGAACACTGATGCGGTTTTCGTCCAGAAGACCCAGTATGTCTTCTTCAGGCCTGCGATCAAGCATATTGTATTGCATCATGACCGCATCCATGTTTGAACGCTGCACATATTCACGAATAACGTTCGGGCGGATGGAAGAGATGCCGTAAGCCCGGATGAGACCTTCTTTTTTCAGGTTTTCAAATGCTTCAATCGTTTCGCCGATCGGGTCGTCAATCGTGCCGCCGTGCAGCATGTAAAAATCGATATAATCAGTCCCCAAGCGGCGCAGGCTATCTTTAACGCCTTGTTCAATATGCTCTTTGGAAGGATCCCAAAACCAATCCCGGTTAGCTTTATCGAAGTTATTTCCAACCTTGGTTGTTAAAATGATTTGGTCTCTTTTATTTTTTATGGCACTGCCGACAATTTCTTCATTTTCGCCAAAGTCATAAAGGTCCGCCGTATCAAGATGATTGATGCCGGCATCCAGCGCCCGATCAATCATTTCGCTTGCTTTTTTGCTATCTGTGCCTAGTGACATACAGCCCAGTGTTAGCTCAGACACATGTAAATCCGATTGTCCCAGTCGGTTCTTTTTCATTCTATCGCCTCCACTTTAGAATATCTCTGTCTATTTTAGAAAAGAAATTGTGATAAGTACAACTATTAAGATATGATAGAATAAATAACAAGCGAGCAAAAAGGGATGATTAGAATGAAGAAATTTGAAGAAAAGACCACACACACGGAAAAAATATATGATGGAAAGGTCGTTAAATTGCAGGTGGATGATGTTTTACTGCCTGACGGAAACACTTCCAGGCGTGAACTTATTAAACATTCGGGAGCAGTAGGAGTCATTCCGATTACAAAAGATAATAAAATAGTGTTTGTGGAACAATACAGAAAGCCGCTGGAAAAAACATTAGTGGAAATACCCGCCGGGAAACTGGAAAAAGAGGAAGAGCCGGCAGTAACCGCACGGCGTGAGTTAGAAGAAGAAACAGGCTATACTGTGACAGAACCTATGGAATTTGTAACATCATTTTATACATCACCCGGATTCGCAGATGAAATCATGTACCTATATATAGCAAAAACTCTGGAACCGGTGGAGAATCCGGCAGGAGGCGATGATGATGAATTTATCGAATTAATTGAATTAACCCTGGAAGAAGCAAAACAGTATGCAGCAGATAAAAGGATTCATGATGCGAAAACGAACTATGCCATACTTTACTTAGAGACACTTGAAAGGATGTAACTGATGCTTCCATCATTTTTTGCAGATATGCATATTCACATTGGCAGGGATATGTATCATAACCCCGTCAAGATCACCGGAGCCAAAACGTTAACACTGACAAATGTTTTAAAGGAAGCAAGCCGTAATAAGGGCATCCACATGGCCGGAGTAATCGACAGCCACGCGCCGGCTGTCCAGGAAGAAATTAAGGAACTTATCAATACCCGTTATGCTTATGAGCTGGAAGATGGGGGCGTCCGTTTTGAGAATGTAACTTTAATACCAGGGTCAGAAATCGAAGTTTATGATAACAATTGTCGGGGACCAATTCATGTCCTATGCTTTTTGCCAACCATGGACAAAATGAACAAGTTCTCAAAATGGCTGGCAGCGAAGATGAAGAACATTACCTTAAGTTCGCAGCGTTATTATGGATCAGCTAAAGAATTACAGTATAAGGTTAAGGAGCTTTCAGGTATTTTTATACCCGCTCATGTTTTTACACCATTCAAAAGCATGTATGGCAAAGGGGTTCAATACTCATTAACGGAAGTGTTTGACCCGGATCTTATCGATGGAATTGAACTGGGCCTCAGTTCAGATACATCGATGGCCGACCAGATCACAGAACTCCATAATTTTACATTTTTATCGAATTCTGATGCGCACTCACTTCCGAAAATTGCCAGAGAGTATCAGGAAATCACCATGGAAGAGCCTTCTTTTAAAGAATTCAGCTGGGCGCTGCACAATGTACAAGGCCGTGCTGTAAACAAAAATTTTGGCATGAATCCCCATTTGGGAAAGTACTACACAACCGTCTGCAGTCAATGTCTTGAACCTCTGGAAACAGATGCCGTCAACTGTCATAATTGTGGCTCACGTAAAATTGTTAAAGGTGTATTTGACCGGATTCAGGAGCTGAAGAACAGCGACGAGATAAAAGAGAACAGGCCGCCTTATTTATATCAGGTGCCGCTGGAATATTTACCAAAACTTGGTCCTAAGACATTTGCAAAACTGCTGGAACATTTTCAGACAGAAATGAATGTGATTCATTACGCTTCTTTTGATGAACTGAAAAAAATTATCCCTGAAAAACTAGCAAATTCAATTATAAATATGAGAGAAGGTAAGTTAACAATTAAAGCCGGCGGCGGTGGAAAATATGGAACGGTTTCATTATCTTAAAGTGAAACATTCAAAATAAATTGGTATTTTCATTTGGAATTCTTCATAGTTTCTATTAGAGGCTATACAAATACTCAGAAGACTATAACTGCTACTGCGAGTGATGGAGGATTCCAATGTATACTAAACGAACGCTATTAATCGATCATGTAAAAGAACATGCAACCATCTATATTTTTATGACTGTCCTGTTTTTAACAGGTGTTATCTTTGGGGCTGTCATCGTTAACAGCATGAACTTTGTCCAAAAGGAAGATTTATTCTTTTACCTTGAACGTTTTTTTCGCGGCATTGCTGATGAAGAACAAATTAACAACAGTGAAGTGTTGAAAACCAGCTTTTTGTATCATGTAAAATATTTGTTTATGCTGTTTATTTTAGGGTTGTCTGTAGTAGGGCTTCCCGTCGTCTGGATTTTATTGTTTTTAAAAGGTGTGGTTGTTGGCTTTTCAGTTGGGTTTATCGTTAACCAGCTCGGGATGGATGGTCTTTTTCTTGCATCTCTTTCAATTGCACCGCAGAATTTGCTTATTATACCGATTTATATTATCGCCGGAAGTCTGTCCATGCTTTTTTCCCTGACATTATTAAGAAAACTTTTTTCAAGAAGAATCGCCCAGCCTGTTCTTAAGTCCTTGGGAAGATATGCAGCGGTATTCGCATCTCTAATGATATTTTCTCTGGCAGCAGCAGGCTTGGAAGCATATGTGGCAAATGAAGCCATGGAAATGTTAATAAAGTCCCTTTATAACGAGCAATAAATATTATATAATTATAATTATTGTAAATAACAAATTATAATTATTATATTTTGACACGTTTTATTTCTGCGCATATAATAAAGTTGGGGATAGAGGGAGGAGAGTTGCCATGGAAAACCGAATTGAACAGATAAAAAAACAGTTGCACGCACAAAGTTATAAACTCACACCACAACGGGAAGCTACGGTCAGGGTATTACTGGAACGTGAAGAAGACCATCTGAGTGCTGAGGATGTATATCTGCTGGTAAAAGAAAAAGCACCCGAAATTGGCCTGGCAACTGTTTATCGGACACTGGAATTATTATCAGAATTAAAAATCGTTGATAAAATTAATTTTGGTGATGGTGTTTCACGCTACGATCTTCGCAAAGAGGGTGCAGAGCATTTTCACCACCATCTTGTTTGTACTGAATGTGGTTCCGTTGAGGAAATAGTTGAGGATCTCCTGGGAGATGTCGAAAAAATCATCGAAAAAAATTGGAGCTTTCAAGTAAAAGATCACCGATTGACATTCCATGGGATATGTAAGGAATGCCAGGAAGTGATGATAAAATCAACAAGTTAATAAAAACATAACTGATATACACCTTTTTCTTCTCGGGAAAAGGTTTTTTATTGGGATTTTCTTTAAAATAGCTTCCACCAGACGCACACCTTAGGGCGACACTTCAGACTTCTTTAGCTTTAAATTCTAATTTACATTTTCGTCAAAATGGGTTATTTTGGTGATAGCTGGACCGTTCACGGCTGTTTAACGTTATAATGTATATTATCACCTTTTTTTCGCATATCTTTATTATAATGAGTGCTCCATTTGATTAGGGGCAAACGTTAAAAAGATATGAAAAAGGTGGCAGAATATAATGAAACGAATGATATGGGATACAGTTAAGGTATTTGTTATTTTCATAGCTTGCACATGTTTATTCTATATTGGCTTAAGGTACATGCATAGCGAATATGAACAATTCCATCGATACGATCCGCCTGAAGGCCCGTCTGTTAAGGTCTATGATACTGAGGGTGATCATATCATTGACAGGCTGAACTTATTTCTTCGATTAGGGAGTAATGCTTATGCTCAAACCAGCATTTGATGATTTTTTCCATTATTTATTAGTGGAGCAGGGAGTATCTGAAAATACGTTAAAATCTTATCAGCGGGATTTGAAAAATTATATGCAGTACGTTGAAAAAGTAAGCCAAAAAACAGACTGGAATGAAGCAGGAAGAACGGATATCATAGGTTTCCTCCAGAAATTGAAGGATGACGGCAAGTCCGCTGCGACGATCTCACGGACAATTTCTTCAATACGAGGGTTCCATCATTTTTTAATCCGGGAACAACTTGTGGATCATGACGCAAGTATACATATCGAGACACCCAAAAAAGAACGGAAACTGCCTGCTGCGTTATCATCACAGGATGTAGAGGGTTTATTGTCGATTAACAGCGGCACACCTTTGAAAACACGCAATAAAGCGATGCTTGAACTAATGTATGCGACAGGGCTGCGCGTAACTGAATTAGTTTCTTTAAAAGTCAGCGACCTTCATTTGACAATGGGGTTTGTACAATGCATGGGAAAAGGATCAAGAGAAAGAATCGTACCTCTTGGCGATGTGGCTAAACAAACTGTCGACGATTATTTGCAGAAGGCAAGAGGCCAGCTTGTGAAACGGGGTGAGGATCAAAATGCGCTGTTTGTTAACCAGCATGGAAGACCATTATCCCGGCAAGGCTTCTGGAAAATATTAAAGGGCATTGCACGTGATACCGGCATAAAAAAGGAGATTACGCCGCATACATTAAGACATTCGTTTGCCACACATTTGCTGGAAAACGGAGCAGATTTGCGGTCTGTACAGGAGATGCTGGGTCACGCGGACATATCGACCACACAAATTTATACACATATCACTAAATCCAGGTTAAAAGATATCTATCAATCCTACCATCCGCGGGCTTAGTACCACTGGAGGGGTAAGTGATTAAGGATTTTTTCGGGACACATGTCAGACATCTTACAACAGTAGTGAGGTGACATAATATTGAATCATAAAGGGAAAATGATTATTGGGAGGTATTCAATATGCAAAATTTCAAGCGTGTATTTCTGATTGTTATGGATTCGGTCGGAATTGGTGAGGCACCTGATGCTAAAGCGTTTAATGATGAAGGCGCAGACACATTAGGTCATATAGCCGAGCGGATGGACGGGCTTCATATGCCGAACATGGCAAAGCTGGGATTAAGTAATATCAGAGAAATAAAAGGCATTGAAAAAGCTGATGCACCGATGGCATATTACACTAAAATGCAAGAAGCTTCCAATGGCAAAGACACAATGACAGGTCACTGGGAGATTATGGGCTTGAATATCCAGCAGCCGTTCCGTACATTTCCGGACGGTTTTCCCAATGAATTGATTAAAGCGCTGGAAGAGAAAACCGGACGAAAAGTCATCGGCAATAAACCTGCCTCGGGCACTGCAATCATTGAGGAATTGGGCAAGAAGCATATGGATACCGGTGCGTTAATTGTTTATACGTCCGCCGATTCTGTATTGCAGATAGCAGCCCATGAAGAGATTGTCCCATTGGATGAAATGTATAAAATATGTGAAATTGCCCGTGAATTAACGTTGGATGAGAAATATATGGTTGGCCGTGTCATTGCCCGTCCATTCGTTGGCGAGCCCGGTGCATTTCAGCGTACAGCTAACCGTCATGACTATGCACTTAAGCCATTTGGTCATACAGTGATGAATGAATTGGAAGATAGCGGTTGCGACGTGATTGCCCTCGGTAAAATCTCGGATATTTATGATAATGAGGGTGTTACAGAAGCTATCCGCACCACAGATAACGAAGATGGGATGACGAAATTAATTGATTCGATGGCTAAAGACTTTAAAGGGTTAAACTTCCTGAATCTTGTTGATTTTGATGCTAAATATGGCCACAGACGGGATCCTGAAGGGTATGGCAAAGCCCTTGAAGCATTTGATGCACGTTTGCCGGAAGTCTTAAATCGGCTGAACGCGGATGACTTATTGATTATTACTGCTGATCACGGCAATGATCCAGTCCATCATGGAACTGATCATACAAGGGAATACGTGCCGCTTTTGGTCTATCACACAAACATGAATGGCGGAAACGAATTGCCGTTAAGAGAAACATTTGCTGATATTGGTGCTACTGTTGCTGACAACTTCAATATCCAAATGCCTGAACATGGAAATAGTTTTTTGAATGATATTGACCAATAACAGTATATTCATAATAGAGAGGGGTTAACTCATGCATCACACAATGATAAAAGATGCCACTGCATATATTCATGACAAACTGACAACCAGTCCTGAAATTGGTCTTATTTTAGGATCCGGTCTCGGTGTTCTGGCAGAAGAAATAGAAAACCCGGTGACAATTTCTTATAAAGATGTCCCGCACTTTCCGGAGTCAACCGTCTCCGGTCATAAAGGGCAGCTTGTCATAGGGGATCTGGAGGGAAAGCAAGTCATTGCCATGCAGGGACGCTTTCATTATTATGAAGGCTATTCGATGCAGCAAGTCACATTTCCCGTTCGTGTTATGAAAGAATTGGGAATCGATTCGATTATGATTACAAATGCAGCCGGCGGGATTAATAAGCAATATAACCCAGGTGATCTAATGCTGATCACAGACCATATTAATAATATGGGAGATAACCCGCTGCTCGGACCAAATGATGATACGCTTGGGGAACGGTTCCCGGATATGTCCCAAGTGTATAATGCAGACTATTTGGCTCATGCAAAGGATAGTGCAGTGAAATTAGAATTGGATGTTCAGGAAGGTGTCTATGTCGCTAATTCCGGTCCGGCATATGAAACACCGGCAGAGATTAATATGCTGCGCACGCTTGGCGGCGATGCTGTTGGTATGTCGACGGTTCCTGAAGCAATTGTTTCAGCCCATGCCGGACTGCGTGTATTAGGTATTTCCTGCATTTCAAATATGGCTGCCGGCATCCTTAATCAGCCGCTTACGCATGATGAAGTAATCCAGACAACGGCACGAGTACGTGAGGATTTTCTGCGATTTGTTAAAGAAATCATCCGTACACTGCCAAATTAATGAATAAAGGTGATTTTATGCGAATATATGACATTATTGAAAAAAAACGCGATGGTGAAAAGCTGACGCGTGAAGAAATCCGTTTTTTCATCAATGGCTATACCAATGGTGAAATCCCGGACTATCAAGCCAGTGCTTTTTTAATGGCTGTATTTTTTCAGGATATGACGGAAGAAGAACGTGCTGAATTAACTTCAACAATGGTGGAATCCGGTGACCAAATTGACCTCTCTGCTATATCCGGCATAAAAGTGGATAAGCATTCAACAGGCGGTGTGGGTGACACCACAACTTTGATTCTCGCTCCATTGGTCGCCTCACTTGGTGTGCCAGTGGCCAAAATGAGCGGACGGGGACTGGGACATACCGGCGGCACAATTGATAAGCTTGAATCAGTTCCGGGTTTCCATGTTGAAATCACCAGTGACGAATTTGTTGACCTTGTTAACCAAAATAAAGTGGCTGTCGTCGGTCAGACAGGTAATCTGGCACCGGCAGACAAAAAATTGTATAGTCTGCGTGATGTGACAGCAACAGTAAACTCAATTCCCTTGATAGCAAGTTCGATTATGAGTAAAAAAATTGCCTCCGGTGCTGATGCCATTGTGCTGGATGTTAAAACCGGTGCCGGAGCCTTCATGAAAGAGCTTGATGAGGCAAAAGAATTAGCCGGGGCAATGGTATCAATCGGAAATCGTGTTGGCCGCAATACAATGGCAGTCATTTCTGATATGAGCCAGCCGCTGGGAAATGCCATAGGAAACGCTTTGGAAGTTGAAGAAGCCATTGCCACATTGCGTGGCAATGGTCCTGAAGATCTGACAGAATTGTGTCTGGAACTCGGCAGCCAAATGGTTGTGTTGGCGAACAAAGCGGATACACTTGAGGAAGCAAGAGAACGTCTCAGTGAAAATCTGAATAACGGCAAGGCGTTGGAACAGTTCAAACAATTTCTGAAATCCCAAGGCGGCGATGCACGTGTTGTTGATAATACTGACTTATTGCCACAAGCTGTTCATACGTTTGATCTTCCTGCCAAGCAATCAGGCAGGATCTCAGAAATCATAGCCGATAATATTGGAACTGCTGCGATGATGCTTGGTGCTGGCAGGGCAACGAAAGACTCCGAGATTGATTTAGCTGTCGGCATAGTGCTCGACAAAAAAGTGGGAGATCACATCAGCAAAGGTGAATCATTACTGAAGATTCACGCAAGCACCGATGAAGTAGCGCATGTGAAAGAAAAATTATATGAAAGTATTATGATCACGAATGATCCCGTTGAAGCACCGCCATTAATTTATGACAATATAACAGAATAACCCCCCTGAATGATACAACGCATACTGATTTTAAGTATGCGTTTTTTAGTGTATAAGAGCAACTTCAAATGGCAACCCTAAAACTATATTTGATGTTGGAGGGTGGACAATGAAAAAGCATGTGATATTGACTAGCATCATCTTATTTGTAACGCTATTGTTGCCATTAACAGTATTCGGGGAGGAAGGCCCGGACAATGACCGAGAGCAGGAACTGAATTTGGCTCCCGATTCCAGGTCAGCTGTTCTAATCGAACGTGATACCGGGAAAATGCTGTTTGATAAAAACATGCACGAAAAACTGCCGCCTGCAAGTATGACCAAAGTTATGACTCTATTACTGATTATGGAAGCGCTTGATGAGGAGAAAATCACTAAAGACGAAATGATACGTGTCAGTGAACAGGCAGCATCAATGGGAGGATCACAGGTTTTCCTTGAGACAGGAGAAGAGATGAGCGTCAACGATTTGCTTAAAGCCGTAGCCGTTGCCTCAGCAAATGATGCAAGTGTCGCTTTAGCAGAACGTATTGCCGGCAGTGAAAAAGCGTTTGTCGAAGAAATGAATAATAAAGCAAAAGCACTCGGACTGGAAAATACCAACTTCCGGAATTCGACCGGACTTCCGGCGGACGATCATTACAGTACCGCCTATGATATGGCAATTATGGCCAAAGAATTATTAAAGTATGAATCCATAACAGATTATACATCCATATATGATGATTATTTGCGCGAGGGTGAAGAAGAAGAGTTCTGGCTGGTAAATACAAATAAACTGGTTAAATCGTATCCCGGGGCTGATGGTTTAAAAACGGGCTATACCAATGAAGCGAAATACTGTCTGACAGCTACCGGTGAAAAAGAAGGCATGCGTGTTATTGCAGTTGTAATGGGGCGGAAACGACAAAAGAACGCAACGCAAATATCACTAAAATGTTTGATTATGCTTTCAATCATTTTGAAACCAACAACTTATATGACAATGGAGAGACAATTGCTTCCCTGGAGTTCTTGAAAGCCGAAGAGGATTCCGTCAATGCTGTATCTTCAGAATCAATCAGTACCATTCATCGAAAAGGTGAACAGAACAACAATATCTCAACGTCAGTAAACCTGGAAGATAACGTGGAACTTCCGCTCAGTAAAGGGGATAAAATAGGTGAGTTGGTTGTGAAAAATAATGACCAATTGTTAACGAAAACACCGTTGGTTGCTGATCATGATGTGAAAAAAGCCACATATATAACGTTATTAAAACGAACCATGCAAAAAATGGTGAATTAAAAAGCATCTAAACGAATTTTTTCTTCTTTTGTCAAGAGGCAGGAATTGATAAGCACTGCGCCGAAGTAATCTTTGTAAGAGGCTGTTCAAAAAGTCCGGTAACAACGACACATCGATGTTTCTAGTTGGCTTGTTTCTCTGTTCCTTGGAAAAGAAAACCACTAAATGCTCGTGTGCGATGCGGATTCCGTGAAGCATTTCTTGTGCTCATGTATCTAAAGGTATACAGCATACAGTGCGCTCTACTAGAAACTGCGCCGCCTCGAAATTCTCGATACTTGTTATCCTCTTTTTGAACATGCACTTTTTGAACGAAAAAATGGGGAGGAAATAAGATGGGGTTGACTACTTCGTTTAACGTTAAACAGGATGTTCTGATTGTCAGAATGGTTGGCGAACTGGATCATCATGAAGCAGAAAGTTTAAGAAACGAATGGAAAGACATGATGTATACCAACACCATTAAACATATTGTCTTGAATCTTGAAGCTGTATCATTTATGGATAGTTCCGGTCTCGGAGTCGTTCTTGGAAGATATAAGGAGGTCCTGCAGCTGGGAGGGGAGATGGTCGTTTGTTCCATATCTCAACCTGTTCGTCGATTGTTTGATATGTCAGGGATATTTAAAATTGTAAGATTAGAGGAGAACGAAGAACACGCGTTATTTACGTTGGGGGTGGCTTCATGAAAAATGAAATGTTTGTTGAATTTGCCAGTGTAAGTGAAAATGAATCCTTTGCGAGGGTGACAGTTGCTTCATTTGTAGCACAGCTGGACCCGACAATGGACGAGTTGACCGAAATTAAAACCGTTGTTTCGGAGGCTGTAACGAACGCAATTATCCACGGCTATAACAATGAACCGGGTTATCATGTTTCCATTGCTTGCGTGCTTTATGATGGCGAAGTGGAATTGACCATTAAGGACAAGGGATCGGCATCGGTAATGTAGAGGAAGCAAGACAACCGCTCTATACGTCGAAACCCGAACTGGAAAGATCCGGTATGGGATTTACCATCATCGAGAATTTTATGGATGATCTGGATGTTATATCAACTCCCGAAAATGGTACAACCGTTCATATGACTAAACAACTATCAAAAAAAACGGTCTCTAAATAGGGATGCCTATGGATGTAAATGTTCAAAATGAAAATCGTCATGAATCATTAACCGACGAACAAGTGAAGACATATATCCAGAGAAGCCAGCAAGGTGACAAACAGGCGCGCGATTTGCTGGTCGAACATAATGTCAGGCTTGTTTGGTCAGTTGTCCAACGGTTTATCAATCGCGGGTATGATCCAGATGATTTATTTCAAATTGGGAGTATCGGTCTTATAAAAGGAATCGATAAATTTGATTTAACCTATGATGTTAAATTTTCCACCTATGCCGTGCCGATGATTATCGGTGAAATACAGCGGTTTATTCGAGATGATGGCAGTGTGAAAGTAAGCCGTTCTTTAAAAGAAACCGGGAATAAAATACGTAAAAAACGGGAGGAATTAACAAAAAAGATTGGACGGACGCCAACTGTAATGGAAATTGCTGAATCGCTTCATATAACATCGGAAGAAGTGGTCCATGCTGAAGAAGCTGCAAAGTCACCACATTCGATCCATGAAACAGTTTTCGAGAATGATGGAGACCCAATTACATTGCTGGATCAGATAGCCGATGATGACACGAAATGGTTTGATAAATTAACCCTGCAGGAAGCGATAAGGGGTCTGGAGGAACGAGAACGTCTTATTCTCTATTTGCGGTATTTTAAAGACCGGACGCAATCAGAAGTAGCTGACAGACTCGGTATATCGCAGGTACAGGTTTCAAGACTCGAAAAGAAGATATTAAACGATATAAAAATAAACATGAATCCATAATCAAGAGCTGTCCTGATGATTTAATCAGGATAGCTTTTTTGTGATAATTATGCAGTTCTTAGCTAATACTACCGATATAACATCTTACAAAGGATGAGGCCCGGATGTCAGATATCGTCTATTTGCGCATGAAGAAAAATATTGAAACATCTTATTTAAAAAAAGTGACGCTCGAGGATATCGCGTATATTTCCACTGTCTCACCATTAAAAAAAGATTTGGATAAAACGCCGATTTACCGTATTACCAATAAAGACCGGAATGTTGTCATTATCGACAGTTTTTTAGTTATCGATCACTTGAATGAAGCGTACAACAACCTTGAATTTCAGGTTATCGGCCCATCACATACTCTTATCAGAATACAAAAACATAAGAAATCGCCTAACCTGTTAATTGTCTCATTTGTCTGGTTGCTTCTTTTTATCGGGGCAGCGATGACGATCATGAATTTTCATTACGATGTCAGCATGCAGGAAGTGCAGCAAAAACTTCATTTTTTGCTGACAGGTGTTAGAAGCAAGTACCCTCTATGGATCCAAATTCCTTACTCGATTGGCCTTGGAGCAGGCATGCTGCTGTTTTTTAATCATTGGTTTAAGAAGCGTATTAATGAAGAACCCAGTCCGCTTGAAGTTGAAATCTTTAATTACCAGCAGAACATCGATCAATATCTCAGTCATTTCGAGAATAAGCTAAAATGATAGCTGATATTGTTATTAACTTGCTGGAAGTTCTTATCGGTTTTGCTGCTGGTATTGCTGTAGGAGGCGGTTTTGTTGCTTTTTTAACATTGTTGGGTGTTATTCCGCGGCTGATCCAGTTAAGCAAGACGGCTGAGCTCATACCGGCTTATATCGCAAGCATCATTCTTGGTTCATTACTTGGGACCTATTTTTCTTTTGCCGAGGTATCATTTAATCAGCCTATTATATTGCTCGTACTCTGGGGCGTATTTCACGGGATTTTCAATGGGATGCTAGCCGCCGCTTTAACAGAAGTGCTGAATGTATTTCCGATTATGTCAAAACGAATTCGGCTTGAAGAAAAACTGCTGTGGTTATTAATGGCCATTGTTTTTGGTAAAATTGCCGGATCTTTATTCCAATGGACCATTTTTGTAAAATAAACAAGCGGTTTTAGACCAATGTTTAAAAGTAGCCCCAAAGAGTTTAAAACTTTACAAGCCGGTCAAATACAACAACTGGAGAGTTGGATTTTCATGCGTTCAAATAAGAATGAAAGTCGTATATATGCAAAAATTGATAAAAATGAACAATATATGAAAGATTACGTTGGATTGGGAACATCATTCGATTTTGGTTTTCGGGAATTGGTAATATTAAAAACAAAAATTCAATTGTATTATGTCACCGGGCTTTGTGATGCTTCGGTTGTACAACAACTCATGCGGCAACTCGTTCAAATTAACGATTACGAATCAAATATGAAAAAAGTGCCGGAAATTATCGAAAATCGGATTATTTATCAGCAGGTTGAACGGACGGAATCACTTGATGAGGCAGTCGATCAAATGTTATCAGGATTGATTGTCATTTTCGTTGATGGCATACGTTATGCATTTATTGTCGATGTTCGGAATTACCCGGGGCGTACACCGCAGGAACCTGATACCGAACATGTTGTCAGGGGATCGCGCGACGGTTATACAGAAAACATTATTGAAAATACGGCCTTAACCAGAAGAAGAATCCGGGATGCAAGGCTTCGTCATGAAATGCTGAAAGTGGGAGAACGATCGAAGACAGATGTCACTTTATGTTATATTGAGGACATTACAAACAAAGATCTTATTGAAACAGTAAAAACCAAACTCAACCAGATTGAAATTGATGGCATCACAATGACTGATAAAACGCTGGAAGAATATATGAACGGTCCCAAATGGCGGCCGTATCCGCTGGTCCGCTATACAGAACGTCCTGACGTTGCTGCAACACATCTGATGGAAGGACATGTCGTACTGATTGTCGATACCTCCCCAAGTGTCATCATTCTGCCAACGACTTTTTTTCATCACGTTCAACACGCAGAGGAATATCGTCAAACACCATTAATAGGGACTTTAATGCGCTGGACAAGGTTTATAGGTATTATGATTTCCATTTTTCTTTTGCCATTATGGCTTCTATTCGCTCTGGAACCGAACCTTTTGCCCGGGGAACTTTCATTTATAGGTCCTAAGGAAGAAGGAACGATTCCCATTGCTGTTCAGATTATTTTGGCCGACTTGGGGATCGAATTTCTGCGGATGGCGGCTATCCACACTCCTACTCCGCTGGCCACATCAATGGGATTGATTGCAGCAGTGCTGATCGGACAGATCGCCATTGATGTTGGATTATTTGGTCCGGAGGCTATTTTATATGTAGCTGTGAGTGCCATCGGTGTATACGTCACACCGAGTTATGAATTGGGTGTCGCCAATAAAATTGCCAGGCTTATATTAATCCTTGCAACGGCATTTTTTGGTTTAACCGGCTTTTCTGTCAGCTTCACCCTTTATATTCTTTATCTGGCCAAGTTAAGATCGTTGCATACGCCATATATGTGGCCATTTATTCCTTTTGAGGCAAAAGGTATGACAGAGATTATTTTCCGTGTTCCGATACCGTATTCCAACCGACGTCCAAGTGTTGTGCGCCCCAAAAATGACTTCAGACAGCCGAAATAGCAGGAAAAAAGTGCAATCGGTCGAGTTAAGGGCCCGGGTGCTGACCGGGGTTCCCCGTGCCGATTTCACTTTTTTTTTTGGTTTTTATATGATAAAGTATTTTTACGCTTTAACAGGATAGAAGTGTTATCTGATTAAAACGGAATTTGTGATTATCAATTTGAAGCAATTGACTGTTATGGAACTGGAGGAATAGAATATGATATTGGACCATCATCCATATACAATAAATGAAGCAGGACATTTAGCAATCGGCGGGATGGATGCCGTGGAGCTTGCCAATAAGTATGGCACGCCATTATACGTTTTTGATGTTTCGTTAATACGGGAAAATTGCCGTGCGTTTGTCAATACTTTTCAGGAGCTGGGTGTACGCGCGCAGGTCGCATATGCGAGTAAAGCATTTTCTTCTGTTGCAATGCTTCAAGTTATCAGACAGGAGAACTTGAGTCTTGATGTTGTGTCACAGGGAGAATTGTACACAGCACTGTTGGCGGATTTTCCTGTTAAAAAAATTCATCTGCATGGCAACAATAAAAGCTATGAAGAACTTGAAATGGCCATAGATAATGACATTGGCTGTATTGTGGTCGATAATTTTCAAGAAATTGATCTAATCAGTCATATTCTTCAGGAAAAAGATAAAACCATAAGTGTCTTGATGCGTGTAACACCGGGAATTGAGCCTAATACTCATCAATATATTGTGACCGGAAATGAGGATTCCAAATTTGGATTCAGCTTAGAAAACGGGCAAGCTGATAAAGCATTTTTACAATTATACGAACACGAAAAAATTAATTTTAAAGGGCTGCACAATCATATCGGATCACAGATATTTGAAACAGAAGTATTCCAGCTTTCCGCTGATATACTGTTTCATAAATTAGCTGAATGGCATGCCGAATATAATTTTGTTCCGGAAGTTCTGAACCTTGGCGGCGGCTTTGGTATTCGTTATACAGAGGACGATCAGCCCCTGTCTTATGCTGAACATGTCAATAAAATCGTAACGGCAGTTCAGGATCAGTCTGAATCATTCAATCTTCCTATGCCTGAAATATGGATTGAACCAGGGCGTTCAATTGTCGGTAATGCAGGTATAACGCTGTATTCAGTGGGATCAATGAAAGAAATACCCGGCGTGCGAAAGTATATTTCAGTTGATGGCGGCATGACTGATAACATACGCCCGGCGTTGTATCAGGCTAAATATGAAGCCGTCCTGGCAAACAAAGCAGCTCTGCCGGCTTCCGAGTCCGTTTCTGTGGCCGGAAAATGCTGCGAATCCGGGGACATGCTAATATGGGATCTTTCAGTGCCGGAAATTGACAGTGATGATATTTTAGCTGTTTTTTCAACAGGTGCATATGGTTATTCAATGGCCAATCATTATAATCGCTTTGCTAAACCCGCTGCCGTCTTTGTGGAAGATGGGAATGATAAGCTCGTGGTTAAACGTGAAACTTATCACGATGTTGTAAAAAACGATATTTCATACGAGTGATGTTGTTGTTTTCTCCGGAGAGGTCAGCTAAAATAATATAGAGGTTATTCAAAAAAATTGATAAAAGGGGATGTGAACCTTGCAGAAGACAGGTTATATTATAATGGAAAATGGGAATAAAATTGAATTTGAACTTTATCCAAATGAAGCACCAAACACGGCTGCAAATTTTGAGAAACTTGCTAACAGTGATTTTTATGACAACTTGACATTTCACCGTGTGATCGATGGTTTTGTCAGTCAGGGAGGCTGTCCAAATGGAACCGGGACAGGAAATGCCGGCTACACAATCAAATGTGAAACAGAAGGCAACCCTCATAAACATGTGGAAGGATCGCTCTCAATGGCCCATGCCGGAAAAGATACCGGAAGCTGCCAATTTTTTATTGTACATGATTCACAGCCGCACCTGGATGGTGTCCATACTGTCTTTGGCCAGGTAACTTCCGGGGTTGAATTTGCAAAAGCAATGAAAAATGGCGATGTTATGAAAGAAGTAAGGGTCACCGCAGAATAACAAACTTATATGGATATATATTTATTCGTTTATCTTATTTTATTTGCTGCACCTGTTGGAACGGCGATGCATGAGATTGGCCATGTTCTCGGTGCAAAACGAGTACGCGCTGATAAAATCACACTTACAATCGGCACCGGCAGAATTATTACCCAAATGGTGTCAAACAAAACAGTATATACTATACGTTTGTTCTATTTTTTGGGCGGTGTGGCTTTCAGTCAGAGAAAAATTCCATATAAGCCGGTTGAGCAGATCAAAATAGCAGGATCTGGGCCATTGATGAGTTTAATAGCTGCAGGCTTATGTTATGGCTTTTATAACGTTCATCCAAGCAATTATGTACTGATACTGTTATTATTTAATTTGTGGGTAGCTGTTGTTAATATCATTCCGTTCCGTTTTAAAGGAAAAGAATCGGATGGGTATACGATTTACAAGGTTATCAGAAAAAAGTAACAAGGTATGTTTGCTTGAAATTATGGTCATGATGATAAAATATGAAAGTGAACCATCGTAATAAAAATTGCAGCTTCTTATTGAGGCTGTTCAAAAGTTCGGTAACAATGACGCATCGGTGTTGCTAGTTGGCTTGTTTCTCCGCTGTTCGAAACTGCGCCGACTCGAAATTCTCGGTCCTTGTTAACCTCCTTTTTGAACACGCACTTATAGACAATTTTTAAAACCATTTAGGAAAAGTTAACGGCAGAATGTTGACAAACAATATCTCATACGTCATAACTATATATACACAGTTAGTGTAACGTGTGTTGCCATTAAAATGAATGGTTCGCTCTTTTGTAATGGTAAGTTTTTATCATAATGAGGGATATGTATGTTTATACGGTATAAAAAGAATTATGAAAAGATAGCAATGGGTCTGCTTTCCTTTATGCCTGAGGGAAAGGATGTCAAAAAACTGCAGCAGACAATTAAAGAATATGAAACAAACCCGGACTGGAGTCTCTTCCTGTGGAAGGAAGAAGATGTTCTTGGGGCTATCGGTGTCCGTATCGAAAACAACATTAACGCAGTTGTTCAGCATATATCTGTTAACCCTTCGCACCGTAATTCGGGAATCGGCAAAAAGATGGTGGATGAAATACAGCGGATGTATGGTGAGAAATATGCAGTATGCGCCGATGATTCAACACAACACTTTTTAAATAAATGTACAGAAGAAAAACAGCAAAATGAGTAAAAATAAGAGCCATCTCTATTCAAGGGATGGCTCTTATTTGTGAAGATCATTTTTTTTGCCTGTGTTGATTCAGCGTGGGTGGAACAATTACATCCATGTAGCGCCGACGATAATCAGAAGAATAAACAATACTACGATAAGCGAAAATCCTCCGCCATAGCCATAACTCATAATGAAATTCCTCCTTTATTGCTTAACGAATAAATGTTTTTTTGGTAACATTTATCTTACATTAATAACTTATGATGCCAAGAGCCAAGTTGTATAGGCATTTAGTTCAGTTTTCGCTGATTTTACTAATGGAATTATGATAAAACGTTTTTTACATAGCTTGTTGCGACCCGGATTTGATTATTGCAGGTTGTTTCAGCGAAGTACATCCCTGTAAAATAGAATTTTCATATAGGTGAGAGGGAGAGGAGGGCTTGTCATGCATCAATCCTATCAGGTTAAACTAGATACGTTCGAAGGGCCTCTTGATTTGCTGCTTCACTTGATTAACCAATACGAAATTGATATCTATGATATTCCTGTGGCCAAGATCACTGAACAATACATGGATTATATCCATACGATGCAATATCTTGAACTGAACGTTGCCAGTGATTATTTGGTGATGGCTTCCACATTGCTTGTCCTCAAAAGTCAGATGCTTCTGCCTAAGCAGGAAATTGACGAATCTGATGAAGCATACATGGAGGACCCTCGCGAAGAGCTGATGCAACGGTTGATTGAATATCGAAAATACAAGGATGCCGCGAAAAACCTGGAGGATAAAGAAATGGAAGCAAACCAGGTTTTTAGCCGCTCCCCGGTATTTTTGGAATACCCGGAGACGAAACCTCCAGCTGTTAAAGGGGATATCTCCGTTTATGAAATGATCGATGCTCTGGGAAAAATGTTTGAGCGCAAAAAATGGCATGAACCGCTCGAAACAAGGGTAAAAAGCAGTGAAATTCCGATTGAGCAACGGATGACAGAAGTACTGGATAAAGTGAAATATTCAAGTAGCGGCATTGCATTTGATGAGCTGTTTGAGTATCCATCCAAATCCCATATTGTTGTCACATTTATGGCGATACTGGAATTGATGAAAAATAATGAAGTCATGTGCATACAGAAAAACCATTTCGAACAGCTGTATGTTTTATTTATGGAGGATAAACGTGGAAATGAATGAACTAAAAGCGGTCACAGAAGGATTACTATTTGCCAGCGGGGATGAAGGCATAACTATTAAGCAGTTGGCACGCGTGCTCAAAGTCCAAGATCAAACAGCGGAGAGTTTGCTGGAAGAATTAAAAAGTGATTACGAAAGCACGAATCGCGGCATTCAAATGATGCATTCACATGATGTATTTCAATTGACTACTAAACCTGAACACAGTCCTTATCTAACGACACTGCTGGAAACACCACCGTCTGCAAGAATGTCGCAAGCTGCTCTAGAAACCTTGGCAATTATCGCTTATAAGCAGCCAATTACCAAAACTGAAATTGAAGACATACGCGGTGTGAAAAGCGATAGGCCGGTTCAGACGCTTATTTCCAGGTCATTGATTGAAGAAGTCGGACGAAAAGAAGGGGCTGGACGGCCGAGATTGTTTTCGACGACCAGGGATTTTCTTGCCTATTTTGGATTGACTTCCCTTGACGAATTACCTCCACTGCCGGAGGATGCCAACACAAATCAATTAGAAGAAGAGGAAGCAGATCTGTTTTTTGACAAATTCTCAGAACAGATTGAAGACAGCCGGCAGTCATAAAAGCTTTCAGTACTTTCCTATATTTCATCCGATCCTTGCTTGAATCAGTAAGGATTTTTTAATATTGAAATCAGCGAGGTAAATTGTCCAAAAACGTTTTTTGGTTAGCCGGTTTTCTAAAAGGCTGATGTTTGTGACACCCCTCCGGAAATACACTTCGCTTTCCGCGGGCGCGCGCTGAGCCTCCTCGCTCGCAAAGAACGCTCGCTGTGGGGTCTCTTCGTTTTCGCTTCCCGCAGGAGTCTGGAGTGTATTTCCTTCGCTATCGCGGCGTTGATTGAAGTGGAGGGCAGTCGACTCCTGCGGGAAAAGCGGGCAGCTAGACCTGAGCAGGAAGCGCTTTTTGCTTCAGAGGAGGCTGAAGCGTTACCTTAGGTGCGCGACTGCCCGGAACGGAAATCAACATAGCACTTACGTCGCAGTTTATATCGACTGCGAAGGTTAATGAGCAATAAAATTTACAAAAAGCGTCATTACTTAAGATAAATAGCTCAGTCTTTTCCGGTCATATCCTTTGTGATGACATGCATAAACTGTATAGACAAACTTAAACGTCTGCAGGAGGAAAATGTATGCGTTATACAATAGTGGCACTTGTGTGTCTTCTTATCGGCAGTTTTTTAATTCCGGCAGCTGGACAGGCAGTATCTGCCCCGGATGTTTCAGCAAATAACGCCATTTTGATCGAACAGTCTTCGGGCAGGGTGTTATATGAAAAACAAGCCGATCAAAAGCAATCCATTGCAAGTATTACAAAGATCATGACGGCAATTATTGCAATTGAATCAGGGAAATTGAATGATACTGTAGTCGTTAGCAATCGTGCGGTTAATGCTCCCGGATCCTCCATTTATTTGGAAAAAGGTGAAAAAATAAAATTGAAAGATCTTGTTTACGGCTTAATGCTGCGTTCAGGGAATGATGCAGCAATCGCCATCAGCGAGGAAATCGGCGGGAGTATGGAAGGGTTTGTACATTTAATGAACCAAAAAGCAGAATGGATTGGGATGACAAACACTTCATTTGATAACCCGCACGGACTCGATTCTGATAATCACTATTCCACCGCTTATGATATGGCTCTTTTGATGCGTTATGCAATGAATAATGAACAATTCAGGCAAGTAACGAACACTGCAAATTATAAGCCGGATAATCGTGCCTACTCTTGGCAAAACAAAAACAAACTACTGACAGGCATGTATGACTATTCAAATGGAGGAAAAACCGGTTACACCAGAATCGCAGGAAGAACACTCGTGAGCTCTGCCCTAAAGGAAAATATGGAACTGATTGCTGTGACACTGAACGGACCTGATGATTGGCGTGATCATATCGGTATGTTTGAATGGGGATTTGATCAATTCAAAATGACAACTATCGACCAAAAAGGTGAAAGTATTTATCAGATTGCAGATACAGGCTCTCAAGTTAAAGGCTACTTGCACCATGATATTACCTTGCCGCTTAAAATAAGTGAACAGAACCAAATTCAAAGCAAATCATTCATTTTGCATAAAAATCCACGTTCCGCAAGTGATGTTATTGGAAAAACGATTTATTTCGTTGATTCTGTGCCGGTTACAGAGTCACCGATTTACTCTGAGCGGGACAAATCGGATTTATTAAGCGATATCGTGTCAGTTTATTTGCGAATGACAGGGTTTGTTCCAAATGGTTAACATCATATGGGCTTTAATGGCTGGAATCGGCATTGTTTATGCTATGTTCAATGGAACGATGGACGACGTTAATCAAGCTTTATTTGAAAGTGCAGAAGAAGCTGTTACGTTATCAATCGGTCTGATCAGCATACTTGTTTTTTGGCTTGGGATTATGAAAGTTGCAGAAGAAGCCGGTATTTTAAGTTTTCTAGCCAAAGTATTCAGACCGGTTATTATTAAAATATTTCCGGAAATACCAAAGGACCATCCGGCAATGGGCTATATATTATCAAATATTACCGCTAATATTTTTGGCCTGGGAAATGCTGCCACTCCAATGGGGATTAAGGCAATGGAACAGATGAAGGAATTAAGTGGAACCGACACTGCTTCACGTTCAATGATTACTTTTTTGGCAATAAATACATCCAGTTTAACGATCATCCCAACGACAGTTATATCAATAAGGATGCAATACGATTCTGTTTCTCCGACTGAAATTGTTGGTACAACGATGATTGCCACACTTATTTCATCAATATGCGCATTAATCATTGACCGTATTTTTTATTACAGAGACCTCAGGAGGACAAAGACATGAGTATTCTCACAACACTCAGCACCTGGCTGATCCCGTGTTTTATTCTGATTGTGCTGTTTGTGGCCACCTGGAGACGTGTACCAACATATGAAATGTTTGTGGAAGGAGGAAAAGATGGTGTCAAAATGGCATTTTCCTTGCTTCCTTTTTTAGTAGGGATGATTGTAGCCATTTCAATTTTACGAAGTTCAGGTGCCCTTAATGCATTTATTGAACTAATTTCACCTTTTCTTATTTTCATCGGTGTCCCGCCGGAAATCATACCATTAGCGATGGTCAGGCCAATTTCGGGTACAGCTGCATTGGGTATGACAACAGAAATCATCGGAACACACGGCCCGGATTCGTTTATCGGCAGATTGGCCTCAACTATGCAAGGGAGTACAGACACCACTTTATACATCTTGACGATTTATTTCGGGGCGGTCGGGATCAAAAAAATGAAATACGCACTTAAAGTTGGACTATTAGCTGATCTTGTTGGTATAATTGCTTCGGTAATCATCGTAACGTTAATTTTTGGATAAACTTCTCAGATAAGCGTTAACATATGGTTAACGCTTCTATTATGAAAAGAATAAAAAAATATGGTGATAAAATGACAAATTCAAAAGAACGACTTCAAAAAGTAATTGCTCAAAGCGGAGTGACTTCCCGGAGAAAAGCAGAAAAGCTAATTACGGAAGGCAAAGTGAAAGTTAACAAAAAAATAGTGACCGAACTGGGAACAAAAGTATCGCCACAGGATGATCTTGAAGTAAATGGAGTCCTTCTTGAAAAGGAAGAACCTGTATATTATATGCTTTATAAACCACGGGGTGTCATTTCAAGCATTCATGACGATAAAGGCAGAAAAGTCGTAACAGATTATCTGGGTGAAGTAGACGAGCGCATTTACCCAATCGGCAGGCTTGATTATGATACATCAGGGATTCTTCTTTTAACAAATGACGGGGATTTTGCCAATTTACTGATGCATCCAAGCTATGGCATCGATAAAGTCTATGTGGCAAAAATTAAGGGGATACCCGACAAGCGCGAACTTAATAAACTGCGGAAAGGTGTTCGTGAAGGAGATGATCTGTTAAAAATTGTTAATTACAACATTTTAGAAGTCAACAGGCAAAAGAACACAATGATCGTCGAAATGACCCTGCATGAGGGAAAAAACAGACATATCAGACGGATGATGGATGTGTTAGGCTATCCTGTTTCCAAACTGAAACGGGAAAAATATGGTCTATTGACGCTTAATCATATGCAGCCCGGAGACTCCCGGGCACTTACTCCGCATGAAGTAAAAAAAATGCGTTTATTGGCGAGTGATTAAATTGTTAAACAATAGACAAATTTAACTTATTGCTTACATGATATAATAGCCTTGGGAGTGAGCAACCAATGAGTGGACCAGTGGCAAAAGGCAACAAACAGCATAAGAAAAAACAGCGTCTTATTTTCAGGACGGTTGTATTGGCTGTCTTGCTAGTTGCAGTTATATACGCTTTAGCATCCAACTTTACGAAAGATCAAACAGAAGTCAGAGCAGGCACACAAGCCCCGGATTTTAAGCTTGAACAAATTAATAAGAATAACGAGAAAGAAACCATTCAGTTAAGCGAACTGGAGGGAAAGGGTGTCATGTTGAATTTTTGGGGGACATGGTGTGAACCATGTGAAGATGAGATGCCCTATATGGAATCACTCTATCCGGAATATAAGGAAAAAGGCGTGGAAATAATCGCAGTCAATCTTGATACAACTCAATTTGTTGTGGACCGGTTTATTAATAAATATGATTTGACTTTCCCTGTGCCGTATGATTCAAATGAAGAAGTCATGAACACTTATCAAGTGGGACCTTTGCCGACAACATTCTTTATCAACCCTGAGAGGGAAATCGTTGAAGTGGTAGAGGGCGGACTGACGCTTGATAAAATAGAAGGTTATCTGCAGCAGATACAGCCGGAACAATAGATGTTGCGACTGCACCAATTGTGAGGGATATGAATGCAAAAAATAAAGTGTGAGTGCGGGCATGTTAATCCTGAGGGTACCGTCCTCTGTGAAGCATGCGGCAAACCGGTGGAAGAAAACCAGCATATTGATGGTAACGATCAGCGGAAACTGTTAAATATGCGTTATGAAGGAAGTGCCCGCAGATCACAGACTTATAATAAATCGATTGTTGATAAAATATGGAATTTCTTTTCTTCTGTCAAAGTTGGCGTTTGGCTGATTGTCCTTGCACTGCTGGCCTCAGGTGCCGGAACCATCTTCCCGCAGGAACAATACATACCGGCAGGGGCAGCCAATCGTGACCCGTCTGTTTATTATGAAGCGACGTATGGTATTATGGGGCAGATATATTACCAACTTGGTTTTCATAATCTGTACAGTTCCTGGTGGTACTTGCTGCTGATTGCACTAATCGGTATTTCACTTGTTATTTGCAGTATTGATCGATTTGTCCCTTTGTTTAAAGCATTAAAACGTCAAAAACCAAGGCGTCATGCCCAGTTTCTGAAACGGCAGCGTCTGTTTAGCAAAACCGACCAAATAACAGATGACGATAAATCAGCAGTTGTCTCCAAGCTAAAGAAAAAGCATTATAAAATACGTGAAGAAAAAGGCCACATACTGGCGGAAAAGGGACGATTTTCACGGTGGGGTCCATACGTCAACCATATTGGTCTGATTATCATTCTAATTGCAGCACTGCTTCGTATGACTCCGTTTATGTATATGGATGAATATGTCTGGGTTCGGGAAGGCGAAACGACCGTTATCCCTGGAACAGACAGTGAATATCACATTGAAAACAAGGAATTTATTTTAGAAACGTATGATGAAAATGATGAACGGTTCCAGGAAGCAATTCAGCAAGAGGGCATGGTCGAAAAAAACTTTCAGACAAACGCCGTCATTTATAAAGAGACCGGTGAAAATATTGCAGGGGCTGAACCGGAACTGGAAAAAGTCACTGAAGAAGAAATACGTATGAATCATCCATTGAAATTTGATGGCTATACGCTGTACCAAGCCGGTTATCAACAGAATGAATTTGAAAGCATGTCATTTAAAATACATGAAACAAATGATTCTGAGGAAACATCACTCGGTGAATTTCAAGTAGATTTGACAGACCCTAAAGACGAATATACGCTTGATAATGGCTTCCGGGTTGTTCTCAGCCAATACTATCCGGATTATGAGCTTGACGAAGGAGAGCCAAGATCCAAAACGAATTATCCAAGAAATCCTGCTTTTGTGTTTACTGTCCATCCTCCTGATAATGAAGAACCTGAAATGAGTTTTGTTGGAATTGGCAGAAACGTTGACGCATCAGGAGAAAACGATTATAAACTGGGTGTCCAGGATTTTGACACGCGTTACGCGAGCGGGTTGACCGTGAGGGTGGATCATACGTTGCCATTCTTTATAATTGGAGCAGCTATCTTCATGATTGGTGTTATTCAAGGGATGTACTGGCAGCATCGGAGAATATGGCTGAATCCTGAAGATGAAGGTATCATACTGGCCGGTCATACCAATAAAAACTGGTTTGGACTTAAGAAGGATATTGAATATGCAATAGAAGACACCAATGTGAAAATGGTTGACGATCAGCAGGAACTTGAATAGCTGAAATGGCACAGCTGAAGGAGGATATAAATGGATTCTTTAGTAAATATAAGCAGCACAATGCTCTATGCAGCATTCGTCCTGTATTTAATTGCCACCTTATTCTTTGGCGCGACAATCAGGCAAAAAAATAAAAAAACCAAGGAAGGTATAAGCGGTAAAATTGGAATTACGCTCACTATCATCGGTTTTCTGGCCCAGATTGTATACTTTATTACAAGATGGATAGCGAGCGGACATGCCCCCGTCAGTAACATGTTTGAATTTATGACGTTTTTTGGCATGGGATTGGTATTTGCGTTTATTATCATTTACTTTATCTATAAGTTAAATATATTGGGATTGTTTGCCCTTCCGATTGCTATGATTGTGATTGCGTTTGCAAGTGTATTCCCGACCGAAATTGCGCCATTGGTCCCGTCATTGCAAAGTAACTGGTTGTATATACACGTTACAACCGTTGCCTTAGGCGAGGCCATATTGTCGATCAGCTTTGTAGCCGGACTCATCTATTTGATCAGGCAAATCGATCAAACAGTCAGGACGAAACGCACCACATGGCTTGAAGTCATCTTGATTGGTCTGTTTATTTTTGTCGGATTCAGTCTGATATCGGCAGCGTTTAACATATCGGGCTACAGTGCGGAATTCGAGTACTCAGCAGCTAATGGACAGACGATGACAACCGATTACCATTTACCGCCGATTGCCGGCCCGAATGAAGGAGAATTATTGACAGGCGACCGGATGGAACCATTATTTGCTGCTCCGGGATGGATGCAAGGTGTTGATGCTGCGCGCAAATTCAATACACTTATTTGGTCAGTGCTGACCGGACTGGTATTATACGGTTTACTCCGGCTGATTCTGCGAAAACGAATTGGAGCAGCTATTCAGCCCTTCCTGAAAAAAGCAAAACCTGATATGCTGGATGAAGTATCTTATCGAGCAGTTGCTATCGGTTTTCCGGTATTTACTTTGGGAGGCTTAATATTTGCATCGATTTGGGCACAGATTGCCTGGGACCGTTTTTGGGGCTGGGATCCCAAAGAAGTTTGGGCCCTGGTAACATGGTTTTTCTATGCCGCATTCCTTCATTTGCGTTTATCGAGAGGTTGGCATGGTGAAAAATCGGCCTGGCTTGCTGTTGTAGGTTTTGCGATTATCATGTTCAACCTGATTGCAGTGAACCTGATTTTAGCAGGACTTCACTCCTATGCATAGTGAACAAAGCGCCGGATGAACGATAACGACACTTGAATCTGAGCATTGGGGGGAGAGTCTGGATGGAGGAAAATCCAAAAATACTTGTAGTAGATGATGAAGACCGTATCCGCAGATTAGTACGCATGTATCTTGAAAAAGAAGATTTTCTTGTTGAGGAGGCGGCAGATGGACAAGAGGCTTTAGGCCTCGCATTGGCTGCAGACTATGATGTCATTTTGCTTGATATTATGATGCCCGAGATGGACGGTATTGAAATGACAAAAGAGTTACGCAAAGAAAAAAACACGCCAATTATCATGCTTACGGCAAAAGGAGAGGAATCAAATCGCGTTCAAGGGTTTGAAGTCGGAACAGATGACTATATTGTTAAACCGTTCAGTCCTCGAGAAGTCGTATTGCGTGTCAAAGCCGTGTTAAGAAGAGTTACTTCCAGCAAGTATAATGAAGCAGAGAAACCAACAAAAAATTTAATTGTTTTTCCCTATTTAACCATAGACTACGATGCACATCGGGTAACATCTGAGGGCAGCGAAGTGAGTCTGACACCGAAAGAATATGAGTTGTTATGTTTCCTTGCTGAAGCCCCGGATAAAGTGTTCAGCAGAGAAGTGCTGCTTAAGGAAGTGTGGGAATATGAATTTTTTGGCGATTTAAGAACCGTTGATACGCACGTGAAAAGACTTCGGGAAAAACTGAATCATGTATCCAAGCAGGCTGCAGAAATGATTGTGACTGTCTGGGGTGTCGGATATAAATTTGAGGTAGATGATGCATAATGTTCTGGCGCAGTGTAGTAGGTAAGCTAGCAATAACGATATTATTGCTAGTTTCTTTTGTATTATTTATTCTGACTATTTTATTGCTTGAATTTTTTGAAACATTCCATGTCAATGAAGCCGAGAATGATATGATGCAGACAGCCACAAAAGTGTCTGATATGGTGGAACAGCATGATGATCAGGAATTGGCATTTGAAAATGCTCAATTGGTTAAAGATCCGGTAAGCCGTATTGCAGTCGTTTATGGTGATGGAACCTTCCGCGTATCTGGCAGTACAGATGATGGGTTAAATGAGCTGAATCCTGACTGGCTGCGTACAGATGAAGATTTAATGACCGTATTTACGAATGGTGAAAATGTTAAAAAAGAAACCACCCTGCCAAACTCCAGCGTGGAGGCGATGATTGTCGGAACACCGATAAATCAGGGCGGAGCTGTGTTCATCTATCAATCACTGGATATTCTGAATCAAACGAAAGCTGAAACAACTAAAATAATCTTACTGGCTGCCGGGATCGCTATCATTTTGACAGTTATTTTCGCATTCTTTCTGTCAACACGGATCACATCGCCACTTATTAAGATGCGCGAGGCAGTTCTTGACTTAACACGGGGTGAATTCAATACGAAAGTCCCTATTCTGACGCATGACGAGATTGGTGAATTAGCGATAGCTTTTAACAGAATGGGAAGACAGCTTAAATTTCATATCAATGCATTAAGGCAGGAAAAGGAGCAAATCTCAAGTATCGTCAGTTCAATGGCTGATGGTGTCATTACATTAAATCGGAATGGTGACATGCTTGTAACAAATCCGCCTGCAGAACAATTTATTCAAAACCTTTATTATGACAAAGGTCTGGAAGTGAATGGTGGTAATCATAAAACGCCTGAACCATTGAACGATATTTTAAGAAGTGTTATTCAAGATGAAAAAGAAGTTATCCGTGAGATTGACAGTCAAGGGCGTACATGGGTCATGATTATGACGCCGTTGTATGATCAGACTTACATTCGTGGAGCAGTTGCAGTCATCCGTGATATGACCGAAGAAAGACAAATGGATAAGATGCGTAAAGATTTTATTGCCAATGTCTCGCATGAATTGCGAACACCGATTTCAATGCTGCAGGGATACAGTGAAGCAATAATCGACGATGTAGCTGAGTCAAAAGAAGAGAAAAACGAACTGGCTCAAATTATCCATGAGGAATCATTCCGGATGGGAAGGCTCGTCAATGAATTATTGGATTTGACCCGCATGGAAGCAGGACATACACAGCTAAATAAAGAAAATATTGAAGTGAAATCATATATTGAACGGATTATCAAAAAGTTCGGGGGAATGGCTGAAGAAAGTCATGTGCAATTAATTTCTGAGACAAATCTGTCAGTCTCCACTATTTCAATTGATGCAGACCGCATCGAACAGTTGTTTACTAACTTGATTGATAACGCCATCAGACACACGAAAGAAAATGGCTATGTGAAAGTGGTTGCCGGAACGACAGGAAAAGAATTGTATATCTCCATAGAAGATAATGGTAGCGGCATACCTGAAGAAGATATACCGTTCATCTTCGAGCGATTCTATAAAGCGGATAAATCACGTGCTAAAAATGAAAAGAAAAAAGGGACAGGTTTAGGGCTTGCCATCGCTAAAAATATCGTTGAGGCACATGAAGGAACGATTACCGTTAACAGTAGAATAGATGAGGGGACGATGTTCGAAATCAGAATTCCGATAAATGGGCAATAAGAATGTTCGCTAAATTTATATTGGAAAAAGTAACGGGACTATGATAGTATTATTTTGACATTTTAAATAAGACGAAGATTTTGGTGTATTTTGCTTAAAAGGGAATCCAGTGAAATTCTGGAACTGTCCTCGCAACTGTGAGTGATAAGCGAAATAAGCATTAACCACTATATGGAAGAATCCATATGGGAAGGGCTTAAAGTAGGATGAAATCACAAGTCAGTAGACCTGCCAATGTCGATGTTTCAATGCTTCGGGGAATTTAAGCGATTGGGGCAACCGAAAAGTTATTGAATAAATGACGTATGTATATTTCGATTGTCTTTGCAAGCTGACCTCTGAAGGAGGTCAGCTTTTTCGTGGTCTATACGTTTTTATTATTGTTTTTATGAGTCCATCATGCAATTATCCTTAAAAAAACAAATACAGGAGGAACCAGACATGAATAAATGGTTTTTATACATCGCATCGATTTTGATTGTAATTGGATTGTTAGCAGGCTGTGGCGCAGGCGGGGAAGAGCAATCTGAATCAAATGAAAGCAGCACACAAACTGCTGAAGAAGAAAATAATACTGAAGGTGAACTTGGTGAAAACGAAGTTCGCATTACAATCAGCAAAGATAATGGCAGTGAATATATAGACGAACAGGAAATTGAGGTTGAAGAAGGCGCTATTTTAATGGATGTCATGAAGGAAAACTTTTATGTAGAGACTGCACAAGATGACCAGTTTATAACCTCAATTGAACGGGTTTCCGCTGAGGAAGGGGAAGATAAGTCGTGGATTTTCGAAGTTAATGGTGAAATGGCTAATGTAGGTGCCGCTGAATATGAATTGTCACCTGGCGATGAAGTAACATTTGACTTTCAGGCCTGGGAATAGTTGGATGAACACATATAAACTGACGTTGCTGGCTTTATTGGCGGCACTTGCTGTTGTCGGGCGAAGTTTATTTGTATTTCTTCCGAATGTCCAGCCGGTCACGTCATTGGTTATCATTTGTGGTCTGCTGCTTGGCCCGGTAGCTGCCGCAATACTTGGCCTGTTAACGACATTTCTATCAAATATGCTGCTTGGTATGGGAATATGGACAATCTGGCAAGTCATCGCCTGGGTCTTAATCGGAGTATTAAGCGGCTTGATTGGAAAATGTTTCAAAAAAATTCCTGTTTATGCGATTGTCCTTTTCGCAGTGTTCAGCGGTTACTTATACGGGTTTATCATTTCGTTGACGACTTACTCAATCGCGGGTAAATTTTGGCCATATTATCTAACAGGGCTTCCGTTCGATACGAATCATGCCCTCGGTAATGCCGTATTTATAATCCTTCTCTATCCAATTATCAGTCACTTCTTTATAAAATATGCCAATAACCGTTTTTATCTGCAAAACATCAGCTGAAAATTACTGAGGTTTTGCGGATAAATATCGGTCTAATTTGTTCAGGAAGAAAACAAAACCTGTTTCAGTCATCAGGAAAGATGAGGAAGGAAAATTGTGAGCCGGCATAGCTTATCATGTTTCAAATTTCAGCGGGTCACCATGAAAAGGTTTGTCAGCAACTTTAACCGAATCTGTCGGACAGCCTTCAAAAGCATCTAATACATCATCTTCCAATTCTCCAGGAACTTCACGAGCCCCTTCATTCTCATCCAAAACGGCGTAAGCCAAAGCCTCATCGTTATAATCATATATATCTGGTGCTGTAGTGCCGCATGCCCCGCAGGCAATACAAGTTTCCTGATCTATAATTGTATATTTAGCCATAAATTTGCCTCCAGTGCTCGAGAACTTTCACCCGCTCCATACAATTAATTGTAAAACGGTATCTTTTACATTTCAACTTCTGTCTAACGTGTTATGATTGAGATAACAGACAAATAAGTGGCATGCCATTATTTTGTTAAAGGAGTTTTAGACATTGCTCTTTAATTATATCATCCTTTCATGCTGTTCCAAATTTCGCGGTGACCGGAGCACTTCAGCTGTCTTTCATTTATTAAAAGGAAAACGTTCAATTCAAACAGTTCAGGATGCTCATATTTATGAGTTGAATCATTTTTATGGAATTTATCCCACTTTATTGAAACAGGACTTTGACGCACGCATACACCATTTGATTAAAAATGATACTCTTTTACTCTCACAAGAGAATACCGCCATACCGACAAGCAAAGGGAACAGCTGGCTCAAACAGCACGCCGGAAATATACCGGATCATTACTTTAATGGCATGGAGTACTGCCGTCACGCGCCTGTTTTCTGGGAGCGGCTCATTCTGATGATTCAAACAATGACAAACAGCAAGCAGCACTATTTTAATTTTATTCCGGTGATAGATAAAACAGCAGTGACGGAGTGGGTTAAAAAACAATATCACTTATGGAAGAATAACAAGTCTTCATTTTTAAATCAGCTCTATGGTGAACTATTTCAATTGCTGGAGCATTTTCACAAAAAAGAAGCAAACATCTTTGTTGATAGCCTGACAGGTTACAATCATTATGGGATGAGCAGTTTTCAGCTTGCTGAACGATATGGACTGGAGAAGGTGGATGTTCCTTTAATCAGGACATCTCTCATTCATCGCATGCTGATGCTTATCAGCCAAAATGAAAGCATGAACCCGCTTTTTATGCAATTTTTGCAGGACTTGCCAGATGAAGCTAAATTAACGAATTCAGCAAATAAAACGAAAAACTTTATGGATAGAGGCTACGCTGCAGAAGATATCGCAGCCATACGACGGTTAAAACTGAATACAATCTATGACCACATGGTCGAAATCGCATTATACGATACATTTTTCCCGCTGGGGCAATATGTGAATCCGGACGAGCAGGATGAAATTCGTACAGCTATCAAAAAGACCAATTCCTATAAACTAAAGGACATCAAGCAGAACGCGGATGAAACCATCAGTTATTTTCAAATTAGACTCGTTTTAGCAACTGATAAAATCACATAGCAAGGTGAGTGCTTTGATTAAAGAAAACTTAAAAAAACAATTGAAACAGCAATTTTATATTGATTCCTTCCGGGAAGGTCAGAAAGAAATTATAGAAGATGTTATAGAGGGACACGATGTATTGGGTATATTGCCGACTGGTTCGGGGAAATCATTGTGCTATCAGTTGCCTGCAACGATCCTTAATGGTCTCACTATTGTCGTTTCCCCGTTAATCTCTTTAATGGAGGACCAGGTTAAACAGCTGAAAGCAGCAGGATTTAAAGATGTTGTGGCATTAAACAGTTTTATGAGACCAGATGAGAAGACCGACGTTTTCAATCGATTGGATCAGTTTAAATTAATTTATCTGTCCCCGGAACTTCTTCAACAAAATGAAGTGATTGGGCAGCTGAAAAACGTCAGGATTTCATTATTCGTCATAGATGAAGCACATTGCATTTCACAGTGGGGGCATGAATTCAGACCGGACTATTTAAGACTTGGCACTGTATTGAAAAAACTGAACAACCCCCCTTTATTGGCACTCAGTGCGACAGCAACCAAGGAAGTACAGCATGATATCATAAGTTCATTGGAAAAGCCTGATATTATCAGTCATATTTATCCGATGGACAGGGATAATATAACGTTTATGGTGGAAAAGGTTAATAATGACAATGAGAAAAGAAACTTCATGATGGACATCTTAAGGAAAAACAGAGTTCCAACACTCATTTATTTTTCCAGTAAGCGAAAAGCAGAAGAAATTGCTGCATACATATCAGGACAACTTTCTTTCCAGCGAGTGGCATTCTATCATGGGGATATGGAGCAGATAGACAGGATTATAATTCAGCAGCAATTCATGAATGGACAACTTGACATCATCTGTTGTACAAGCGCGTTTGGAATGGGGATCAATAAGCGGGATATACGGCTGATTCTGCACTACCACTTTCCATTGCAAATTGAGTCTTTTCTCCAGGAGACAGGAAGAGCGGGCCGCGACGGCAAATCCAGTGTCAGTATGCTATTATACTCCCCGGGAGACGAACACATCCAAGGGTCGATCATTCAAAATGAACTCCCGGCAAAAGACAACTTAAC